>NZ_CATKPP010000001.1:0-267448 GCF_949767635.1 Pseudomonas sp. IT-93MI4
GACCAGATGCGCCCGGTCATAGCGCAACAACAGCGAGCGGCCCGCGCCATTGTCGAGCCGGACAATCCGCTGCTGCTGATCGCGAGAAACGCTCAGCCGATTGCCATACGCATCACTGACCGCCACCAGCCGCCCGGCACGAAAGTGATAAAACCGCGCCGCATCCCCGGCCAGCGCGAGGATCAGTTCCTCCGGCTCATCGCCGAGAAAAATCGCCGCCCGCGACAGACTGTTGTGAATCGCCGGCCGCTCCACACTGGGCAACGGAAACCGCGTGCGGCGGTTCTCGTGATCGACCCAGATCACCGCCTCGCCATCGAACTCCAGCCGATGCGCCAGCGAGTGACTCCAGCCAAACCCCAGCCCGACATCGATCTCCACCGCGCTGGTGCGGTACAACCGGGTGAACTCGAACGGCAGCAGGCCATCGAGCGTGCCGTCGGTCAGGGTCAGCAATTCCTCGCCGGTAACCATCGACACCGGACAGCCGTTGGTGCAGGTCAGCGGTGCGCAATCGGCGCTGTCGCCGTTGGGGTTTTTAGCCTGGTTCGAAGCATCGTCGCGGGGGTCGTGACGCTCCATCCGGGTGGTGTTCCGCGACTTTTCCCGCGCCATCGGCGCCGGATTCGGCACACTCAGCACGACCGAGTCGGCCTGGCGAATGTTCAGAGGGATCGCTGGTGTCGGCTTCAAAGACACATTGCGTGCATTGACCATCAACGGCTTCAGCGCACCCGCATGCTTGTTCAGATCTGCAGGGGAAGTCAGCTCGCCCAGGCGCAACGCCGACGCTGCCAGCCATTGCCGCGCCCGGGGCGACTTGATCTTGCTCAGCACCTTGCTGCTCAGTCGCACGGGCACGCCAACGCCGCCGCAAACGCGCATCAGCAAAAAGCTGATCAACAACTCGACCCGGACTTCGGCCACCACTTCCGCCAGGTACTGCGGCGGCAGCATCTTCAACCAACTGGTGAAGGCTGCCAGATGGATAAACAGCAACGGCTCGTCACTGAGGATCAGCAAGCCATTGGCGATGGCCTCGCCGGAGGCGTCGAGCAGCGCTTGCAACTCGACATCGCTCAAGTACTGCAGGAGTTTTTCACTGTTGGCCTGCAGGTCGGCGAGCAGGGCAAACAGCTGTTTAACGTCATCCCAGATGTCGTGCAGGGCTTTCTCGAAACCGCGCCAGTCGGCCTGTTGCAACTGCTGGTAACGATCAGCCAAACCGGCGCCGGAAAACTCCGCCCATAGCGGCTGAAACCCGTCCCACTCCTGACGAAGCCAGACCTCCAGCCCGTCCAGAATCTCTTCATAGGAGGCGTACAGCGCTTGGATATGGGCGCTGGAAACATCAGGAAAGAAGGTGATGCGATAACGCTGGCCCCGGTCGCAGTCGCGCACTTCCAGAATGCCGCTCGGGCCGATGGTATGGCGCAGCGGTTCACCGAAACTCAATACCCCGTCGACTTCGCCGATCACCGGTTCCAGCATCACCGGGGTATTGCCGATCGGTACGAAGCGCACTGCCTCGAACAGGTGCACCAGAGTCAACGGGCCGCTGGCGGGGCACATGACCACCGAGGTCTGGATCGGCTGGCGGGATTTGACCGGAGCGCTGAGGTGCACGTCGTCGCCGACCTTGAACACCTGCTCGATATCCAGCGCGGTTCCCGTCCAGAACTGCTCGGCCCAGGCCTCGTAGTCGTTCAGGCACAGGCGGAACTCGCGGATCAGCGTTTCGAAGTCCGGGTGTTGCGGGTTCAGGGCGGCAACCACCAGCAGGCCGATGCTGTTGTTCAGGGCCAGGAGCCGATCGGTTTGGAACATTCGCAAGCACTCGCGCACATGAAAGAGGTGCGCGGACTTTGCGGGGGATCAACATGGAAAGAAGTCGGGAAAGTAGGCGTTATCTGTAGGGCATTTCGCTAAATATCAGCGAGTCTTTCCACCGCCCGTAAACATTGCCCGTTGCTCAATGTCCGCTGGCCTCGCTATGCTGCTGAACCCATTAATCAGATCCGCGTAGCGGCGCCGGCTGGGCCGCCCGGGATGTTTTTGATAACGGATCCGATGATGAATGCACCGATGAAGACGTTTGGCCCGATCAAGGCCGTGATTTTCGACATGGACGGTTTGCTGCTGGACACCGAAGGTATCTACACCGAGGTCACCTCGCTCATTGCCGAGCGTTACGGGCGGACCTTCGACTGGAGTGTTAAACAGAACATCATCGGTCGTGGCGCCAATGACCTGGCGAACTACGTGGTGCAGGCGCTGGATCTGCCGATCAGCGCCGAAGAGTTTCTGCTGATCCGCGAGCCGCTGATGCGTGAACGCTTTCCCAAGGCCCAGGCGATGCCCGGCGCGGAGGAGCTGATTCGCCACCTCAAGGCGCACAACATTCCGATCGCCGTGGGCACCAGTTCGTCGCGGCAGTCGTTCGGCCAGAAAACCACCTTGCACCGCGACTGGTTTGCCCTGTTCGATTTCATCGTCACCGCCGACGACCCCGAAGTTGGCGCAGCAAAACCGGCGCCGGACATCTTTCTCACCGCCGCCCGGCGTCTGGGTGTAGCGCCTGAAGACTGTCTGGTGTTCGAGGATTCGCCGTTTGGCGTCACCGCCGCGAAAGCGGCGGGAATGACTGCCATTGCGATTCCCGACGCGGCCATGGCCGATGAAAAATACGCGCATGCCGACGGGATTCTGCGCACGCTCAAGGCGTTCACCCCGAGTGCCTGCGGTTTGCCGGCGCTGGAGTGGGCTTGATCTGCCGATAAGCGCCGATAAAAAAACGCCGCCCTCTGCAAAGAGGTGCGGCGTTTTTTGTATCCGGGATTCAGCGCAATCAGGCGCCAAAACCACCGTCGATGGTCAGGCTGGCACCGGTGATGTAACCGGCTTCCGGGCCGACCAGATAAGCGACGAAACCGGCGATTTCATCAGCAGTGCCGTAACGGCCCACCGCCATCAGCGGGATCAGGCTCTCGGCGAAATCGCCATGGGCCGGGTTCATGTCAGTGTCGACCGGGCCGGGTTGCACGTTGTTGATGGTGATGCCGCGCGGGCCGAGATCACGGGCCAGGCCTTTGGTCAGGCCGACCAGCGCCGATTTGCTCATCGCGTACACCCCGCCACCGCCAAAGGGCATGCGGTCGGCGTTGGTGCTGCCGATGTTGACGATGCGCGAGCCTTCGCCCATGTGTTTAGCGGCTTCCTGAGACGCGATGAACACGCTGCGTACGTTGATCGCCAGGGTCTGGTCGAAGTCTTCCAGTTTGAAGTCTTCCAGCGGCGCGATGGCCAGGACGCCGGCGTTGTTCACCAGAATATCCAGGCGGCCAAAGGCTTCGACGGTGGCGCTGACAGCATTGCGGATTGCGGCTTCATCGGCGCTGTCGGCCTTGATCGCCAAGGCTTTGCCGCCGCTGGCGGTGATGCTGTTCTGCAACTCTTCGGCCTTGGCGGTGGAGCTGACGTAGGTGAATGCGACAGCGGCGCCTTCGGCGGCCAGGCGTTTGACGATGGCGGCGCCGATACCACGAGAACCGCCTTGAATCAGAGCGACTTTGCCGCTGAGGTGTTGAGTGGTCATGTTCGATCTCCAGAAAATTCAAGGCGGGGTGCCTTGTTGTTGGAGCCGAGTATCGGCCTCGCATCGACAACCGTGTAGACCATGATTGCTATAGTCTGTGTAAACCAGAAGTTTATAGTGGCGATCATGGAAACTTTCAGCAGTATCGAATGCTTCGTGCGCAGCGCCGAAGTCGGCAGCTTTGCCGAGGCCGCCCGGCGCTTGAGCCTGACCCCGGCCGCCGTCGGCAAGAGTGTGGCGAAGCTCGAGGTGCGGCTCGGTGTACGGCTGTTCCAGCGTAGTACACGCAGCCTGACCCTGACCGAGGCCGGCCAGCTGTTTTTGAGTCAGGTCAGTGGCAGTCTGACGACGATTCAGAATGCGGTGGCCAATCTGGCGAGTGTGGAGGGGCTGCCGGCGGGGACGTTGAAAGTCAGCATGGGCACGGTATTCGGACGTTTGTACATCGTGCCATTGCTGAAAGAGTTTTTACGTCGGTTTCCGGCGATCAACCCTGACTGGCATTTTGATAACCGTCAGGTCGATTTGATAGGGCAGGGTTTCGATGCGGCGATTGGCGGGGGCTTTGAATTGCCCCAAGGCGTGGTCGCACGCAAGTTGACACCCGCACATCGCGTGTTGGTGGCGTCTGCTGACTATCTGCAAAAGCACGAAGCGATTGCCGAACCTGATGACCTGCAACGTCACGATGGCATCCTGATTCGTTCGCCGCAGACCGGTCGAGTGCGCTCCTGGCAGTTGATCAGTGGCCGCAGTCAGCTCTGTCAGCCCTTGACCCTCAAGACGCGAATGACCATGAGCGACTCCGAAGCCGCCTGCGCTACGGCAGCACAAGGGCTGGGCATCGCGCTGGTCAGCATGCCGTTTGCCGTGGGTTATCTCGAGGCGGGCACATTGCAACGCGTGCTGCCGGACTGGTACATCGATGACGGCAACATTTCGATCTACTATGCCGAGCATAAATTGTTGCCGGGCAAGACTCGGGCGTTTGTCGATTTTGTGATTGAGCAGTTTGCCGAGCGGGGGTTGGCTCGGCGGTTCAGTGCTGTCTGAGTTTGGCTTTTGACCGAGTTGCGGCCATCGCGAGCAGGCTCACTCCTACAGGAACAGTGTTGTGCCCGAAATCTGTGGGCAACACCGATCACTGTAGGAGCGAGCCTGCTCGCGAAGAGCGATAACCCGGTCTACCGGGCAAACCGCTCCGCCCAGCCAATGATCTGCTTTGGCCGTGGCGTCGCGTAAGTCCGCACTTTGGACGTCGACAACCCCAGCCGCACCAGCGATTCGGCGATGGTCACCGCCGCCGTCACGCCATCCACCACCGGCACGCCGGTGCGGCGGCGGATCTGCTCATCCAGTCCGGCCATGCCGCCGCAACCCAGGCAAATCACCTCGGCCTTGTCCTGAGTCACCGCCAGTTCAGCTTGTTGCACGATGGCTTCCAGCGCGCGCTGTGGTTCGTGTTCCAGCTCCAGCACCGCCAGGCCGCTGGCCCGCACCGATGCACAGCGATCCCACAGGCCCGAGAGTTTCAGCCGGTCCTCGATCAGCGGCACGGTGCGATCCAGCGTGGTCACCACCGAATAGGCGTGACCGAGAAACATCGCGGTACTGGCGGCGGCGTCGGTGATGTCCACCACCGGCACGTTGAGCAGTTCCTGCAAACCTTCGCGACCATGCTCGCCGTAACCGGCCTGAATCACCGCGTCGAACGGTTCATCGTAGGACATCACCCGGTCCATCACGGCGATGGCCGCCAGGTAACTTTCGAAATTGCCTTCCACCGAGTCGGCGCCGAAGAACGGTGTCAGGCCGACGATCTCCGTACCGGGAGACGCGACGGCCTGCGCCGAGCGGGCGATGGCCTGGGTGATGGATTCGGTGGTGTTGACGTTGACCACAAGAATACGCATGGGAAGTCCTTATTGCGGGCAGTTCAGCGGCCCAAATCCGGGCCGCGAGGAAGTTAATGGCTGACGTTGTCGACGGCGATCGATTCGCCGCTGATGTCGGCGTAGTGCGGCTGACGTTTGGCGATGATCAGGTAGAGCATCGCGGCAATGCCGGCGCCCACCAGCCAGGAGAACGGCGAGATGCTGTGGAAGCCCGGCACCAGCGCCAGGACGATGGCGATCAACGCTGCCGGAATGAACGCCGCCACCGCGCGGAAATTCACTCCACGGCTGTAGTAATAGGCGCCGTTGGGGTCTTCGCTGTACAACTGCGGGACGTTGATCCGGCCTCTGCGGATCAGCCAGTAGTCGACCATGATCACCCCGTACAGCGGGCCGAGCAGGGCGCCGAGGCCGGAGAGGAAGTACACGATCACCAGCGGGCTGTTGTAGAGGTTCCACGGCAGGATCAGCACGGCGATGGTCGCGCTGATCAGCCCGGCGCGGCGGAAGGTCAGGTACTTCGGCGCCAGGTTGCTGAGGACGAAGGCCGGGGCGACGAAGTTGGCCATGATGTTCACCGCCACGGTGACGATTAGGAACGCCAGGCAACCGAGCACCAGAAAGAACGTATTGGGAATCGAGGCGATGATTTCGGTCGGGCTTTCGATGATCCGTCCGTTGATCTGAAATTGCGCACCGCAGAGCAGGACGGTGATAGCGGCGAACACCAGAATGTTCACCGGCAGGCCCCAGAAATTGCCGACCTTGATGGTCTTGCGGCACGGCGAAGAACGGGCGAAGTCGCAGAAATTCAGGATCAGCGTGCCGTAGATCGCCAGCCACAAGGCGCCGCCGGCAAAGATGTTGCGCCACATTTCGCCACCGCTCAGCGGTTCGCGGATCGACCAGGCAATCGTGGCGTTGGCCTGGGTGTACATCCACGCGGCGAGGGCGGCGACGGTCAGCAGAATCACCGGGCCGGCAAACGCTTCGTAACGGCGAACCATTTCCATGCCGTAGGCGAGAATCGCCAGTTGCACGAACCAGATCGCCACGAAACACACCCAGCCCAGCGTCGATAGGCCGAGGATCGAGTTGTGGTCGTAATCGGCGAAGCCAGGATGAATCGCCGTCAGCAGCACACGAAATACCACCGACGCCAGATACGTCTGAATGCCGAACCAGGCGATGGCGATCACCGCGCGAATCAACGCCGGAATCTGTGCGCCGTGGATGCCGAAACTGATCCGGCTGATCACCGGAAACGGCACCCCGGTTTTCTGCCCCATGTAGCCGGACAGGTTCATGAAGAAGTACACCAGCGCCGCGCCGATCCCCAGCGACAGCAGAATCTGCCAGCCCCCCAGGCCCAACGCATACAGCCCGATGGCGAACGAGTAATTGGCGATGTTGTGCACATCGTTGGTCCACAGGGCGAAGATGCTGTATTTGCCCCAGCGCCGACCTTCGGCCCGGGTCGGTGCCAGGTCGCTGTTGTGCAGGCGTGGGCTCAGTTGTAACGGTTCGGCCAGACCCGCGTTGGGCAATGGCTGGTCGAGGGCAGAGGCGGGCAGATTCAGCGCGATGTTGTTGGAGAGACTTGTACGCATTCCGGCAGGCTCCTGATGGGCGGGGCCGCGATGACTGTGCATGAGCTCAGGGCTCGACAAATCTTCGTCGCGGCCAGCAGACATCACTGGTTACGGGGCATCTGCAGCCTGTACGGGATAGGGCGCTTCAGGCTTGCGGATCGAAAGTGTGGATTGATGTTTTGCAGTTTTGTATACAAAACATGTATGCACCAAAGCCAGATCTGTGCCAGTCAGCGATCTATGCAGCGCTGTGCTCATTTCGAAAAGTTATCGATGAGCGCTAAGTGTTTGAAAATAATTGGTTATAAATTGACCGATTGAACAGGTATTTATTTTTTGCGAGGGATTTTGCGAAAGTGGCGGAGCGCAGGAGAATTCAGCAGGGATGTAACTTTTCAGGGCGTGAAAGCAAAAATTGCACACATAAATGGCACCGATGGTGACATTCGTGTGTACACATTTTTAAGGTGGCGCAATTGAAAAATGTGGGAGCGAGCCTGCTCGCGAATGCGTTGGATCAGTCAACGAAGATGTCGACTGAGACTACGCATTCGCGAGCAGGCTCGCTCCCACAGAGGATGTCACTGGAATTGGAAATCAGGCCTTGCTGATGATATTCCCCGCATGCAGCCCGCACTCTTTCTGCGTCGCTTCTTCCCACCACCAGCGGCCTTCGCGCTCGTGCTGGTTCGGCAGCACCGGGCGGGTGCACGGTTCGCAGCCGATGCTGATGAAGCCGCGTTCATGCAGGCTGTTGTACGGCAGTTCGAGCATGCGGATGTAACCCCAGATCTCTTCGCTGGTCATCTGTGCCAGCGGGTTGAACTTGTACAGGGTGCGTTCGGGCGTGGAGAAGGCGGTGTCGATCTCCAGCACCGCCACGGCGCTGCGGGTGCCCGGGCTCTGGTCGCGGCGCTGGCCGGTGGCCCAGGCTTTGACGCCGGACAGTTTGCGGCGCAGCGGTTCGATCTTGCGGATGCCGCAGCATTCGCCATGGCCGTCCTTGTAGAAACTGAACAGGCCTTTTTCCTTCACGAACGGTTCCAGCTTCGTGTAGTCCGGCGACACCAGTTCGATATCGATCTTGTAGTGCTCGCGCACCTGATCGATGAAGCGATAGGTTTCCGGGTGCAGGCGGCCGGTGTCGAGGCTGAACACCTTGACGTTCTTGTTCAGCTTCCAGGCCATGTCCACCAGCACCACATCCTCGGCACCACTGAAAGATATCCACAGCTCGTCACCGAACTCGGCGAACGCGAGTTTCAGGATGTCCTGGGCGGATTTGTTGGCATAGGTCGTGGCGAGTTCCACGACATCGAACGTTGGGCTCATCAGGGCGGCTTCCTACAGGTCGGTGGCGCTGGGCGCTCTATATGGCGGCGATGGTAACAAAAAGCGGCGGGATAGGGGGCGCCCGCTGCGTTGCGCGGTCGCGGGGGAGTCGCTAGAGTTCGGGCTCGCTCGACTCAATAATCACTACAAACGGGAGTGTCTTGTGGAAATTGCTTGCCTGGATCTTGAAGGGGTACTGGTGCCGGAAATCTGGATCGCCTTCGCCGAAAAAACCGGAATCGAATCCCTCAAGGCCACCACCCGGGACATTTCCGATTACGACATGCTGATGAAGCAGCGTCTGCGCATCCTCGACGAGCACGGCCTGAAGCTCTCGGACATCCAGGAAGTAATCGCCACCCTCAAGCCGCTGGACGGCGCGGTGGAGTTCGTCGACTGGCTGCGCGAGCGCTTTCAGGTGGTGATTCTCTCGGACACCTTCTACGAATTTTCCCAGCCGCTGATGCGGCAACTGGGCTTTCCGACCTTGCTCTGCCACCGCCTGATCACGGACGACAGCGGGCGGGTGACCGGCTATCAATTGCGTCAGAAAGATCCCAAGCGTCAGTCGGTGCTGGCGTTCAAGAGCCTGTACTACCGGGTGATTGCGGCGGGGGATTCGTATAACGACACGAGCATGCTGGGTGAGGCGGATGCGGGGATTCTGTTCCATGCGCCGGACAACGTGATTCGCGAGTTCCCGCAGTTTCCGGCGGTGCATACGTTTGTCGAGTTGAAGCAGGAATTCCTCAAAGCCTCTAACAGAGCGTTGAGTTTGTAGTCGTCTGGAAGGACGCTTTCGCGAGCAGGCTCGCTCCCACAGGGAAATGCATTCCTAATGTGGGAGCGAACCTGCTCGCGAAGCTTTCAAGCTTTCAAGCTTTTAAGCTTTTAAAGGTTTTGCAGGGTTTCGAGGAGGATTCTGACCTTGGTAATCGACTCCTGATACTCCGCCTGCCAGTCCGAATCGGCCACGATCCCGCCGCCACCCCAGCAACACACTTGCCCATCCTTGACCAACAGACTGCGAATCGCGATGGAGCTGTCCATCTCGCCGCGTACGTCCAGGTACAGTAACGAACCGCAATACAAACCGCGCCGGGTCGGTTCCAGTTCATCGATGATCTGCATCGCACGGATCTTCGGTGCGCCGGTGATCGAGCCGCCGGGGAAACTGCCGGCAATCAGATCCAGCGCATCGCGATCCTCGGCCAGTTCGCCGGTCACGCTGCTGACCAGGTGATGCACGTTGGGATAGCTTTCCAGGCTGAACAGCTCCGGCACCCGCACCGAACCAATCCGGCAGGTGCGGCCGAGGTCGTTGCGCAGCAGGTCGACGATCATCAGGTTTTCTGCGCGATCCTTGGGGCTGGCCAGCAGTTCGGCGGCGTTGGCGGCGTCTTCGGCAGGCGTCAGGCCGCGAGGGCGGGTGCCTTTGATCGGGCGGGTTTCCACCTGACGCTGGCTGACTTTTACGAAGCGCTCCGGCGACAGGCTCAGCACCGCGTCACCGTCGGGCAGGCTCTGGAAACCGGAAAACGGCGTCGGGCAGGCCTCGCGCAACGCGCAATAGGCCAGCCACGGATCGCCCTGACAGGTCGCGCGGAAACGCTGGGCGAAGTTGACCTGATAGCAGTCGCCGGCCTGGATGTATTGATGAATGCGTTCCAGCGCCTGGCGATAGTCATCGGCCGACAGATCGGCGGTCATCGGCGTGTCCAGCTTGAATGGGGTCAGCGGCGCCGAGGTCGGTTGGCTGAATAGCGTGATCAGCCGTTGCCGCTCGCTGTCGGCCAGCGACGGGTGAAACACCAATTGACTGGTGGCGGTCTGGTGATCACTGATCAGCGCCCAGTCGTACAGACCGAACCGCGCGTCGGGCAATTGCAGATCGTCCTTGGCCTGGCTCGGCAGATTCTCGAGATGTCGGCCGAAGTCGTAGCTCAGATAGCCGATCAGGCCGCCAGCGAAGGGCAGGTCATATTCGCCAGGCAGCTGCGCTTCGCCCAGGCGGGTCAGGTTATTGCGCAGGCGTTGCAGGAAAACGCTGCCGCTTTCGTCGGGCAACACCGCCAGTTGTTCCAGCGGCCAGGCGCTGAGCAGGTCATAACGGCCACGGTCAGCACTCGGCCGACCGCTGTCGAGCAGCACGGCGCCGGGCGCATGGCGGATGGCCGCGAAGTAATCGGCGGGGTTGGCGCGGTAGGGCAGCGGGTGTACGGAACAGGTCAACATGGGCGGGGCAGATCAGCCATCGAGGCGGGGTGGGGATTGTAGTCCTCTGCGGGAGTTGCTCCTAGAGGGGATGTCGGGGATGAGCAGATTGGGGGCAGGGTTGAGTCTTGTAGTGGCGGTAAGTCCGCTATCGCGAGCAGGCTCACTCCTACAATTTGGAATGCGTTCCCCTGTAGGAGTGAGCCTGCTCGCGATAGCCGCGCCTCAGTGCTGGATCAGCCCTCGACCGCCGGAATATGCCCAAACATCTCCTGAGTAAACGCCACCCGTTCCTCGACCGACTCCGTCACCCCGCGTGCCTTCAGCTCTTCCAGATGCGCCTCGACCGCATGCGTACGCAGGGTCAGCCCGCAATCGTTGGCAATCTGGATATTCAGCCCCGGCCGCGCGTTCAGCTCGAGAATCAGCGGGCCTTTCTCCTGGTCGAGCACCATGTCCACACCGATGTAACCCAGGCCGCACAGCTCGTAGCAGCCGGCGGCGAGCTTCATGAAACCGTCCCAGTAGGGCAGTTGCACGCCGTCCACCGCGTTGGTGGTGTCGGGGTGTTTGGTGATGATGTTGTTCAGCCAGGTACCGCGCAGGGTCAGGCCGGTGGCGAGGTCGACACCGACGCCGATGGCGCCCTGGTGCAGGTTGGCCTTGCCGCCGGACTGACGGGTCGGCAAACGCAGCATGGCCATCACCGGATAGCCCATCAGCACGATGATGCGGATGTCCGGCACGCCTTCGTAGCTGATGCTCTTGAAGATCTGGTCCGGGGTCACCCGGTATTCGATCAGCGCGCGGTCGCGGTGGCCGCCCAGCGAATACAGGCCGGTAAGAATGCTCGAGATGTGATGTTCGAGTTCTTCATGGGCAAGGATCTTGCCCGAGACCGTGCGATAGCGGCCCTCGAAGCGGTCGGCGATGACGATGATGCCGTCACCGCCAGCGCCCTGGGCTGGCTTGATCACGAAGTCGTTGCGCCCGCCGATGATCTCGTCGAGCTTGTCGATTTCCTTCTCCGTGGAGATCACGCCGTACAGTTCCGGCACATGAATGCCGGCCTCGATCGCGCGCTCCTTGGTGATGATCTTGTCATCGACGATCGGGTACAGGCTGCGCTTGTTGTACTTGAGCACGTAGTCGGCGTTACGCCGATTGATGCCCATGATGCCCCGCGCCTCCAGCGCCTTCCAGGTCTTCCAGAAACCGAACATCAGGCGTCAGCCTTTTTCAGGAAAGCCTTGAAGCGCACCAGTTCGGTCAGGCGGTAGCCGCGATAGCGACCCATCGCCAGCATGAAGCCGACCAGAATCAGCAGGATCGCCGGGAAGGTGAACACGAAGTACACCAGCTCCGGCACGGTCATGATCAGGTGTGCCAGCGAGGCGGCGAACAGGGTGCCGATCGCCACTTTCATGGCATGGCTGGCGCCGCGTTCTTCCCAGGTGATCGACAGGCGTTCGATGGTCATGGTCAGAATCACCATCGGGAACAGCGCCACCGACAGACCACGCTCCAGACCAAGCTTGTGGCTGAACAGGCTGATGGCGGCAATCAGCACAACCACGAAGGTCAACACCACCGACAGGCGCGGCAGCATCTGCAGCTTCAAATGTTCCAGATACGAACGTAATGACAGGCCCAGCGCGGTGATCACGGTAAACAGCAGGATGCCGAAGCCCAGTTGCGTTTCGCGGAAGGCCAGGGCGATCAGTACCGGGGTAAAGGTACCAAGGGTCTGCAGGCCGATCAGGTTGCGCAGGATCAGGATCACCAGCACGCCGATCGGGATCATCACCATGATCATGAACGTCTGCTGGGTCTGCAGCGGCAGGCCGTACAGCGAGTATTCGAGGAAGTTGGCGTCGGTGTTTTCGTCGGTCAGCTTGGCCAGACGAATCGCGTTCATCTCGCTGTTGTTCAGGCTGAAGGTCACGTTGGCTTTCTTCGCGCCCTCGATGGTGATCAGGTTTTCATCACCGGTCCACCACAGCAGGCGGTCGGTCGGCAGGCCTTGCTCGCCGGTTTCCGGGTTGAAGTACAGCCAGTCGTTGCCGTTGAAACTGCGCAGCCACAGTTCCGGGGTTTGCGGCTGATCGGCGACGAGGCGGATGGTGTGGACTTTTTCCACCGGCACGTGAGCGATCGACAGCAGCAGTTCGACGATCTTCGCCTTGTGCGGTGTCGACGGGTCGCCTGCCAGCAGCAGTTTGACGTTGTCATCGTTGGCGTTGTTGACGCGTTTGATGGCTTCGCCGATGAAGGTTTCGACGTCGGCCGAGTGCTGGCGGATCGGCGCGAGCAAGGCTTCGGCGGCGATTTTTTCCGGGCCTTCGATGGCGATGCTGTCGCGGAAGGTCGGGCCTTTGATCTTGGATTTTTCCGCGGTGTAGCGCTTGGTCAGCACCAGACGGTAATAAAGGGTCTGGTTGCCCTTGGCCCGGCGCGCCGACCAGGTGACCTTGCGGTTGCCGTCGACGCGGTTGACTGCCACGCCGTAGTTATTGGAGATAAAGCTTTCGTTGAGGCTGACGTAATCGCGGCTCAGCGGTGGCACGAACATCTGGACCTTCACCGGGTCCTTGGTGCTGGCGACGAACTCGACTTTGGCGTCGATGTTCCACAAGTCGTCGGTGGCATCTTCGGTCACCGGGATGCCGAGCACGAAAATCTGATAGGCCGTAACCGAAACGCCCAGGAGCACCAGAATGGTGATCAGGATTTTCAGGTGGAAGGTTAGAGAACGCATGGAAATTACTCGGCGGTATGAGCGGCGATGGTGCAGGCAGGTTTGCCGGCAGCGTATTTAAGACTGGGGTCGACCAGCGCGTCGAAGCGTTTCAAGGCTTCGGAGCCGATCAAAAGCGGATATTGGAACGCACTTCGGTCGGTCAGGTTCACTTCGATGCTGCGCAACGCCGTGCCCATGCAGATATCCAGCTGGATCACCGGGCGCGCGGTGTACTTTTTACCTTCTTCCGGGTCGTAGTCGCCGGCGCGGCGCTTGATCTTGCTGACCCGGGCCAGCGGCCGCTCGATCGGGTGCGAATGCGCCGCGTCGATCGCCAGGTAGAAACGCACCCAGGACTCGCCGTTGCGTTTGAAGCGTTTGATGTCGCGGGCACTCAGTGAGGCGGTCTTGGCGCCAGTGTCGAGTTTGGCCGCGACTTGCAGATTGATGCCGTCAAGCGATGCGTATTCGTTGAGGCCGTACACGGTTTTTTCCCCCGCCGCGGCGAGGCCGGGCAGGCAAAACAGCGCAAAAAATGTGGGGAAGGGCTTGAGTCTCATAAATCCTGGTGCGCAGCGTTCCGTTTTCGGTTCAGGTTCCTGGCAATACTGCGCAAGCTCCTTCGTGTGCCTATCAGCTTTTTATGACAAGCCGTACAAATGGCCAGCAAATGCGGGCGGCATTCTAGCACGGTGGTTTTATGGCGCCAGCGCTCGCGCCGGTCTATACCCCTTGGGTAATCCTGTGGGAGCGAGCCTGCTCGCGAAGGCGGTGCTTCATCCAGGCAGATGCTGGCTGACACTACGCTTTCGCGAGCAGGCTCGCTCCCACAGGGATTAAGTGATCAGCGGGAGATTGCCTAGGGCTATTAGACGATTGTCGACAATATCCATTTATCCTTTGACTGATGCCGGCTAATTGGCTAGTTTTTGCCGCATTGGATTTTAAGGTGTCGACAATCATGCTGGATCAACTCGATCCCCCGGTCATCAGCGGCGACGATTCCGAGACGCTCTCGGAAAACGTCTTCCGGCGCATCCAGGCGGCCATCGTCAAAGGCGAGATCGCCCCAGGCAGCAAGATCTCCGAACCCGAGCTGGCGCGCACCTACGGCATCAGTCGCGGGCCGCTGCGCGAGGCCATCCATCGGCTCGAAGGCCAGCGTCTGCTGGTGCGCGTACCGCATGTCGGCGCGCGGGTGGTGTCGCTCAGCCACGCCGAATTGCTCGAACTCTACGAAATCCGCGAATCCCTTGAAGGCATGGCCTGTCGGCTGGCGGCCGAACGCATGAGCGTCGAAGAAATCGACGAACTGCGCCGGGTGCTGGAAACCCACGAGCGCGACGCGGCGTTCCAGGCCGGGGTCGGCTATTACCAGCAGGAAGGCGATTTCGACTTTCACTACCGGATCATCCAGGGCAGCGGCAACCGCACGCTGACGCAAATGCTTTGCGGCGAGCTCTATCAACTGGTGCGCATGTACCGCATCCAGTTTTCCACCACGCCCAACCGCCCGCGTCAGGCCTTCGCCGAACACCACCGGATTCTCGATGCCATCGCCGACCGTGACGGCGAACTCGCGGAATTGTTGATGCGCCGCCACATCGGCGCCTCGAAACGCAACATCGCCCGTCATTACCAGGACGGCGCCGACAATAAGACAGCCACTGAACGAGGTGAGTCATGAGTTCCAAGCAGAACACTCCAGGCCAGCGTTTCCGCGATGCGGTCGCCAGCGAGCACCCATTGCAGGTGGTCGGCGCGATCAACGCCAACCACGCGCTGCTGGCCAAGCGCGCCGGTTTCAAGGCGATCTACCTGTCCGGTGGCGGGGTGGCCGCAGGCTCGCTCGGCGTGCCGGACCTGGGCATCACCGGCCTGGATGATGTGCTGACCGACGTGCGGCGCATTACCGACGTCTGCGACTTGCCGCTGCTGGTGGACGTCGACACCGGTTTCGGCGCCTCGGCGTTCAACGTGGCGCGCACCGTGAAGTCGATGATCAAGTTCGGCGCGGCGGCGATTCACATCGAAGACCAGGTTGGCGCCAAGCGCTGCGGCCACCGTCCGAACAAGGAAATCGTCACCCAGCAGGAAATGGTCGACCGCATCAAGGCAGCGGTCGATGCCCGTACCGATGACAGCTTCGTGATCATGGCGCGCACCGATGCGCTGGCGGTGGAAGGTCTGGAGTCGGCACTGGATCGCGCCGCCGCGTGCATCGAGGCCGGCGCCGACATGATCTTCCCGGAAGCCATCACCGAACTGGAGATGTACAAGCTGTTCGCCAACCGGGTGAAGGCGCCGATCCTCGCCAACATCACCGAGTTTGGCTCGACGCCGCTGTACACCACCGAGCAACTGGCTGGCGCCGATGTGTCGCTGGTGCTGTACCCGCTGTCGGCGTTCCGCGCGATGAACAAGGCAGCGGAAAATGTCTACACCGCGATCCGCCGCGACGGCACCCAGCAGAATGTCATCGACACCATGCAGACGCGCATGGAGCTTTACGATCGTATCGACTATCACACCTTCGAGCAGAAGCTCGATGCGTTGTTTGCACAAAAGAAAGGCTGAACAAGATCCCCTGTGGGAGCGAGCCTGCTCGCGAAAGCGGTGAGTCAGGCAATAACAAAGTGACTGACACGACGCTTTCGCGAGCAGGCTCGCTCCCACACGTTTCCCCTACAAATTCAAGAAGATTGGAGACAGCAATGGCCGAAGCAAAAGTACTCAGTGGCGCCGGGCTCCGGGGCCAGGTTGCCGGGCAAACCGCATTGTCCACCGTGGGCCAGGCCGGTGCCGGGCTGACCTATCGCGGCTACGACGTGCGTGAACTGGCAGCCGACGCGCAGTTCGAAGAAGTGGCTTACCTGCTGCTGTACGGCGAACTGCCGACCCGTGCACAACTCGATGCCTACCAGCAAAAGCTGAGCAAGCTGCGCGACCTGCCGCAAGCACTGAAAGAAGTGCTGGAGCGCATCCCCGCCGACGCCCACCCGATGGACGTGATGCGCACCGGTTGCTCGTTCCTCGGCAACCTCGAGCCGGAGAAAGACTTCTCCGAACAGCGCGACAAGACTGACCGTCTGCTCGCCGCATTCCCGGCGATAATGTGCTACTGGTATCGCTTCAGTCACGACGGCAAACGCATCAACTGCGTTAGCGACGAGCCGACTATCGGCGGCCACTTCCTGCACTTGTTGCACGACAAGAAGCCGAGCGAACTGCACGTCAAAGTGATGAACGTGTCGCTGATCCTTTACGCCGAGCACGAATTCAACGCCTCGACGTTTACCGCTCGCGTTTGCGCATCGACCCTGTCCGACCTGTATTCCTGCGTCACGGCGGCTATCGGTTCGCTGCGTGGCCCGCTGCATGGCGGCGCCAACGAGGCGGCAATGGAAATGATCGAGCGCTTCTCGTCGCCGGAAGAGGCGATCAAAGGCACCCTCGGCATGCTCGAGCGCAAGGACAAGATCATGGGCTTCGGCCACGCGATCTATAAGGACAGCGATCCGCGTAACGAGGTGATCAAGGGCTGGTCGAAAAAACTCGCCGACGAAGTCGGTGACAAGGTGCTGTTCCCGGTCTCCGAAGCCATCGACAAGACCATGTGGGAGCAGAAAAAACTGTTCCCCAACGCCGACTTCTACCATGCCTCGGCGTACCACTTCATGGGCATCCCGACCAAGCTGTTCACGCCGATCTTCGTTTGCTCGCGCCTGACCGGCTGGGCCGCGCACGTGTTCGAACAGCGCGCCAACAACCGCATCATCCGTCCAAGCGCCGAGTACATCGGCGTCGAACAGCGCAAGTTCGTGCCAATCGAACGTCGCTGAATGGTGGGCTGACCCGGAACCAGAGAACACCGCTAGACCCTGTGGGAGCGAGCCTGCTCGCGAAGACGGACTGACATTCACCATGGATGTCGACTGATCTACCGCTTTCGCGAGCAGGCTCGCTCCCACAGTGGATGGTGTGTAACTCAGGTTTGTGTCAGCCACCCTTTGAAACTACCGTGACCCGAGTCCTGACCCGATGAACACAGAATTCCGCAAAAACCTGCCCGGCAGTTCCCTGGATTATTTCGACGTCCGCGCGGCGGTCGAAGCGATTCAGCCCGGCAGCTACGACACCTTGCCGTACACCTCCCGCGTGCTGGCGGAAAACCTCGTGCGTCGCTGCGATCCGGCCACGCTCACCGATTCCCTGAAACAACTGATCGAACGCAAACGCGACCTCGACTTCCCGTGGTTCCCGGCGCGTGTGGTGTGCCACGACATTCTCGGCCAGACCGCACTGGTCGACCTCGCCGGCCTGCGTGACGCGATCGCCCTGCAGGGCGGTGACCCGGCGCAGGTCAACCCAGTGGTGCCGACGCAACTGATCGTCGACCACTCGCTGGCGGTGGAAGCGGGCGGTTTCGACAAGCAGGCGTTCGAGAAGAACCGTGCCATCGAAGACCGGCGCAACGAAGACCGTTTCCACTTCATCAACTGGACCAAAAAGGCCTTCAAAAACGTCGACGTGATCCCGCCGGGCAACGGCATCATGCACCAGATCAACCTGGAGAAAATGTCCCCGGTGATTCAGGTGCGCGACGGCGTGGCGTTCCCCGACACCTGCGTCGGCACCGACAGCCACACCCCGCACGTCGATGCGCTGGGCGTGATCGCCATCGGCGTCGGTGGCCTCGAAGCCGAGAGCGTGATGCTCGGCCGCGCCTCGTGGATGCGCCTGCCGGAGAGCGTCGGCGTCGAACTGACCGGCAAGCTGCAACCCGGCATCACCGCCACCGACATGGTGCTGGCGCTGACCGAATACCTGCGCAAACAGAAAGTCGTCGGCGCCTGGCTGGAGTTCTTCGGCGAAGGCGCGTCCGCGCTGACCCTCGGCGACCGCGCGACCATCTCCAACATGGCCCCGGAATACGGTGCCACCGCAGCGATGTTTTACATCGACCAGCAGACCATCGACTACCTGAAACTCACTGGCCGCGAAGACCAGCAAGTGCAGCTCGTCGAGCAGTACGCCAGGCTCAACGGCCTGTGGGCCGACAGCCTGAAAGGCGCGCAATACGAGCGTGGCCTGACCTTCGATCTGTCGTCGGTGGTGCGCAACATGGCCGGCCCGAGCAATCCGCACGCCCGTGTGGCGGTAGCGGATCTGGCGGCCAAAGGCATCTCCGGGCAGTGGGATGACGTGCCGGGGCAAATGCCCGACGGCGCGGTGATCATCGCTGCCATCACCAGCTGCACCAACACCAGCAACCCGCGCAACGTGATCGCCGCCGGTCTGCTGGCGCGCAACGCCAACAAGCTCGGCCTGACCCGCAAGCCGTGGGTCAAATCCTCGCTGGCACCGGGGTCGAAAACCGTGGCGCTGTATCTCGATGAGGCGGGGCTGACCACGGAGCTGGAGCAACTCGGTTTCGGCGTCGTCGCGTTTGCCTGCACCACTTGCAACGGCATGTCCGGCGCACTCGATCCGGTGATTCAACAAGAGATCATTGACCGCGATCTGTATGCGACGGCCGTGCTCTCCGGCAACCGCAACTTCGACGGCCGCATTCACCCGTACGCCAAACAGGCGTTCCTCGCGTCGCCGCCGCTGGTGGTCGCGTACGCCATCGCCGGAACCATCCGTTTCGACATCGAGAAAGATGTGCTGGGCGTGGTCGACGGCAAGGAAATCCGCCTGAAAGACATCTGGCCGAGCGACGAAGAAATCGACGCCGTGGTGAAGTCGTCGGTCAAGCCGGAGCAGTTCCGTCAGGTCTACATTCCGATGTTCGCCGTCCACGAAGACACCGGCCCGAAAGTCACGCCCCTGTACGACTGGCGCGAGATGAGTACCTACATCCGCCGTCCGCCGTATTGGGAAGGCGCGCTGGCCGGCGCGCGGCCGCTGAAGGGCATGCGCCCGCTGGCAGTGCTGCCGGACAACATCACCACCGATCACCTGTCGCCCTCCAACGCGATCATGCTCGACAGCGCCGCCGGCGAATACCTGGCGAAAATGGGCCTGCCGGAAGAGGACTTCAACTCGTACGCCACGCACCGTGGCGACCACTTGACCGCGCAGCGTGCAACCTTCGCCAACCCTAAACTGTTCAACGAAATGGTTCAGGAAAACGGCAAGGTCAAACAGGGCTCGCTGGCGCGGGTCGAGCCGGAAGGCCAGGTGATGCGCATGTGGGAAGCCATCGAAACCTACATGGAGCGCAAGCAGCCGCTGATCATCATCGCCGGTGCCGACTACGGTCAGGGTTCGTCCCGCGACTGGGCGGCGAAGGGCGTGCGTCTGGCAGGTGTCGAGGCGATCGTCGCCGAAGGTTTCGAGCGCATCCACCGCACCAACCTGGTGGGCATGGGCGTGTTGCCGCTGGAGTTCAAACCGGGCACCGACCGCCACACCTTGGCCATCGACGGCAGCGAAACCTACGACGTGATCGGCGCCCGCACCCCGCGCGCCGACCTGACGCTGGTGATCCATCGCAAGTCCGGCGAGCGTGTTGAGGTGCCGGTGACCTGCCGTCTGGATACCGCTGAAGAAGTGTCGATCTACGAGGCCGGCGGCGTGTTGCAGCGCTTTGCCCAGGACTTCCTCGAAGAGTCGGCGGTTGCCGTTTAAATCACGTAGTGCGAGCGCGGGTCGGTTGACCCGCGTTTGCGGATAAGGAGCACCATGGCTCACGCAGCTCATTTCGCACCGCAGATCAAAATCCCCGCCACCTACATGCGCGGCGGTACCAGCAAAGGCGTGTTCTTCAGCCTCAAGGATCTGCCCGAAGCCGCGCAGATTCCCGGCCCGGCCCGCGATGCCTTGCTGCTGCGGGTGATCGGCAGCCCCGACCCGTACGACAAGCAGATCGACGGCATGGGTGGTGCTACGTCGAGCACCAGCAAAACCGTGATCCTGTCGAAAAGCATCAAGGCTGATCACGACGTCGATTACCTGTTCGGTCAGGTCTCCATCGACAAGCCGTTCGTGGACTGGAGCGGCAACTGTGGCAACCTCTCGGCAGCGGTCGGTTCGTTCGCCATCAGCAACGGTCTGGTGGAGGCCAGCCGCATTCCGCACAACGGTGTGGCGGTGGTGCGCGTGTGGCAGGCCAACATCGGCAAAACCATCATCGCCCACGTGCCGATCAGCAACGGCGAAGTGCAGGAAACCGGTGATTTCGAGCTCGACGGCGTGACCTTTCCGGCCGCCGAAGTGCAGGTCGAGTTCATGGACCCGGCGGCGGAAGAAGAGGGTGGCGGCGGTTCGATGTTCCCCACCGGCAACCTGATCGATCAGCTTGAGGTGCCGGGTGTCGGCACGTTCCAGGCGACCATGATCAACGCCGGGATCCCGACGATTTTCGTCAACGCCGCAGACATCGGCTACACCGGCACCGAACTGCAAAGCGCGATCAACAGCGACCCGAAAGCCCTGCAGATGTTCGAAACCATCCGCGCCTACGGTGCATTGCGCATGGGCCTGATTTCCAGTCTGGATGAAGCGGCCAAGCGACAGCACACGCCGAAAGTCGCGTTTGTCGCCAAGCCTGCGGATTACATCGCGTCCAGCGGCAAGGCGATTGCCGCCGCTGATATCGATCTGCTGGTGCGTGCGTTGTCGATGGGCAAGTTGCACCACGCGATGATGGGTACTGCCGCCGTGGCCATCGGCACCGCTGCAGCGATCACCGGCACCCTGGTGAACCTCGCCGCCGGTGGCGTTGAACGCACGGCAGTGCGCTTCGGCCATCCGTCCGGGACCTTGCGTGTCGGAGCCGAGGCCAGTCTGGAAAACGGTGAGTGGGTGGTGAAAAAAGCCATCATGAGCCGCAGTGCCCGCGTCCTCATGGAAGGCTACGTACGCATCCCAGGCGACTCCTTCTGACACTACACCGAACAAAACTGTGGGAGCGGGCTTGCTCGCGAAGGCGGCGCACCAGGCAAAAATGATGTCGACTGACACCACGCCTTCGCGAGCAAGCCCGCTCCCACAGGGAATTGCATTTCAAATATAAGAAATCAGCCTGAACCGAGGTCCCATCAACGAACCACTGCCAGAGTGAATCGAACATGAGCGCCAACGTCGACCAGAACAATCGCCCCGACTACGACCGTGTCCTGCAGGACATCGCCGATTACGTCCTCACCTACAAAATCGAATCTGCCGAAGCACTCAACACCGCCCGCAACTGCCTGATGGATACCCTCGGCTGTGGCCTGCTGGCGTTGCGTTTTCCCGAATGCACCAAGCACCTTGGCCCCATCGTCGAGGGCACCGTCGTGCCGTTCGGGGCGCGGGTGCCGGGCACTTCCTATCGCCTCGACCCGGTGAAAGCCGCGTGGGACATCGGCTGCATCGTGCGTTGGCTCGACTACAACGACACCTGGCTCGCCGCCGAGTGGGGGCATCCGTCGGACAACCTCGGCGGAATTCTCGCGGTGGCCGATCACCTGTCGCAAAAACGCGTTGCCAATGGTGAGAAGCCGCTGACGATTCGCGATGTACTTGAAGCGATGATCATGGCCCACGAGATCCAAGGCGTGATCGCTCTGGAAAACTCGTTCAACCGCGTCGGCCTAGATCACGTGCTGCTGGTGAAAGTCGCTTCGACCGCCGTCACCGCCAAACTGATGGGGGCCAATCGCGAGCAGCTGCTGTCGGCGTTGTCCCATGCCTTCGCCGATGGTCAGGCGCTGCGCACCTATCGCCATGCGCCGAACGCCGGGTCGCGCAAATCCTGGGCGGCGGGGGATGCGACCAGTCGCGGTGTGCGTCTGGCCGACATCGCCCTGCGTGGCGAGATGGGCATTCCCGGAGTGTTGACGGCCAGACAGTGGGGCTTCTATGACGTGTCGTTCAGCCACACCAACAACGATCTGGCGCTCAAGCCCGAAGGCAAACGCGCCTTCAGTTTCGCGCGGCCCTACGGCAGTTACGTGATGGAAAACGTGCTGTTCAAGATCAGCTTCCCCGCCGAGTTCCACGCGCAGACGGCCTGCGAAGCGGCGGTGACCTTGCATCCGCTGGTGCGCAACCGCTTGCATGAAATCGACCGCATCGTCATCACCACCCACGAGTCGGCGATTCGCATCATTTCCAAAGTCGGACCGCTTGCCAATGCGGCGGACCGCGACCACTGCATTCAGTACATGACCGCCGTGCCGCTGGCATTCGGCAATCTGCTGGCCGAACAGTACGAGGACGACTTCCACGCTGCGCACCCGATCATCGATGTGCTGCGCGAGAAAATGGTCATCGTCGAAGACCCGCGTTTCACCCGTGAGTATCTGGAGGCCGACAAGCGCTCGATTGCCAACGCGGTGCAGGTGTTTTTCAAGGACGGTTCCAGCACCGAGAACGTGGAAGTCGAATACCCGATCGGCCACCGTCGCCGCCGCGCCGATGGCATTCCGTTGCTGGAGGACAAGTTCAGGGCGAATCTGCTGACACGATTCACCGGGCAGCGCAGTAACGAGATCTTCGCGTTGTGCAAGGATCAGGCGAAGCTTGAAGCGACCCCCGTGAATCGTTTCATCGACCTGTTTGTGATCTGACAACGCGAGAATTGAAGACCCATTGCGGGCGTGAGCCTGCTCACGCTAGCGGTGTGTCAGGCAACATCAATGCTGGATGTGCCGCCGCCTTCGCGGGCAAGCCCGCTCCCACAAGGTTTTGTGCCTGGCACAACATGCACCAACACTCTGAAACCCTGTGGGAGCGAGCTTGCTCGCGAAGGCGCCAAAGCAGACGCCGCCAATCTATTTGAAACGCCGCTCCACACCTTTCTCCACCAGAATCTTCGCCGAAATCTCTTCCACCGAAAAATGCGTGGAGTTGATGTGCGGGATGTTCTCGCGGCGGAACAGGTTTTCCACTTCGCGCACTTCGAATTCGCACTGGGCGTAGCTCGAATAGCGGCTGTTGGGCTTGCGCTCGTTGCGGATCGCGGTGAGGCGGTCGGGGTCGATGGTCAGGCCGAACAGCTTGTGCTGATGGGCGCGCAGGGCGGTCGGCAGGGTCAGACGCTCCATGTCGTCTTCGGTCAGCGGATAGTTGGCCGCGCGGATACCGAATTGCATTGCCATGTACAGACACGTCGGCGTCTTACCACAACGCGACACGCCCACTAGTATCAGGTCGGCCTTGTCGTAATAGTGGGTGCGCGCGCCGTCGTCGTTGTCGAGGGCGAAGTTCACCGCCTCGATGCGCTCCATGTAATTGGAGTTATGCCCGATCGAGTGCGATTTGCCGACGGTGTAGGAAGAATGCTCGGTCAGTTCCTGTTCGAGCGGGGCGAGGAAGGTCGAGAAAATGTCGATCATGAAACCATTGGAGGTTGCGAGAATCTCACGAATGTCCTGATTGACGATGGTGTCGAAGATGATCGGACGGAAGCCGTCGGTTTCAGCGGCTTTGTTGATTTGTTGTACCATGGCCCGCGCTTTGTCCGCGTTGTCGATATACGGCCGCGTGAGCTTGGTGAAGGTAATGTTTTCGAACTGCGCCAGAAGGCTTTGACCCAGGGTTTCGGCGGTAATGCCGGTGCCATCGGAGATAAAGAAAGCAGATCGTTTCATTTGCACCTTGGGCCTTAAGCTAAAGAGTATTTCTGGATATGATAGGCGCGATTTGCCGGCCGCCATTGGCCCGCATTCTCACTTATTTTCCAGGTCCAGGCCATACAGCCGGCCAACGCTCCCCCGAGCCGCCGGTTTCTGAGCTTTTCCAACACAGTTAGTGGAGAGATCACCTTGGTAGAGTACGTAGTTTCCCTCGATAAGCTCGGCAAACACGATGTTGAGCATGTGGGGGGCAAGAACGCATCCCTGGGCGAGATGATCAGCAACCTGGCGGGTGCCGGTGTGTCGGTCCCCGGCGGCTTTGCCACCACCGCGCAGGCCTATCGCGACTTTCTCGAACTGAGCGGCCTCAACGACCAGATCCACAAGGCTCTCGACGCCCTGGACGTCGATGACGTCAATGCACTGGCCAAGACCGGTGCGCAGATCCGTCAATGGATCATGGACGCCGAATTCCCTGAAAAACTCAATACCGAGATCCGCACCGCGTTCGCCGCGCTGTCGGCCGGCAACCCTGACGTGGCCGTGGCCGTGCGTTCTTCCGCCACCGCCGAAGACTTGCCGGATGCTTCGTTCGCCGGCCAGCAGGAAACCTTCCTGAACATCCGTGGCGTGGAAAACGTTATCCGCGCCGCCAAAGAGGTGTTCGCTTCGCTGTTCAACGACCGGGCGATTTCCTACCGCGTGCACCAGGGCTTCGACCACAAACTGGTCGCCCTGTCGGCTGGCGTGCAGCGTATGGTGCGTTCGGAAACCGGTACCGCTGGCGTGATGTTCACCCTCGATACCGAATCCGGTTTCCGTGACGTGGTGTTCATCACCGGCGCCTACGGTCTGGGCGAAACCGTTGTTCAAGGCGCGGTCAACCCCGACGAATTCTATGTGCACAAAGGCACCCTGGAAGCCGGTCGCCCGGCGATCCTGCGCCGCAACCTGGGCAGCAAAGCGATCAAGATGATCTACGGCGACGAGGCCAAGGCCGGTCGTTCGGTGAAGACCGTCGATGTCGACAAGGCCGAACGCGCGCGTTTCTGCCTGACCGACGCCGAAGTCAGCGAGCTGGCCAAGCAGGCGATGATCATCGAGAAGCACTACGGCTGCCCGATGGACATCGAGTGGGCCAAAGACGGTGACGACGGCAAGCTGTACATCGTGCAGGCCCGTCCGGAAACCGTGAAAAGCCGCACCCAGGCCAACGTCATGGAACGTTACCTGTTGAAAGAAACCGGCACCGTGCTGGTGGAAGGTCGTGCCATCGGCCAGCGCATCGGCGCCGGCAAAGTGCGGATCATCAAGGACGTCTCGGAAATGGACAAAGTCCAGGCCGGTGACGTGCTGGTCTCCGACATGACCGACCCGGACTGGGAGCCGGTGATGAAACGCGCCAGCGCCATCGTCACCAACCGTGGCGGCCGTACCTGCCACGCGGCGATCATCGCCCGTGAACTGGGGATTCCAGCGGTCGTGGGTTGCGGCAACGCCACCCAACTGTTGAAAGATGGTCAGGGTGTGACCGTGTCCTGCGCCGAAGGCGACACCGGTTACATCTTCGAAGGCGAGCTGGGCTTCGACGTCAAGAAGAACTCCGTCGACGCCATGCCGGAGTTGCCGTTCAAGATCATGATGAACGTCGGCAACCCGGACCGCGCCTTCGATTTCGCGCAGCTGCCGAACGCCGGTGTCGGCCTGGCCCGTCTGGAATTCATCATCAACCGCATGATCGGCGTACACCCGAAAGCGCTGTTGAACTACGACGGCCTGCCGCAGGAAATCAAGGACAGCGTCGACAAGCGCATCGCCGGCTACAACGATCCGGTCGGTTTCTACGTCGAAAAACTGGTGGAAGGCATCAGCACCCTCGCGGCAGCGTTCTGGCCGAAGAAGGTCATCGTGCGTCTGTCGGACTTCAAGTCCAACGAATACGCGAACCTGATCGGCGGCAAGTTGTACGAGCCGGAAGAAGAAAACCCGATGCTCGGCTTCCGTGGCGCTTCACGTTACATCAGCGAATCGTTCCGTGACTGCTTCGAACTCGAATGCCGCGCGTTGAAACGCGTGCGCAACGAGATGGGCCTGACCAACGTCGAAATCATGGTGCCGTTCGTCCGTACCCTCGGCGAAGCCAGTCAGGTAGTCGATCTGCTCGCCGAAAACGGCCTGGCCCGTGGCGACAACGGCCTGCGCGTGATCATGATGTGCGAACTGCCATCCAACGCGATCCTGGCTGAAGAATTCCTCGAATTCTTCGACGGTTTCTCGATCGGTTCCAACGACCTGACTCAGCTGACCCTGGGCCTGGACCGTGACTCCGGGATCATCGCGCACCTGTTCGACGAGCGTAATCCGGCGGTCAAGAAGCTGTTGGCCAACGCGATTGCCGCGTGCAACAAGGCCGGCAAATACATCGGCATCTGCGGTCAGGGCCCTTCGGACCACCCGGATCTGGCCAAATGGCTGATGGAGCAGGGCATCGAAAGCGTGTCGCTGAACCCGGACTCCGTGCTGGAAACCTGGTTCTTCCTCGCCGAAGGCCAGGCCCAGGCTTGATCCATATGTGAACGGCCATCCTCCCCTGTGGGAGCGGGCTTGCTCGCGAAGACGGAATAAGATCCGCCACAAATGTTGGCTGATACACCGCTTTCGCGAGCAAGCCCGCTCCCACAAAGGTTGGGGGCTTTGAGATTGAAGTAGGGCGGGCTCCTGTAGATGCCGCCCTTTTTTGTGCAAGAGCATTATGCAAAGCAGCAGCAACCTGTTTCCTGTCGCCCTGATCAGCGCCGAACGACGCGGTGATCTGAGCGAAGACGTGTATCGACTCAAACCCGGCAACAGTCCCGACTGGTCCGTGGAAATCGCCGTTACCCGTTTGGGCATGGCCGACGATACGACACCGCGCGGCGTGCCGGTGATTTTGTTGCACGGCAGTTTTTCCAATCGGCGCTTCTGGTTTTCCCCCAAGGGCCTCGGGTTGGGTGCGTACCTGACGCGCTTGGGTTTCGACGTGTGGATCCCGGAGATGCGCGGTCACGGCCTGTCGCAGCGCAACGAGGACTACCGGCGCAACCGCGTGGCTGACTACGCCCGTTACGATCTGCCGGCGATTGCTGCGTTCGTCCGCGAGCAGAGCGGGCAGGTGCCGCACTGGATCGGCCATTCGCTGGGCGGTATCACGCTGGCGGCGGCGCTGGGTGGCGAATACCTCGGCGAGCCGGCCGTGGCCTCGGCGGCGTTTTTCGGCACGCAGGTCAGCCGCACGTACTGGCCGCTGAAGATTCCACCGGTGGAGTGGAGCGGGCGCTTCATTCTCAAGCGTTTCGCACAGTTGTCCGGCTCACGCCTCAAGCGCGGCCCGGAAGACGAGCCGATCGGGCTGGCGCTGGAAAGCATGCGCTGGTACGGCTTGTTCGGGCGTTTTGGCGACAAGGACAAGGACTGGTGGGCCGGCCTGGCCGAGGTTCAGGTGCCGGTGCTGGCAGTGACCGCGGCGGGCGATCATCAGGATCCGGCATGGGCCTGTCGCAAACTGTTCGAGCAGATCGGCTCCGAGCACAAACAGTTCGTCAATCTGGGGCGCGAGCAGGGCTTCAGCGACAACTTCGGGCATGTCGAGATGTTGGTGAGCAAGGCGGCGCAGGCCGAGGTCTGGCCGCTGGTGGCACGCTGGTTGAACGATCAGCAGACGCCGTTGCTCGGCTACAAGCCGGATCTTGCCGCTGCGGTCTGAGTCCGGGGCTCTGAAAAGGGCATTTCGTTCAGGTCGGCTTGCGGCTAAGATATGACGCATTGTGCGGTTCTGGTCATATTTGGTGGGGGTTTAGCTATTACGTTTCAGCGTTTGTTCAGGTTCATTCAGCGAGCATTGCATGAACTAAGGTAAACAGCGACCGCCGGGACTCGTTTCAAAAGAGTGCGACATCCTTGATCGTCTTCCTTTTTACAGGAGTTTTTCGATGAACCATTACCTCACGCCTGACCTGTGCGACGCCTATCCGGAGCTGGTGCAGGTGCTGGAACCGATGTTCAGCAATTTCGGCGGCCGTGATTCCTTCGGCGGCGAAATCGTGACCATCAAATGTTTCGAAGACAACTCGCTGGTCAAAGAGCAAGCCGAACTCAAGGGTAACGGCAAGGTGCTGGTGGTCGATGGCGGCGGTTCGCTGCGGCGCGCGCTGCTGGGCGACATGATCGCCGAGAAAGCCGCGAAAAACGGCTGGGAAGGGGTGGTCATCTACGGTTGTATCCGTGACGTCGACGTTATTGCCCAGACCGATCTCGGCGTTCAGGCGTTGGCCAGCCATCCGATGAAAACCGAAAAGCGCGGTATCGGCGATCTCAACGTACCGGTGACTTTCGCCGGCGTGACGTTCCATCCGGGCCAATACATCTATGCGGACAACAACGGCGTGATCGTTTCGCCAAGTCCGCTGCAGATGCCTGAATAAGTTTTTCGACAAAGGGATGCGGATGTTCGAGGAAGAAAACGCGCAGTGGGGGCTGGTGCATGCCCTGGTGCTGGACGGTAAAGGCGGTGCGCGTTCGATTGCCCGGACTGAGCTCGACGATCTGCAACTGCAGGCCCATGAGAGCCTGTGGTTGCATTGGGATCGCAGCCATCCGCAAACCCAGACCTGGCTGCGCAAATCCAGCGGCCTGAATGAATTTGCCTGCGACCTGCTGCTGGAAGAGAACACCCGGCCACGCCTGTTGCCGTTGCCGGATGCCGAACTTCTGCTGTTTCTGCGCGGGGTCAACCTCAACCCCGGCGCTGAGCCGGAAGACATGGTCTCGGTGCGGATTTTCGCGTCGGCGCAACGGGTCATCTCGCTGCGTTTGCGTCCGCTGCGTGCCACCGATGAGCTGCTGGCGCTGCTAAGCGAAGGCAAAGGCCCGAAAACCTCATCTGAACTGATCCTGTATCTGGCGCAATTCCTCACCAACAAGGTGCAGGATCTGGTCACCTGCCTGTCGGAACTGGTCGATGAAGAGGAAGAAAAACTGGATGCCGACGAACGGTACACCCCCGAGCATGGCTCGATTTTGCACATCCGTCGCAGAGCTGCCGGGCTAAAGCGTTTCCTGGCACCACAACGGGATATTTTCGGACAACTGACCCGGATAAAACTGCCGTGGTTTGTCGACGATGACGCTGACTACTGGAACGAATTGAACAACAGCCTGACGCGCTATCTCGAAGAGCTGGAGTTGACCCGAGAGCGCATGGGGCTTGTGCTGGAGGCCGAAGACCGGCGTTTGAACGTGCGCATGAATCGCACGATGTACCGCTTCGGCATCATCACCTGCATCTTTTTGCCGATGAGTTTTCTCACCGGCCTGCTGGGCATCAATGTGGGCGGCATTCCGTTCTCGAGCAGCCCTTATGGTTTCCTGATTGCCTGTCTGACGGTGCTGGCGATGGCCTTCGGTCAATGGTGGTTATTCCGCCGTTTGCGCTGGGTGTGAAGATGCAACATGTGACCCGACCAAATTTGCCCGCGTCTTTCACAGACATCACGAGAGGTGCGTATGCACGATCCGTTTGAACAGTCTTTGCGCGACATGCTCAACGCCTCGCCGTCCAGCCGTGACGACGACGCATGCCTGGGTCGCGTACTCAAAACCGCCAACCGCCAGGTGGGCGCCGGTGATCTGTTCAGCCTGCTGGGCCGCTGGCTGCCCGCGCTGATGATCGCCCTGAATAACGGATCGGCCCACGTCTCGCCGGTTTCCCGTCTTCGTAAAACTACTGCACGCACTGCTGATAAGGCTGATTGAATATGGAACTTGATCTCTGGACTCAGAGCCTCGTCACTGCAATGACTGCGTTGTGGACCAAAGTCGCCAACTTCATCCCGAACCTGTTCGGCGCACTGGTGGTGCTGCTGTTGGGTTTCGTGGTGGCCAAGCTGCTCGATACCTTGCTGTCCAAATTGCTCGCCAAACTGGGCCTTGATCGCCTGATGGGCGGCACCGGTCTGACCAAGTTGATGTCGCGGGCCGGCCTGCAAGTGCCGATCTCTACCTTGATCGGCAAGATTGTTTACTGGTTCGTTCTGCTGATTTTTCTGGTTTCTGCAGCAGAGTCCCTTGGACTTGAGCGAGTTTCAGCTACGCTGGACATGCTGGCGTTGTATTTGCCGAAAGTTTTCGGCGCCGCGCTGGTGTTGCTGGTGGGTGTTTTGCTCGCGCAATTGGCCAACGGCCTCGTGCGCGGGGCGGCAGAAGGTGTAGGGCTGGACTACGCTTCGGGTTTGGGCCGTATTGCCCAGGGGCTGGTGATCATCATCAGTATCTCGGTCGCGATCAGCCAGCTCGAGGTCAAGACTGACCTGCTGAACCATGTGATTGTCATCGTATTGATTACCGTTGGTCTGGCCGTTGCGCTGGCCATGGGTTTGGGAAGCCGGGAAATTGCCGGTCAGATTCTTGCGGGAATCTATGTGCGTGAGTTGTATCAGGTTGGGCAACAAGTGCGTGTTGGCGAGGTCGAAGGCCAGATCGAAGAGATCGGCACGGTTAAAACCACATTGCTGACCGATGAGGGTGAGCTAGTCTCACTCTCCAATCGGATCCTGCTGGAACAGCATGTGAGTAGCCGCTAACCCGGCAAACCCTGCTAATGTATGCCGCCGCAAAATGCCCTGAGAGGGGTGCGGCGGACATTGACCTGACTGTCGGCACGACTTGTTTTGAATAAAGCCCAAACGCTATCCACGCGCTATGACCCCCGTGAGCTCTCTGATGAGGAGTTGGTCGCGCGCTCGCATACCGAGCTGTTTCACGTGACGCGCGCCTATGAAGAGCTGATGCGGCGTTACCAGCGAACATTATTTAACGTTTGTGCGAGATATCTTGGGAACGATCGCGACGCAGACGATGTCTGTCAGGAAGTGATGCTTAAGGTGCTGTACGGCCTGAAGAACTTCGAGGGGAAATCGAAGTTCAAAACCTGGCTCTACAGCATCACGTATAACGAATGCATCACGCAGTATCGGAAGGAACGGCGAAAGCGTCGCTTGATGGACGCCTTGAGTCTGGACCCGCTGGAAGAAGCGTCGGAAGAAAAGGCGCCGAAACCCGAGGAGAAGGGCGGACTCGATCGCTGGCTGGTGTATGTGAACCCGATTGACCGTGAAATTCTGGTGCTACGATTTGTCGCAGAGCTGGAGTTTCAGGAGATCGCAGACATCATGCACATGGGTTTGAGTGCGACAAAAATGCGGTACAAACGTGCTCTAGACAAATTGCGTGAGAAATTTGCAGGCATTGCTGAAACTTAGTTCAGCGCAAATATCTCTTACGTGTAGGCAAGTTCTGATAGACTTGCCGCCGAGTTGTCCCCCGGTTTGCGGGACTGCTTCACAATCACCAGATGGGGATTTAACGGATGAAACTGAAAAACACCTTGGGCTTGGCCATTGGTTCTCTTATTGCCGCTACTTCGTTCGGCGCACTGGCACAAGGCCAAGGCGCAGTTGAAGGCGAGATCAACTACAAGAAGCAGTACAACGACAGCATTGATCATGTCGAAGACGGCTTCAACCCAGGCGCCAAAATCGGTTACTTCCTGACCGACGACGTCTCGATCAACTTCGGCTGGGATCGTAACAACCACACCCGTTCGAACGACGGTACCGGTAGCCAGAAACTGCGCGGTGACAACTTCGGTCTGACCGCTCAGTACCACTTCAACAACGCTGGCGACGCTCTGCGTCCTTACGTTGAAGGTGGTGTCAAGCACGGCAACCTGACCAACGTAGCTGCTGACGGCCACACCGGTCGCGACCAGTCGACTTTCCTGACTGCTGGCGCTGGCGTTAAGTACTACTTCGCTGAAAACTTCTTCGCCCGTGCTGGCGTAGAAGCTGACTACAAACTGGACAATGGCCGTTGGGACTACGCTCCATCGGTTGGTCTGGGTGTGAACTTCGGTGGCGGCGGCAAGCCAGCTGCTGCTCCAGTTCCAGCTCCGGCTGAAGTCTGCTCCGACAGCGACAACGATGGCGTTTGCGACAACGTTGACAAGTGCCCGGACACCCCAGCCAACGTAACTGTTGACGCTGATGGCTGCCCAGCAGTTGCTGAAGTTGTTCGTGTAGAGCTGGACGTGAAGTTCGACTTCGACAAGTCGGTCGTCAAGCCAAACAGCTACGCTGACATCAAGAACCTGGCTGACTTCATGAAGCAGTACCCAGCCACTCACACCACAGTTGAAGGTCACACTGACTCCGTCGGTCCTGACGCTTACAACCAGAAACTGTCCGAGCGTCGTGCAAACGCCGTTAAGCAGGTTCTGACCCAGCAGTACGGTGTTGAGTCGTCCCGCGTTCAGTCGATCGGCTACGGCGAATCCCGCCCAGTTGCTGACAACAAAACTGAAGCTGGCCGTGCTGTTAACCGTCGCGTAGAAGCGCAGGTTGAAGCTCAAGCTAAGTAATTAGCTGCCGCTACGAGAAAAGCCCGGCTCAGGCCGGGCTTTTCTTTGCCTGCGATTTGGCTTTACAGGGCGTACACAGTTCCCATGGGGGAGCTGCCGGAGACTGCGATCCTTTGCTCTGCAATGGCAGCCACTGCGCCGATGACGAGTATGGCCGGGCTCTTGAGCTCAAACCGGCAGGCGTCGTCACTCATGCTCATCAGATCACTACGGCACTCACGCTGTTCTGGCAGAGAGGCATTCTCGATCATCGCCACCGGCGTATCTGCCGCCATCCCGCCGGCCAATAGCTGATCGCGAATCTCGCCAAGCTTGGCCACCCCCATGTAAATCACCAGTGTCGTCCCACCTCGCGCCAACGCCTGCCAGTTCAATTGACTGTCGTCCTGGGTGTGCGCGGTCACCAGCGTCACCCCGCGCGCCACACCGCGCAACGTCAGCGGAATATCGCATTGCGTCGCGCCGGCGAGTCCGGCGGTAATACCGTTGACCAACTCGACCTCAATCCCACGTTCGCGTAACCACTGCGCCTCTTCGCCGCCACGACCGAAAATGCACGGGTCACCGCCCTTGAGCCGCACCACGCAGTTGCCTTGGCGCGCATAACGCAACATCAGCCGATGGATGAACGCCTGCGGTGTCGAGCGACAGCCGCCGCGTTTGCCCACGGCAATGATTCGCGCGGTGGGGCAATGCTCCAGCACCGCGGCATTGACCAGATCGTCAATCAACACCACCTGCGCTTCACGCAATGCGCGCACCGCTTTGAGCGTCAGCAGTTCGGGATCACCGGGACCTGCCCCCACCAGCCAGACTTTTGCATTCATGGTGTTTTCCTTATCAGCTGGATACCGGCTGCAGATCGGCCGCCAGCAATCGTTTGATTTCCGGGACGCACGAACCGCATTGCGTGCCGCATCCCAGTTGTTGTTTGAGGCCTTGCAGATCGAGACCCTGGCGAATCCCGGCACATACCGCGCTGTGGCTGACGTTTTGGCAGTTGCATAGGGTTTTTCCCGGATTGGCCTGCAAACTGGCACTGCCCGGCGGCGCACTCATCGGCGCCAGCAGCCAGCGTCGCAGTTGTTCATCGGCGCGGCCCTCCAGCCATAGCCCCTGCAGCCAATGCCGGGCCAGGGTTTCGCCGGCCAGGCGGATCGCGGTGATGCGGCCGTTTTCGATGCGTACCCGTTTGCCGATGGCGCGACGCGCGTCGTCGTAGGCCAGTACCGGCCCGTCGAGCAGCGCCAGACACTGATCGATATCGCGCAGCAGTTGCGGCTCCGGCGCCGTGGCGTTGGCAGCGCGTATCAGCAGCGCGGGCCGTTCACGTCCGGCAAGGCTGAGGCTGACGTAGGAAAACGACTCACACAGGGGGCGTAGTGTCTCGAAATGCCGTTGAACATCACCCTCGATGAGTGCGAAGAGCTGCCATGGCAGATTCACCGGTTCCAGACGCACGCCGCTGTGCTTGAGTTCGGGCTGCTTTGACAGCGGGTCGAAGGCCGCCAGGGTCAGGCTGTTTACTCCGCCCTTGAGAAAGCGCTCGCCCCAGTGCATCGGCAAAAAAGCCTGACCCGGACGCACGCCGTCGTCGCTGCCGACAGCCACAATCACCGCACCGCGTCGACTCTTCAGATTGACCAGATCTCCCGGCTGCAAACGATGACGGCGCATTTCGTCCGGATGCAGGCTCAACAGCGCTTCGCTGACATGCCCGAACAATTGCGCTGCGGTGCCGGTGCGGCTCATGCCGTGCCATTGATCGCGCAGACGGCCGGTGATCAGGGTCAGCGGAAACCGTGCATCGCGTTGTTCTTTGGCCGCACGATAAGGATCGGCAACAAACTGTGCACGACCGTTGGCCGTGGGAAAAATCCCGTCGCCATACAAACGCGCGGTGCCTTGTCGGGCGCCGGTGGGGAAGGGCCACTGCTGCGGTCCCAGTTCATCGATCAATTGATGGCTGATGCCCGACAGGTCCAGATCGCGTCCACGGGTCAGTTGTTTGTATTCGTCGAACAACTGCGCCGGATGCTCGAAAGCAAACAGGCTTGGTTGTTGCGGACGCAGACGTTGCTCCAGCCGTTGTGCGAAATCCACGGTGATCGCCCAGTCGGGCCGCGCTTCACCAGGTGGGAGAATGGCCTGGCGCACGTGGGAAATGCGCCGTTCGGAGTTGGTCACCGAGCCTTCCTTTTCGCCCCAACTGGCAGCGGGTAACAACAGGTCGGCGAAGGCGGCGGTTTCGGTGGTGCGGAAGGCTTCTTGCAACACCACGAACGGGCAGGCCTGCAGGGCCTCGCGAACCGCGTGTTGATCGGGCATGGACTGTGCGGGGTTGGTGCAGGCAATCCACAGCGCCTTGATCTGGCCGCTGCGCATCCGCTCGAACAGCTCGATGGCGCTCAGTCCAATGTTTTCAGGCAGTTGATCGACGCCCCAATACGCTGCCACTTCGGCGCGGTGTTCGGGGTTGGCTGCCTCCCGGTGACCGGGCAGCAAATTGGACAGGCTGCCGGTTTCCCGCCCGCCCATGGCATTTGGCTGACCGGTTAATGAGAAAGGTCCTGCGCCTGGCCGGCCGATCTGCCCGGTGGCCAGGTGCAGATTGATCAGCGCGCTGTTTTTCGCGCTGCCAGCGGTGGACTGATTCAGGCCCATGCACCAAAGCGACAGGAAACTTGGCGCCGTGCCCACCCATTCCGCGCACTGCTGCAATTGCTCGACACTGATCCCGCACAGTTGCGCGACCATTTGCGGGGTGTAATCGCGCACCCGATTTTTCAGCTCGGGCAAGCCGTCGGTGTGCGCCTTGATAAAGTCGCGGTCGATCCAGTCTTCCCACAGCAGCAGATGCAAAATCCCATGGAACAGAGCGACATCGGTGCCGGGCAAAATCGCCAGATGCAGGTCCGCCAACTCACAGGTGTCGGTGCGTCGGGGATCGATGACGATGACCTTCATCTGCGGTCGGCGCGATTTTGCCTCTTCAAGACGACGGAAAAGGACCGGGTGGGCGTAGGCCATGTTACTGCCGGCGATCATCACGCAATCGCTCAGCTCCAGATCTTCATAGCTGCACGGCGGCGCATCGGCGCCGAGGCTGCGCTTGTAACCGACCACCGCTGACGACATGCACAGTCGGGAATTGCTGTCGATGTTGTTGGTCCCGACCAGCGCTCGCGCCAATTTGTTGAAGGCGTAGTAGTCCTCGGTCAGCAACTGCCCGGAGATGTAAAACGCCACGCTGTCCGGGCCGTGTTCGGCGATGGTCTCGGCAAAGACTTGGGTCGCGTGATCCAGCGCCGTATCCCAGTCGCAACGGCTGCGTGCCAGGCCTTTGCCCAGACGCAGTTCCGGGTACAGCGCCCGGGCGGCCGGATCGCCGGTCAGGTGCAGGGTCGAGCCTTTGCTGCACAATTTGCCGAAGTTGGCCGGGTGCGCCGGATCGCCGCTGACGCCGAGAATGCGCTCGCCGTCATGCTCGATCAGCACGCCGCAGCCGACGCCGCAATAACAGCAGGTCGAGGCGGTCGTCTGGCGGTTCATCAGACCGCATCCCGCAGTGCCAACTGCACGCGGCCGTTTTCGACTCGGGCCGGATGATGGTACGCGCAGCCGATGTCCGGCGCCTGGGCTTCACCGGTTTGCAGGTCGATCTGCCAGTTGTGCAGCGGGCAGGCCACGCGTTTGCCGTAGATCAAACCCTGTGACAACGGCCCGCCCTTGTGCGGGCAGCGATCGTCGAGGGCGAAAACTTCGTCGTCGCTTGTACGAAAAATCGCGATGTCACCTTTCGGCCCGGCAATGATCCGCGAACCGAGGGCATTGATCTCTTCCAGGGCACAGATATCGAGCCAATTCATGCCGGCACCTCCAGGTTTTTCACGGGGATCACCTCGAATTCTTTCTTCAGTTGCGGCTGCGCCAGACGCTCTTTCCACGGGTCCTGTTCGAACGACAGGGAGAACTGCAGACGCTCGTTCAGGGCCTTGCGCCGCTCCGGATCTTCAAGCACGGCCTGCTTGATGTGCTCCATGCCGACCCGTTGCAGGTAGTGCACGGTGCGTTCGAGGTAAAAGGCTTCTTCGCGATACAGCTGCAGGAACGCGCCGTTGTATTCACGAACTTCCTCGGCGGTTTTCAGCTTGACGAAGAACTCGGCGACTTCGGTCTTGATCCCGCCGTTGCCGCCGATGTACATCTCCCAGCCGGAGTCGACACCGATGATTCCTACGTCCTTGATCCCCGCTTCCGAGCAGTTGCGTGGGCATCCGGAGACAGCGAGTTTCACTTTGTGCGGCGACCACATGTTGAACAGGTCGTGCTCAAGCTCAATGCCCAACTGCGTCGAGTTCTGCGTGCCGAAGCGGCAGAACTCGCTGCCGACGCAGGTTTTCACGGTGCGAATGGATTTGCCGTAGGCGTGGCCGGACGGCATGTCGAGGTCTTTCCAGACGCCCGGCAAGTCCTGCTTCTTGATCCCCAGCAGGTCGATGCGCTGACCGCCGGTGACCTTGACCATCGGTACGTTGTACTTGTCAGCCACGTCGGCAATCCGGCGCAATTCCGAGGGGTTGGTCACGCCGCCCCACATCCGTGGCACCACCGAATAGGTGCCGTCCTTCTGTATGTTGGCGTGGGCGCGTTCGTTGATCAGGCGCGATTGCGGATCGTCCCTGGCTTCGCCGGGCCAGGTGGAAATCAGGTAGTAGTTCAGCGCCGGCCGGCAGGTGGCACAGCCGTTCGGGGTGCGCCAGTTGAGGTAGCTCATGGTGTCGGCGATGGTCAGCAGATGCTGTTCGCGGATCGCCTGGCGGATCTGCCCGTGGTTGAGGTCGCTGCAACCGCAGATGGCTTTTTCGCTTTTCGGTTTGACGTCCGCCGCGCCGCCGACGGTGTTGATCAGGATCTGCTCGACCAGCCCGGCGCAGGAGCCGCAGGAACTTGCAGCCTTGGTGTGCTTCTTCACGTCATCGACGCTGAACAGGCCGTGTTCCTGAATCGCCTTGACGATGGTGCCTTTGCACACGCCGTTGCAGCCGCAGACTTCGGCAGTGTCGGCCATGCTCATGGCTTTGTCCTGGCCCTGATGTCCTACGTCGCCGATAGAATTTTCACCAAACATCAGGTGATCGCGGATCTCGCCGATGGCGTGATTCTCACGAATCTGTCGGAAATACCAACCGCCATCTGCCGTATCGCCGTACAGACAGGCGCCGACCAGCACGTCATCCTTGATCACCAGTTTTTTGTACACGCCGCCGATCGGGTCGGAGAGGGTGATGGTTTCGGTGCCTTCGCCGCCCATGAAATCACCGGCGGAAAACAGGTCGATGCCGGTGACTTTCAATTTGGTCGAGGTCACCGAGCCCTGATAGCGGGCGAAACCCAGTTGTGCGAGGTGATTGGCGCAGACCTTGGCCTGTTCGAACAGCGGCGCCACCAGGCCATAGGCGATGCCGCGATGGCTGGCGCACTCGCCGATGGCATAGATGCGCGGATCGTAGGTTTGCAGGGTGTCGTTGACCAGAATCCCGCGATTGCAGGGGATGCCGGCGCGTTCCGCCAGTTCGGTATTGGGGCGGATGCCGGCGGCCATCACCACCAGATCGGCGGGGATGATCTCGCCGTTCTTGAATTGCACCGAGCCGACCCGGCCGTTGCCTGCGTCGTGCAGGGCCTGCGTCTGTTCGCACAGGCGAAAATGCAGGCCACGGGCTTCGAGCGCCGTTTGCAGCAGTTGGCCGCTGGTCTTGTCCAGTTGTCGCTCCAGCAGCCATTCGCCGATGTGCACCACGGTGACGTGCATGCCGCGCAGCATCAGGCCGTTGGCGGCTTCGAGGCCGAGCAGGCCGCCGCCGATGACCACCGCGTGCTTGTGGGTTTTGGCGGTGTCGATCATCGTTTGGGTGTCGGCGATGTCGCGGTAGCCGATCACACCCTGCAAGTCGTTGCCCGGAATCGGCAGGATGAACGGCGTCGAGCCGGTGGCGATCAGCAGGCGATCATATTCAGCCTCGGTGCCGTCCTCGGCGATCACCCGGCGTTTGACTCGGTCGATCTGCACCACCTTGCGGTTGAGCAGCAACTTGATGTGGTTTTCCAGGTACCAGTCGAGGTCGTTGAGCACGATCTCTTCGAAGGTCTGTTCACCGGCCAGCACCGGCGACAGCAGGATGCGGTTGTAGTTGGTGTGCGGTTCGGCACCGAAGACCGTGATGTCGTACAGCTCGTTGCTCAACTTGAGCAGTTCTTCCAGGGTGCGAACCCCGGCCATGCCATTGCCGATCATCACCAGTTTGAGTTTTTTCATCAGGTTCTCCGGGGAGCGGTGGCTGGCCTCTTGTGGGCAGTCAGGCCGTGCTCGACAAATGTTGCGCAAACAAAAAAAGGCGTCCCGCTAGTTGCCTAGCGAGGACGCCTTTGTCCTGGTCCCGTTCTCTCGGGAAGCGCAGCCTTCGTCGTTGAAGGTTGGGCTTTATGTATGGTGAAACGGGTAATGCAGTGGTTGTGCCAAGTGGGAGAATGGCGTGTTTATTAGGCGAAAGCGGTTATAGACGGGGATTTTTTGCACCGAATCGACGCGGGTTGCTCGTTCGCGGGGCATTCAGGCAGACAGAATTGTTGTGATTGGGCTGGCCTCTTCGCGAGCAGGCTCGCTCCCACAGTGGAACCGAGTCGTTCACAAATCCCCTGTGGGAGCGGGCTTGCTCGCGAAGGGCGCGACGCGGTATCAACGATGAAACAACACCACCAGCAGCACCAGATTCCCCAGCAAAGCCAGCAATGCAACCGTCCGCCAAATCGTCAACGGCTCACGCTCCAGCAAAGGCCTGGGTCGCACACTCAAACTGCGCCGCTCACCTTGTTCCAGCACCAGCAACCATTCCTCAGCCGTTTCAAAGCGCTGTTGCGGATCCGCCGCCACGCCACGCTCCAGACTCTGCGCAATCCATTCCGGCACGTCCGGGCGGTAGCGACCAGCACTCACCGGCAGGCCGAATCGCGGCCGCTGGAACGCTTCGACCTCGCCATAGGGAAAATGCCCGGTCAGCAGGAAAAACAGGGTCACGCCCACCGCGTACAGATCCTGTTGCGCACTCGGTGGCTCGCCGCGAAAGGCTTCCGGGGCGATATAGCTGGGCGTTCCCGGCAGCGTTGACGGGGTGTCTGCGGACAGACCGGGGCAGTACGCCAGACCAAAATCCAGCAGGCGCAACTCGCCATCGTCACCCAGATGCAGGTTTTCCGGCTTGATGTCGCGGTGCAGAATCTGCCGCCGATGCAGCAGGCCTACCGCCCGCAGCAAACGCTCGGCAATCTCCTGCCACTGCGCCAGCGGCAATGCAGGGTGGTGTTGAAACAGCTGCGCCAACGTCATCCCGGAATATTCGCGCATCACGTAGTACAAATGCTGACGCTGAGTGCCGCTGTGGACTTCAGGAAAATGCCGCCCGGCGACACGCTTGAGGAACCATTCTTCCGACAGCAAGGCTTGCCCGGCCTGGGGATCATCGGCCAGCCTCGCCGGCAATGTTTTCAACAACCAGCCCCGACCTTGGCCATCCAGCACTCGATACAGTAGCGATTGCTGGCTCTGAGCGACAACGCCCTGCACCTGCCAGCCTTCGAACATCTGCCCGGTTTTCAGCGCTGGCGGTAGCGGCCATTGCTGTAAGTGAATCAGCGCATCGCCGATGTTCGCTTCGCCGAGCGCATCGACCCGCACCAGCAGCGCACTGGCATTATCCTGACTGCCGGCCAGATGCGCAGCGTTGACCAACGTGTGTGCGGCGCTATCGAGATCCGGCTGATCGCGCAGAATCGCCGCGATTGCGGTATCGCCCAGAGACGACCACACGCCATCGCTGAGCAGCACGAAACATTCGCCCTCGCGTAATTCACCGTCGAGAAAATCCAGCACCAGATGCTGATCCAGCCCCAGCGCGCGTTTGAGCACGTGCTGCATGCCCGGCTGCTCCCAGACATGATCCTGCGAAATCCGCTGCAAAGCGTCGGCCTGCCAGCGATAGACCCGGCAATCGCCGACGTGGGCCAGGGTGAAACGCCGACCGCGCAGGACCAGCGCGCTGACCGTGGTCAGCAGCGGTTGCCCGCCGCCATTGGCCTGTAACCAGCGATTTTGCGCGAGCAGCAGGCGATCCAGCGCCTGCGCCACGCTCCAGGTTTGCGGCGTGGCGTAGTAGTCCAGCGCCAGTGCCTGCAGGGTCGAGCGTGCGGCCAAGCCGCCGTCGGCGCATTGGCTGACACCGTCGGCAATGGCGACCAGATAGCCTTTGCTGGCGGCCAGCGCCGGGGCGGGCGTCACCAGGCGCAGGGCGTCCTGGTTTTCCGCGCGCGGGCCGGTGGCGCTGGCCTGGGCAAAGCTCAGTTGCAGGGGCATCGACGCCTCAGACTCGCGCAGCGGTGACCGCCGCCGAACCCCAGGTGGTTCTCCAGCGACGTTTGACCCCGTGCAGACCGAACCACGCCAGCACGCCGAGGCTGGCGAACAACCACAGCGCCAGTTGATAGCTGCCGGTGCTTTGCTTGATCGCGCCCATGCCGGCCGCCAGGGCAAAGCCGCCGATGCCGCCGGCCATGCCGATCAGCCCGGTCATCACGCCGATCTCCAGGCGAAAACGTTGCGGCACCAACTGGAACACCGCGCCGTTGCCGGCACCGAGACCGAGCATGGTGCAGACGAACAGCGCCAGTGCGGCGTAGGAGCTGGGCAGGTTGAAACCGACGGCGGCGATGCAGATTGCCGCTACAGTGTACATCGCCAACAAGGTGCGGATGCCACCGAAGCGATCTGCCAACGCGCCACCCAGCGGACGCATCAGGCTGCCACCGAACACGCAGGCAGCGGTGTAGTAACCCGCCGTGACAGGACTCAGGCCGTATTGGTCGTTGAAGTAGCCGGGCAGTGCGCTGGCCAGGCCGATGAAGCCGCCGAAGGTCACGCTGTAGAAAAACATGAACCACCAACTGTCGCGGTCGCCGAGGGCTTTGAAGTAGTCGGCCATGGCTTTGGCCTTGGGCCGCTGCGGGGCGTTTTTTGCCAGCCAGGCGAACAGCACCAGCGTCAGGATCAAGGGAATCAGGGCGAAACCGAACACGTTGCTCCAGCCGAACGCCGCAGCCAGCACCGGGGCGATCAGCGCGGCGAACACGGTGCCGGAATTACCGGCGCCGGCGATGCCCATGGCCTTGCCCTGATGCTGCGGTGGATACCACTGCGAAGCCAGCGGCAGGGCCACGGCAAACGAAGCACCAGCCATGCCGAGGAACAGTCCCAGAATCAGCGCCTGTTCATAACTGTGGATGCCGAGTTTCCACGCGCCGAACAGCGCGCAGATCACGATCACCTGACCGATCAGGCCAGCGGTTTTCGGCGACAGACGATCGGCCAGCATGCCCATCACAAAGCGCAGCACCGCGCCGGCGAGAATCGGTGTCGCCACCACCAGACCACGTTGTTGCGTGGTCAGGTGCAGGTCGGCGGCGATCTGCACCGCCAACGGACCGAGCAGGTACCAGACCATGAAGCTCAGGTCGAAATACAGGAACGCTGCGAACAGGGTCGGGGTGTGGCCGGATTTCCAGAAGCTTGAATTCATCGCGCACCTCAGCTGAAAAGAATCTCGAAAGGAGTCACAGCAGGTGGCGCGCCGCCACGGCCGCACCACCGGCCCCGGGCTGTGGGGCCAAAACGCAAAAACGCCGCTACCTGGTTCGCCGATGTGGGCGAGCGGGGTGAGCGACGTCTTTGTCGTGGGTGGGGCAACCGCCGTTGGTTACCTGTGCGGAATGCTTAGCCAGATTTGTGCCAATGAGTGAAACGGCGTCGCGGCCTTCGCGAGCAAGCCCGCTCCCACAGGGAATGCATTTCAAAGTGGAACCCCGACCTGCTTCACAGGGGAATGCGTTCCAAATGTGGGAGCGGGCTTGCTCGCGAAGGGGCCGGGAAAGCCAGCGCAGGCCTTCAGCCCAGCAACTCACTCATGGCAATGATCTGCTCCGCCACCTGAATCAGCTTCTGCTGGCGGCTCATGGCCTGGCGGCGCATCAGGGTGTAGGCCTCTTCTTCGTTGCAGTCCTTCATTTTCATCAGCAGCCCTTTGGCCAGTTCGATGCGTTTGCGCTCCGCCAGTTGCTGGTCGCGGGCCAGCAGTTGCGCGCGCAAGGCCTGATCGCTTTCGAAGCGCGCCATGGCCACATCGAGAATCGGCTGCAGGCGCTGGGCGTGAATGCCCTCGACGATGTAGGCACTGACCCCGGATTTGATCGCCTGGCGCATCACCCCCGGGTCATGTTCGTCGGTGAACATCACGATCGGCCGGGGCTGGTCGCGGCTGACCAGCACCACTTGCTCCATGACATCGCGGCTCGGTGACTCGGTATCGATCAGGATCACGTCCGGGCGCACTGTTTCGACGCGGGCCGGCAGGTCGATGGTCAGGCCGGACTCATCGATGACCTCGAAACCGGCCTCGGTCAGCGCGGCCTTCAGGCGCCCGACTTTTTTCGCGGTGTCGTTGATCAGCAGAATGCGCAGCATATTGGCGGTCTCCTGTCAGCGGCGGGCGAGCAGAGGAGCGGCGTCGCTCAGGGCGTGCAGCTTGAAACTGCGGGCGTAACCAGCCGGATCGCTGCCGTCCCAGACTTTGCCATCGAGCAACTGGCTGCTGCGCATCTCCTTGCCCCACGCGGCGATACCGACGGCGGTGGCTGCTTCGCGGTAAATGTCCAGTTGCTGAACCTGGCGGGCCACCGCGAGGTAGTCGGGATCCTCGCGTAACAGGCCCCAACGGCGGAATTGGGTCATGAACCACATGCCGTCGGACAGGTACGGCAGATTCACCTCGCCGTTGCCGTGAAAGCGCAAGGCGTGCGGGTCCTGCCAGCGATTGCCGAGGCCATCGGCGTAATCACCGAGAAAACGCGGTTCGATGCAGGGCAGCGGGGCGTCGAGGTATTCCGGGGCGCTCAGCAGCTGCGCGGTGCTGCGGCGGTTTTCCGGGTTTTGCTCGATGAAGCGGCTGGCCTCGAGGATTGCCATCACCAGCGCCCGTGCGGTGTTGGGGTATTGCTCGACGAACACGCGGGTGCAACCAAGGACTTTTTCCGGGTGGTCAGGCCAGATGCTCTGGCTGGTAGCGAGGGTGAACCCCAGATCCTGTTGCACGGCGCTGGCCGCCCACGGCTCACCGACGCAGAAGCCATCGATACGCCCGGCTTGCAGGTGAGCGACCATTTGCGGCGGCGGCACCACCACGCTGTCGACGTCCTGCAACGGATGAATGCCCTGACTCGCCAGCCAGTAATACAGCCACATCGCATGGGTGCCGGTGGGAAAGGTCTGGGCGAAGGTCAGTTTTGCGCGGGTTTGGTGCGCCTGCCGATCGAGTGCTTCAGGACTGGTCACGCCCAGTTGCTGCAAACCGTGAGACAGGTTGAGGCTCTGGCCGTTCTGGTTCAGCCCCATCAGCACCGCCATGTCGCTCGGCGCCACGCCACCGATGCCCAGGTGCACCGCGTAAATCAGCCCGTACAGGCTGTGGGCGACATCCAGTTCACCGCTGACCAGTTTGTCGCGCAAGGTCGCCCAGGACGCCTGGCGCTTGAGGTTGATCGTCAGGCCGTAGGGCTGGGCGAAGCCCTGTGTCGCGGCCACGACCACCGAAGCGCAATCGCTCAGGGCCATGAAGCCGAGGTTGATCACGCTTTTTTCCGGAGCATCACTGCCGTTGACCCAGGCCAGCGGCCCGACGGATGAATCACTCATATAAAGCCACCCTCAAAAAAAACGCCGTCCCAGGCTTTGCCAAGGCAAAACCTGCGAACGACGCCATTGTCCGTGCCCGCACGCCGCCATTGGCCTGTGGGCTGATACCCTGAAAGTGCAAGGCATATGCCAGTCAGGCTGATTTACCTGTGTGCCTCGCGCCGGGGGACGTTGCCCGGCTATAATCGCCGCCTCTTTTCGCCGCCCGAGTCATCGCCGCCCATGTACACCCTGGCCCGTCAGCTGTTGTTCAAACTTTCCCCGGAAACCTCCCACGATCTGTCGCTGGATCTGATCGGCGCGGGTGGGCGTTTGGGCCTCAACGGCATGCTGTGCAAGAAGCCGGCGAATGTGCCGGTGACGGTCATGGGCCTGGACTTCCCGAACCCGGTGGGTCTGGCGGCCGGTCTGGACAAGAACGGCGCGGCCATCGACGGTTTCTCGCAACTGGGTTTCGGTTTCGTCGAAATCGGCACCGTGACCCCGCGTCCGCAGCCGGGCAACCCGAAACCACGGATCTTCCGTCTGCCGGAAGCCGAGGCGATCATCAATCGCATGGGCTTCAACAACCTCGGTGTGGATAACCTGCTGGCGCGGGTCGCGGCGGCCAAATACAAGGGCGTGCTGGGGATCAACATCGGCAAGAACTTCGACACTCCGGTCGAGCGCGCGGTGGACGACTATCTGATTTGCCTGGACAAGGTGTATGCCCACGCCAGCTATGTCACGGTCAACGTCAGCTCGCCGAACACCCCGGGCCTGCGCAGTCTGCAGTTCGGTGATTCGCTCAAGCAGTTGCTGGCGGATCTGGCCACGCGCCGCGCCGAACTGGCCCTGCGCCACGGCAAGCACGTACCGCTGGCGATCAAGATCGCTCCGGACATGACCGACGAAGAAACGGCGCAGGTGGCTCAGGCACTGATCGAAACCGGGATGGACGCAGTGATCGCCACCAACACCACCCTGAGTCGCGTTGGCGTCGAAGGCATGGAGCACGGTGACGAGGCGGGTGGTCTGTCCGGCGCCCCGGTGCGTGACAAGAGCACGCATACCGTGAAGGTGTTGGCGGCGGAGCTGGGTGGTCGGTTGCCGATCATTGCGGCCGGTGGCATCACTGAAGGCAAGCATGCGGCGGAGAAGATCGTGGCGGGTGCGAGCCTGGTGCAGATTTACTCGGGCTTCATCTATAAGGGCCCGGCGCTGATTCGTGAATCGGTGGACGCGATCGCCGCCTTGCGCTGAGGTTTTCTGAGGGCTCTGTGGCGAGGGGATTCATCCCCGATCGGCTGCGCAGCAGTCGTAAAATTTGCTTCCGCCGTTCGCCTGGCACACTTGGGTGGATGGATTCGGGGCCGCTTCGCAGCCCATCGGGGATGAATCCCCTCGCCACAGGGAGTCTGTATCGTCCGGGGCAGGCATAAAAAAGGGCTCCTCGAAGGAGCCCCTGGGCCGTAGCCCGCCGTCCGGGAAGGACGTGCATGGTAAGTCGCTAGAAATTCAGATTGTCGTGTTGCAATAAGTGCCCTGTGTCAGCCGACGGCGTGAAGTTCGTTGAGTCTGTGGATCCCCGCAGTGCCGGTCATACCGTCCCAGTTGTCGCCGCGTCCTTCTCGCCAGCCGTTGATCCAGGCTTGACGTACCGACGGTAGAGTAAATGGGCAAAGCTCGCGGGATTTGCCACCAACGCCATATTGATATCCGCGCAAAAATGCTCTTTCCAACGGATCACGCTTAAGTCTTCTCATAGGGTGTTTCCCTCACTTGTTGACTGTTTTCGTCGCGTTGACCTCAACCGAGGTCTGGCAGAAAAAACTCTGCCGTTGGGCGGCTCGCTGCCGGCGTGGCGAGCCAAGGTGTTGACGCCGTTGCGACGTCAACCTGTGGTCAGTTCTAACCAATGAGTCACACCGAGGGAATGATCGTTTTGTCATAAGGACGTAACGAAAATAGTGCTACAGCCATAAGTAACGACGGGTTTCATGAACGTTTTTTCAGCAAACCCCGGTATGATCGGCCCCGCACTGGATGATGGGGTTAATCCTTTAGTGAGAATGACCCACGTTTACGCTGGGGTAATATTCGACGAAGGGTTGCTTTGAGTCATTTTGTTTCATCAACTTTAATACCTGTCCTTGCATCTAAGCTCTTTTAACCCGAGCAGCGGGGATGGAACGGCACACCTTCGTGCCACGCGGGCGCTCTTTTAGAAAAGCGCCTGATTGAAAACCGGATCGGCAATGCGTTGCCGGTTCACTAGCCAAAGGCTCTGGAAATACCATGTCCGACCGTTTCGAACTCTTCCTCACTTGCCCCAAAGGCCTTGAAGGCCTGCTCATCGAGGAAGCCGTCGGGCTTGGCCTTGAAGACGCCCGCGAGCACACCTCCGCCGTGCGTGGCATGGCGACCATGGAAACCGCTTATCGCCTGTGCCTGTGGTCGCGTCTGGCCAACCGGGTGTTGCTGGTGCTCAAGCGCTTCCCGATGAAAGACGCTGAAGACCTGTACCACGGCGTGCTTGACGTCGAGTGGCAGGATCACATGCTCTCCGACGGCACCCTGGCCGTTGAATTCAGCGGCCACGGCTCGGGCATCGACAACACCCACTTCGGCGCGCTGAAAGTCAAAGACGCGATCGTCGACAAACTGCGTACCCCGCAAGGCGACCGTCCGTCGATCGACAAGCTCAACCCGGACCTGCGCATTCACCTGCGCTTGGATCGTGGCGAAGCGATCCTGTCCCTCGACCTTTCCGGCCACAGCCTGCACCAGCGCGGCTACCGCCTGCAGCAGGGCGCGGCACCACTGAAGGAAAACCTCGCGGCAGCGATCCTGATCCGTTCCGGCTGGCCGCGCATTGCGGCCGAAGGCGGCGCGCTGGCTGACCCGATGTGCGGTGTCGGTACGTTCCTCGTCGAAGCCGGGATGATCGCCGCCGACATGGCGCCGAACCTGCGCCGCGAGCAGTGGGGCTTTACCGCCTGGCTCGGCCACGTACCGGCGCTGTGGAAAAAACTCCATGAAGAAGCGGTCGAACGCGCCGCTGCCGGTCTGGCCAAGCCGCCGCTGTGGATTCGCGGTTACGAAGCCGACCCGCGCCTGATTCAGCCGGGCCGCAACAACGTCGAGCGTGCCGGTCTGAGCGAGTGGATCAAGATCTATCAGGGCGAAGTCGCGACCTTCGAGCCGCGTCCGGACCAGAACCAGAAAGGTCTGGTGATCTGCAACCCGCCGTACGGCGAGCGTCTGGGCGACGAAGCCAGCCTGCTTTACCTCTATCAGAACCTTGGCGAGCGCCTGCGTCAGGCCTGCCTGAACTGGGAAGCGGCGGTATTCACCGGCGCCCCGGATCTGGGCAAGCGCATGGGCATTCGCAGCCACAAACAGTATTCGTTCTGGAACGGCGCGCTGCCGTGCAAGCTGTTGTTGATCAAGGTGCTGCCGGACCAGTTCGTCACCGGCGAGCGGCGGACTCCGGAACAGCGTCAGGCCGAGCGCGAGCAAGCAGCCTACGATCAGACCCCGAACGAGCCGCAAGAGCGCAAGTTCAACAAGAACGGCAACCCGATCAAACCGACGCCAGCCCCGGCGCCAGTGGTCGAGCAGCCGCGCCTGAGCGAAGGCGGGCAGATGTTTGCCAATCGCCTGCAGAAAAATCTCAAGGCGATGAGCAAGTGGGTCAAGCGCGAAGGCATCGACTGCTACCGCGTCTACGATGCCGACATGCCGGAATACGCCATGGCCATCGACCTGTACCACGACTGGGTGCACGTGCAGGAATACGCCGCGCCGAAGTCGATCGATCCGGAAAAGGCCTCGGCGCGCATGTTCGATGCCCTGGCGGCGATCCCGCAGGCGCTGAACGTCGACAAGAGCCGCGTGGTGGTCAAACGCCGCGAGCGTCAGAGCGGCACCAAGCAATACGAGCGTCAGGCGGCGCAGGGCAAGTTCAATGAGGTCAGCGAAGGCGGCGTCAAGCTGCTGGTGAATCTTACCGACTACCTCGACACCGGGCTGTTCCTCGATCACCGGCCAATGCGTATGCGCATTCAGAAAGAGGCCGCCGGCAAGCGCTTCCTCAATCTGTTCTGCTACACCGCGACCGCCAGTGTGCATGCGGCCAAGGGCGGTGCCCGCAGCACCACCAGCGTCGACCTGTCGAAGACTTACCTCGACTGGGCGCGGCGCAACCTGTCGCTGAACGGCTTCTCCGACAAGAACCGTCTGGAGCAGGGCGACGTGATGGCGTGGCTGGAAAGCAGCCGCGACGAGTACGACCTGATCTTCATCGACCCGCCGACCTTCTCCAACTCCAAGCGCATGGAAGGCATCTTCGACGTGCAGCGTGACCAGGTGCAGTTGATCGACCTGGCCATGGCGCGTCTCGCGCCGGGGGGCGTGCTGTACTTCTCCAACAACTTCCGCAAGTTCCAGTTGGAGGAAAACCTCGCCGAGCGTTACGCGGTCGAGGAAATCAGCGCGCAGACCATCGATCCGGATTTTGCGCGTAACACCAAGATCCACCGCGCCTGGAAAATCACGGCTCGTTGACGCTTGGGCGGGTTGGATCCACAGAGCCTTGATTTTTAAAGGCTCTTGGATCCGATCAGCGCTAGCCAAATTAATGGCTAATAGCTATAACTCAACTCATGGCCAATGGGTTTTCCCCCCGAAACAATGGCGTCGTGAGTTGCCCCTATGTCGTTGCACCCCGTGCGCCCAAAGATTCTGGGTTTTATCAGCGAAGACGTCTCGGCCTGGCTGGTCGCGCTGCTGGTATTGCTCGCCGGCGGGATTCTCACGGGGCTGCTCGCCTGGGCTACCCTCAATCAGTTTCACCATCAACTGCGCCAACGCTTCCAGCTGCTGGCCAATGAGCGTTACAGCCGCATCGAAGAACGTTTCCAGGATCAGGAACAGCGTCTCGATGGCCTGCGCCGTTTCTTCGCCAACTCCGATTCGGTCTCACGCAACGAATTCGACGGCTATGCCAAACCGCTTCTATTACGCACCCAGGCCTATTCCTATGCGCCACGGATTAGCCGTGCCGAACGCCCGGCGGTCGAACAGGCCGTGCGTAACGAAGGCTTCAGTACCTTCACCTTTCGTGAACTGAACGCTGACGATCAGTTGCAGACCGCCGCTGATCGCCCCGAATACGTACCGGTGATCTACACCCAGAGCCTCAGCCGCTTGCCCACACCGCTGGGTTACGACTTGCTGGCGCAGCCGCTGCGCCGGGCGACGCTGGAACGCGCCGACCGCACCGGGCACATGGTGGTGTCGCAACCATTGCATCTAGTGGGGATTGATCCGGCGTATGCCCGGGGCGTCTTGCTGCTGGCGCCGGTCACTCGTGAAGGGGCGCCGAAAGGGCCGCCGCAAGGCTATGTGATGGCGGTGATCAGCATGCAGCAGTTGCTGGCCGACGGACTGCCGGAGGAGCACCAGGATTTCCTCAATGTACGCATTCTCGACCTGTCCACCGATGAACAGCATGAAGTGCTCTACGAGTCCGCCAACCAGGCTGGGGCCAGTGATCTGTCCGCCACACGTCTGTTGCGCATGGCCGACCATGACTATCAAGTGGATATGCAGCCCAGCGAAGCGTTTCTGCAGGCCAACCATTCGTCAATCAGCAGCCTGGTGGTGCTGGGGGCGCTGCTGAGTCTGTTGCTCAGCGCACTGCTTTACGTGCTGGTCAGTCAACGCCAGCGCGCCTTGCGCATGGTCGAACTGCGCACCCAGGAACTGCACGCCCGCGAGCAGGAATTGCGCGGCACCCACGGTCAGTTGCGTGGCGTGCTGAATGCCGCAACCCAGGTGGCAATCATCGCCACCGACCTGCGCGGGGTGATCAACACCTTCAACCCCGGCGCCGAACAGATGCTCGGCTACAGCAGCGCCGATGTGGTCGGGCACATGACCCTGGAAAACCTGCATCTGCCGCGAGAGCTGGCGGCGCGTTCGGCGGAGTTGAGTGCGCGTTACGGCAAGAGCATTCCGACCTGCCACGCGATGCTGGTCGAGGGCGGCGAGGTCGGCGGTCATGAGGCGCGCGAATGGACGCTGGTGCGCAGCGACGGCAGTCATCTGCCGGTGAACATGCTCGCCACCCCGGTGCTCGATGAGCAGGGTTTGTGGGTCGGGCATCTGGCGATCTGCATCGACATCACCGAGCGCAAGCGCGTGCACGAAGCGCTGGCGGCGCGCGATGTATTGCTGAAAAAGCTCAGCGCCCACGTGCCCGGCGGCATCTACCAATTCAAGATGGAGTTCGACGGGCGCTTCAGCGTGATCTACGCCAGCGATGGCATCCGCGAGATCTACGAGCTGGAGCCGGACGTGTTGCTGCTCAATGCCGAGGCGATTTTCACCCGCATCCATCCACAAGACGTCTCGCGAGTGCGCAGCTCGATCCGTGCTTCGGCGGACAGCCTCAGCCCATGGCGCGAGGAATACCGTGTGCAGTTGCCCGAGCGCGGCCTGCGCTGGGTGCGCGGCGAGGCGACGCCGGAAGAGCTGCCGGGCGGCGGCGTGCTGTGGCACGGCTACATCTCGGACATTTCCGATTTGAAACGGGTGGAGGAGGAATTGCGGGCGCTATCGGTCACCGACTCGCTGACCGGTATCCACAACCGCCGCTACTTCCAGGAACGCCTGACTACCGAAATGGCCCGGGTCGAGCGCGGCGGCGGTGAGCTGTCAGTAATCATGCTCGATATCGATCACTTCAAACGCATCAACGACCAGTACGGCCATGCCGTGGGCGACCGGGTGCTGCAGGCGGTGTGCGAGCGCATCGGCCATCGTTTACGGCGGACTGATGTGTTCTGTCGTCTCGGTGGTGAAGAGTTCATGGTGCTGTGCCCGGACATCGACGGCGAGCATGCGTACATGCTGGCGGTGGAGTTGTGGCAAGGCCTGCGCAGTGCGCCGGTGGATGTGGTCGGGGTGGTGACGGCCAGTTTCGGCATCGCCAGCTGGCGCCCGGGGGAAGGCGCGGATGCGCTGCTGCTGCGCGCGGATTCGGGGGTGTATGCGGCGAAGCAGGGCGGGCGCGATCGGGTCGAGCAGATGAGCTGAGCCTTGGCACGATCTACCTGTGGGAGCGGGCTTGCTCGCGAAAGCGGTGTGTCATCCAGCAAAAATACTGACTGATCTGACGCCTTCGCGAGCAAGCCCGCTCCCACATTAGAGCGGCTGTGTTTTTACAGGGCTGAAGCCGTCTGCGGCAGGCGCGGCTGCTTGTACAGATCCAGCAGCACCTGATCCAGCACCGACGACGCGCCGAACGGGGCCTTGTCGTTGAGGATCGCCACCACCGCCCAGGTATTGCCGTTGACGTCGCGGCTGAAGCCGGCGATGGCGCGCACGGTGTTCAGGGTGCCGGTCTTGACGTGGGCCTCGCCGCGCATCGCGGTGGTCTTCAGGCGTTTGCGCATGGTGCCGTCGGTGCCGGCAATCGGCAGCGAGCTGATGTACTCGGCGGCGTACGGGCTGTGCCAGGCGGCTTGCAGCATGTTGGCCATTTCGCGGGCGCTGACGCGTTCGGCGCGCGACAGCCCGGAGCCGTTCTCCATCACCAGGTGCGGCGCGGTGATGCCTTTCTTCGCCAGCCACTGACGAACTACTCGTTGCGCGGCCTTGGCGTCGTCACCGTCGGCTTCATTGCGATACTTCTGACCGAGGCTCAGGAACAGCTGCTGGGCCATGGTGTTGTTACTGTATTTGTTGATGTCGCGGATGATTTCCGCCAGATCTGGCGAGTAGGCGCGGGCCAGCAGCTTGGCGCTGCTCGGGGTCGCGGCGAGGCGATCCTTGCCCTGAATGCTGCCGCCCAGTTCTTTCCAGATCGCACGCACGGCGCCAGCGGTGTAGGTCGCGTGGTCGAGCAGCGACAGATAAGTCTGCGAGCTGCAGCCTTCGCCCAGCTGACCGGCGACAGTCACGGTCACGCTGCCATCAGCCTGGGTCACCGGGTTGTAGCGCACGCCACCGGTGCACTGCTTGGAGTTGAGCGCCTTGACCGTGTTTTCGATGCGCACGCTGGCAATCGGTGGCTCCACCGAGATCAACACCCGGCCCCCGTCATTGCGCGCGACGAAGCGCAGGGCCTTGAGGTTGACCAGCAGCGAGTCCGGTTTGACCAGGAACGGCTTGTTCTCGTCATTGCCGTCGTCGTTGAACTCGGGCAGTTGCGGCTGGATGAAGAAGCTGCGGTCGAGGATCAGATCGCCGGTGACCTGGGTCACGCCGTTGGCGCGCAGGTCGCGCATCAACAGCCAGAGTTTTTCCATGTTCAGCTTCGGATCGCCGCCACCCTTGAGGTACAGGTTGCCGTTGAGAATGCCGCCACTGAGGTCGCCGTCGGTGTAGAACTCGGTTTTCCACTGATGGTTGGGGCCGAGCATTTCCAGCGAGGCGTAGGTGGTGACCAGTTTCATGGTCGAAGCCGGGTTGACCGAGACGTCGGCGTTGTAAACGGTCGGATTGCCCGGGCCGTCGAGCGGAATCATCACCAGCGACAGCGCAGTCGGCTGCAGCTTGCTGGCCTTGAGGGCTTTTTCGACGTTAGGGGTGAGGGCGGTGTTGATGGTGGCGGCGGCAACCGGCAGGGCCAGGGGCAGAAGAAGGCCGGCAAGAAACAGAGGACGCAACGATTTGATCATATGAAATAAAACCCTGCAGAAGAGGGGAAAAATAACGAGGGCATGGATGAAAAAGCCCTCAGTGGTCATGAAAGTGTCGGCATTATGCCCCAAGGTGTAACAGCTTGTGCCTTGCCCGAGGCGGCCATTTCGTTATTTTTTTTACAGGCGGTCGACCACCGCGCCCAGAGAGTCGGGCAATTGACCGCTTAAACTGGTAAAGTGCCGGCCGTTATTACTTAAGAGGATTGTTCCAATGGCGACTAACCGTTCCCAGCGTCTGCGCAAAAAACTGTGCGTTGATGAATTCCAAGAGCTGGGTTTCGAACTGAACCTGGACTTCAAAGAAGACTTGTCCGAAGAAGCCATTGACGCTTTCCTCGAAGCATTCATCAAAGAAGCCATGGAAGCCAACGGTCTGGGTTATGTTGGCGGCGATGACTTCGGTCTGGTTTGCCTGCAGAAGCGTGGCTCGGTCAACGAAGAGCAGCGCGCTGCCGTTGAAGCCTGGCTGAAAAACCGTAGCGAACTGACCGGCATGACCGTCAGCCCGCTGCTGGACGTCTGGTATCCGGAAAAGCCGATCAACGCGGCCAAGTGATACTGAAAAAAACGGCGACCTGAGGGTCGCCGTTTTTTTATGCCTGGGCTTTGCGCCAATTCAAAATCAGTAACGTCAAAACCCCCGCGACAATCCCCCAGAACGCCGAGCCGATGGAAAACAGCGTCAACCCCGACGCCGTGACCATAAAGGTGATCAGCGCCGCCTCGCGTTCCTTCACTTCGGTCATGGCAATGCTCAGGCCGTTGATGATCGAACCGAACAGCGCCAGCGCGGCAATCGACAGCACCAGTTCTTTTGGCAACGCGGCAAACAGCGCCGCCAACGTAGCGCCGAATACGCCGGCAATCCCGTAGAAAATCCCGCACCAGACCGCGGCGGTGTAGCGTTTGTTGCGATCTTCATGGGCGTGCGGCCCGGTGCAGATGGCTGCGCTGATGGCCGCGAGGTTGATGCCGTGGGAGCCGAATGGCGCCAGCAACAGCGAGGCGATGCCGGTGCTGGTGATCAGTGGCGAGGCGGGCACGTTGTAGCCGTCGGCGCGCAGTACGGCGATGCCGGGCATGTTCTGCGAAGTCATCGCCACCACGAACAACGGAATGCCGATGCTGATGGTTGCGGCCAGCGAGAAGTGCGGCGTGGTCCAGACTGGCGTCGCCAGTTCCAGGTGGAAACCGCTGAAATCCAGCAGCCCCATGAAACCTGACAGCGCAGTGCCGATCAGTAGCGCAGCCAGTACCGCGTAACGCGGCGACAGGCGTTTGACCAGCAGATAAGTGAAGAACATCCCCAGCACCAGCCCGGTGCGGTGTTGCGCGGCGACGAAGATTTCGCTGCCGATCTTGAACAGAATCCCCGCCAGCAACGCTGCCGCCAGCGACGCCGGGATCTTCTTCACCAAGCGTTCGAAGCTGCCGGTCAGGCCGCAAATCGTCACCAGCACCGCGCAGGTAATGTAGGCGCCAATGGCCTCGCCGTAGCTGACGCCACCGAGGCTGGTGATCAGCAGGGCTGCACCCGGTGTCGACCAGGCGATGGTGATTGGCGTGCGATAGCGCAGCGACAGGCCGATCGAGCACACCGCCATACCGATCGAGATCGCCCAGATCCACGAGGAAATCTGCCCGCTGCTCAAACCCGCCGCTTGCCCGGCCTGGAACATCAGCACCAGCGAACTGGTGTAGCCGGTCATCATTGCGATGAAACCGGCAACGATCGCCGAAGGCGAAGTGTCGGCGAGTGGGCGCAGGCGGGTGTAAGTGGCGTCGTTCATGACGGCGGTGTTCCTTATACAGATGAAGATCCCCGCAATTACCCTGAATCCCTGTGGGAGCGGGCTTGCTCGCGAAAGCGCTGGGTCAGTAAAAGCAGATGTGGTCTGACACACCGCTTTCGCGAGCAAGCCCGCTCCCACAGGGGGATTTGTGTTCTGGCTGCGGATTCTGCGATCAAGCCTAAACTCAAACCTGACGGATCGTTGCAATACAGCCGTGGTCACAAACAGCCGTACAGTCGTGTTGCCACCATTCATTGTGTACAATCGCGCTGTTTTTTACGCGATACTTGCCAGCGACCTACTGTGCCGTATTACAGTCACGGTCTATTCGCCGCAGTTCTCCCGACTCGAGTGCCCATGAACGAACAGTTGCAACCCCTCAAGAAACAACCGCGAGCAGGCAAAGCCGGCCGCAGCGGAACCCAGGACGATATTGTCTACGCACATATCTTCGAGGCCATCCTCGAACAGCGTCTGGCGCCCGGTACAAAATTGAGCGAAGAAGCGCTGGGGGAAATCTTCGGGGTCAGCCGCACCATCATTCGCCGCGCGCTGTCGCGTCTGGCCCATGAAGGCGTGGTCCTGTTGCGGCCGAATCGTGGCGCCGTTGTCGCCAGCCCGAGCGTTGAAGAAGCGCGTCAAGTGTTCATGGCCCGCCGTCTGGTGGAGCGCGCGATCACCGAGCTGGCCGTGCAGCACGCCACCGCCGAGCAGATCGCCGAACTGCGACAGATGGTCAACGACGAGCGCGACAGCTTCTCCCGCGGCGATCGTGGTGCCGGTATCCGTCTGTCGGGCGAATTCCATCTGAAACTAGCCGAAGCGGCGAAGAACGCACCACTGATCAGCTTCCAGCGCAGTCTGGTCTCGCAGACCTCGCTGATCATCGCCCAGTACGAAAGCGGCAACCGCTCGCATTGCTCCTACGACGAGCACACCCAGTTGATCGACGCCATCGAAGCGCGCAACGGTGAGCTGGCGGTGGACCTGATGATGCATCACATGGATCACATCGACAGCAAGCTCAACCTCGATGAGGAAAGTGCGTCGGATGATCTGCATGCGGTGTTCTCGCATTTGTTGCAGACCAAAAAAACTGGGCGCCCGGCGGCCAAGCTTTGAGCTGACACCGAGTCGCGGCCTTCGCGAGCAGGCTCGCTCCCACATTGGATCTTCAGTGAACTCAAGATTTGTGGGTGACTGATATCCCCTGTGGGAGCGAGCCTGCTCGCGAATACGGTCTGATAGGCAACAAAAATCCCACGGGGCTAACACCGCCGGGGGATTTTTTATGCCTTGAAAAAACTCAGCGCTGATGCACCAAAGCCCCCGCCGCATAAGTCTGCTGCACCGTGCGGTCATCGCCCAGGGTCATCAGCACAAACAACGTTTCGGCAATGTTGTTGGCCTGTTTCAGGCGATAGCTGAGCAGTGGCGTGGCGTTGTAGTCCAGCACCAGGAAGTCCGCATCGGAGCCCGGCTGCAGGTTGCCGATCTTGTCTTCCAGGCGCAGTGCCCGCGCACCGCCCAGCGTCGCCAGATACAGCGACTTGAACGGACTCAGCCGCGCGCCTTGCAACTGCATGACTTTGTAGGCTTCGTTCAGGGTTTGCAGCAGCGAGAAACTGGTGCCGCCGCCGACGTCTGTGCCCAGACCGACGTTGAGCTTGTGCTTCTCGGCCATCGGCAGGTTGAACAGGCCGCTGCCGAGGAAGAAGTTCGAGGTCGGACAGAACGAGATCGCCGAGCCGGTTTCCGCCAGTCGCGCACATTCGTCGTCGCACAGGTGCACGCCGTGGGCGAACACCGAGCGTTCGCCGAGCAACTTGTAGTGATCGTAAACGTCGAGGTAACCCTTGCGCTCCGGGAACAGTTCCTTGACCCACTCGATTTCCTTGAGGTTTTCGCTGATGTGGGTCTGCATGTACAGATCCGGGTATTCGGTCAACAGTTGGCCGGCGAGGGTCAGTTGCTCCGGGGTGCTGGTAGGAGCGAAACGCGGGGTGACCGCGTAGTGCAGGCGGCCCTTGCCGTGCCAGCGTTCGATCAGCGCCTTGCTCTCGACGTAGCTGGATTCGGCGGTGTCGGTCAGGTAGTCCGGCGCGTTGCGGTCCATCATCACCTTGCCGGCGATCATCCGCAGGTCGAGCTTCTCGGCGGCTTCGAAGAACGAATTCACCGACTGCGGGTGCACGCTGCCGAACACCAGCGCGGTGGTGGTGCCATTGCGCAGCAGTTCCTTGATGAAGATATCGGCCACGTCGTCGGCGTGGGCCTTGTCACCGAACTGGCTTTCGCACGGGAAGGTGTAGGTGTTGAGCCAGTCCAGCAGTTGCTCGCCGTAGGCCCCGACCATGCCGGTTTGCGGCAGGTGGATGTGGGTGTCGATGAAGCCCGGGGTGATCAGCGCGTCCTGATAGTGGGTGATCTCGATGTCCGCCGGCAGGGTCGGCAGCAATTCACTGGCGTGGCCGAGGGCGCTGATCTTGCCGCCATCGACCACCAGCAGGCCGTCCTCGAAATATTCGTAGGAGGCTTCGATCCCGACTTCGGCGGGGTCGGCGATGCTGTGCAGGATGGCGGCGCGGTAGGCTTTGCGAGTCAGAGGCATGAGGGTTCTCTAATCAGTTTGAGGCTTTGAGTTTGGCGGCCTGACTGCGCCGCGAAACCGGCAGCAGTCTGGCAATCGGTTCGGCGCTGGCGCTGTGCTGGCCGAAATTGGCGTTATAGGTGGCGATGATTTCGCCGGCGATGGAGATGGCGATTTCCACAGGCAGTTTGCCTTTGACGTCGCCAATGCCCATCGGGCAGCGCATGCGTTGCACGACGCCGCTGTCGAAGCCGCGATCACGTAGGCGATGTTCGAACTTGGCCCGTTTGGTCTTGGAGCCGATCAGGCCGAAGTAGGCAAAGTCGTTGCGCTTGAGGATCGCGGCAGTGAGTTCCAGGTCGAGTTGATGGTTGTGGGTCATGACGATGCAGTAGCTGCCGGCGGGCAGGTCGTCAATTTCATCCACAGGCTCTTCGGCGACGATTTTACGCACGCCATGGGGGATCTGTTCGGGGAATTCCTCTTCCCGCGAATCGATCCAGCGCACCCGGCACGGCAGGCTGGCGAGCAACGGCACCAACGCGCGGCCGACATGCCCGGCGCCGAACACCGCGATCTGCGCCTGCACCTGGCCCATCGGTTCGAACAGCAACACGGTGGCGCCACCGCAGCACTGGCCGAGGCTGGCGCCGAGGCTGAAGCGCTCCAGATGGGTGTCCTGCTTGCCGCTGGCGAGCATCTCGCGGGCGATCTGCATGGCTTTGTATTCCAGATGCCCGCCACCGATGGTGTCGAAGGTCTGTTTCGCGCTGACGACCATTTTCGAGCCGGCATTGCGCGGAGTCGAGCCGAGTTCTTCGATGATCGTCACCAGAACACAGGGTTCGCCCTGGTTCTGCAGGTCGGCGAGGGCGTCGATCCAGTTGTACATGTTCACCTCGACATCTGTCGTTGTCTGTTCGGGCCTCTTCGCGAGCAAGCCCGCTCCCACATTTGGAATGCATTCTCCCTGTGGGAGCGAGCCTGCTCGCGAAGGTCGCACCTCGGTCCTAGAGCGGAGCCAACTCGGTTTCAGCTTCGACCGCTTTCACAGTCTTGAGCTGGCGCATCTGCTCACAGCCCCACAACACCCGCTCCGGGGTCGCCGGCGCATCGATCTGCGGTTGATGCTTGTAATCACCGAGGCTCGCCACCGCGTCCTTGATCGCGCACCACGCGGCAATCCCGAGCATGAACGGCGGCTCACCCACAGCCTTGGAATGGAACACCGTGTCTTCCGGGTTCTTGCGGTTCTCCACCAGCTTCACCCGCAGGTCCAGCGGCATGTCCGCCACGGCCGGGATCTTGTAGCTGGCCGGGCCGTTGGTCATCAGCTTGCCCTTGTTGTTCCAGACCAGCTCCTCCATGGTCAGCCAGCCCATGCCCTGGACGAAACCGCCCTCGACCTGACCGATGTCGATCGCCGGGTTCAGCGAGGCGCCGACGTCGTGGAGGATGTCGGTACGGAGCATCTTGTACTCGCCGGTCAGGGTGTCGACGATCACTTCGCAGCACGCCGCGCCGAAGGCGAAGTAGTAAAACGGCCGACCACGGGCCTGGCTGCGGTCGTAGTAGATTTTCGGGGTCTTGTAGAAGCCGGTGCTCGACAGCGAGACCTGATTGAAATACGCCAGTTGAATCAGCGCCTCGAAGGTCATGATGTGGTCACGCACGCGCACATGGCCGTTGTGGAATTCCACGTCTTCTTCGCTGACCTTGTAGTGCCGCGCGGCGAATTCCACCAGACGCTGCTTGATGATCTCGGCGGCGTTCTGCGCGGCCTTGCCGTTGAGGTCAGCGCCGCTGGAGGCCGCAGTCGGCGAGGTGTTCGGCACTTTGTCGGTGTTGGTCGCGGTGATCTGCACCCGATCCATTTCCACCTGGAACACTTCGGCCACCACCTGCGCGACTTTGGTGTTGAGACCCTGGCCCATTTCCGTGCCGCCGTGGTTCAGGTGGATGCTGCCGTCGGTGTAGACGTGGATCAGCGCGCCGGCCTGATTGAGGAAACTGGCGGTGAAGGAAATGCCGAACTTCACCGGGGTCAGCGCCAGGCCTTTTTTCAGGATCGGGCTGTTGGCGTTGTAGCGACGGATCGCTTCGCGGCGCTCGGCGTACTGGCTGCTTTCTTCCAGTTCGGCGGTCATCTCTTCGAGCATGTTGTGCTCGACGGTCTGGTAGTAGTGGGTGACGTTGCGCTCGGTCTTGCCGTAGTAGTTGGCCTTGCGCACGGCCAGCGGATCGAGGTTGAGGTGACGGGCAATCGCGTCCATCACTTCTTCGATGGCGACCATCCCTTGCGGGCCGCCGAAACCACGGTAGGCAGTGTTCGACGCGGTGTTGGTCTTGCAGCGGTGACCATTGATGGTCGCGTCCCCAAGGTAGTACGAGTTGTCCGAGTGGAACATCGCCCGGTCAACGATCGACGCCGACAGGTCCGGCGAACAGCCGCAGTTGCCGGCCAGGTCCATATTGATCCCGTGCAGGCGCCCGGTGCTGTCGAAGCCGACGTCGTACTCGACATAGAACGGGTGGCGCTTGCCGGTCATCAGCATGTCTTCGACCCGTGGCAGACGCATCTTGGTCGGCTGGCCGGTGAGGTGCGCGATCACCGCGCACAGGCACGCCGGGCTGGCGGCCTGGGTTTCCTTGCCGCCGAAACCACCGCCCATGCGGCGCATGTCGACGACGATCTTGTTCATCGACACGTCGAGCACTTCGGCCACCAGCTTCTGCACTTCGGTGGGGTTCTGCGTCGAGCAGTAGACGATCATGCCGCCGTCTTCGGTGGGCATCACCGAGGAGATCTGCGTCTCCAGATAAAAGTGTTCCTGGCCGCCGATGTGCAGCGTGCCCTGAATGCGGTGTTCAGCCGTCGCCAATGCCGAGGCCGAATCGCCGCGCTGATGGGTGTGGCTGTCGAGCACGAAGTGGCGTTTGCGCAAGGCTTCGACCACGTCCAGCACCGGCTCGAGATCTTCGTATTCGATGATCGCCGCCATCGCCGCTTTGCGTGCGGTTTCCAGGTCTTTCGCGGCCACGGCCAGCACCGGTTGCCCGACGAACTGCACGTCATCGATGGCCAGCAGCGGATCGCCCGGCAGCAACGGGCCGATGTCTTTGAGGCCCGGCACGTCTTCGTGGGTGATCGCAATGCGCACGCCTTCGAAGGCGTAGCAGGGCTTGGTGTCGATGCTGATGATTTTCGCGTGGGCGCGGTCCGACAGCCGTGCGTAAACGTGCAGTTGATTGGGAAATTCCAGACGATCATCGATGTACTGCGCTTCACCGGACACATGCTTGGCGGCGCTGTCGTGCTTGACGCTGCGGCCGACACCGGTGGTCAGGTCCCTGGCGAACAGTTCCGCCAGTTCGGCTTGAGTCTTCTCTACGGCGTGATGGTTAGACATAAGCGGTCACCCGAGTCTCGATGTGCGGTGTTTGCAGTTCGATGAAGTATTTGCGCAGCAGGTTCTGCGCGCTGAGCAGGCGATATTCCTTGCTGGCGCGGAAGTCCGAGAGCGGCGTGAAGTCTTCGGCCAGCGCAGCGCAGGCGCGTTCGATCACAGCGTTGTTGAACGGCTGGCCGAGCAGCACGGCTTCGCAATGGGCGGCGCGTTTCGGAATCGCGGCCATGCCGCCGAACGCCATGCGCGCGTCGGTGATCACGCCGTTTTCCACGCGCAGATTGAATGCGGCGCAGACGGCGGAGATGTCATCGTCCAGACGCTTGGAGACCTTGTAGGCGCGGAAACGCTGTTCGGCGGTGGCGCGCGGGACGATGATTTTCTCGATGAACTCGCTTTCCTGACGGGCGGTGACCTTGTAGTCGATGAAGTAATCTTCCAGGTTCAGCGTGCGCCGGGTTTCGCCTTTGCACAGCACCACTTGCGCGCCGAGGGCGATCAGCAGCGGTGGCGAGTCACCGATCGGCGAGGCGTTGCCGATGTTGCCGCCGAGGGTGCCCTGGTTGCGGATCTGCAGCGAGGCGAAGCGGTGCAGCAGTTCGCCGAAGTCCGGGTATTCGGCGGTCAGCGCTTCATAGCAGTCGGAGAGGGCGGTGGCGGCACCGATTTCGATGCGCTCGTCGAAGGTTTCGATGCGCTTCATTTCGGCGACGTTGCCGACGTAGATCATCACCGGCAGGGTGCGATGGAACTGGGTGACTTCCAGCGCCAGATCGGTGCCGCCGGCCAGCAGCCGCGCTTGTGGGTAAGCGTCATACAGATCGGCCAGATCGGCGACGGTCAGCGGCACCAGGCAACGCTTGTCGCCACTGTTGAGTTCACCGATATCGGTCGGGGCGATGGCTTTGAGGCGGGCGATGGTCTCGGCTTCGCGGGCGTCGAACTGGTCCGGTTGCTTGCCACAGCAGGATTGCTCGGCGGCGGCGAGGATCGGCCGGTAGCCGGTGCAGCGGCAGAGGTTGCCGGCCAGCGCTTCGTGCGCCTTGGCCTGATCCGGTGCATCGCTGTTCTTTTGCAGCGCGAACAGCGACATGACGAAGCCGGGGGTGCAGAAGCCGCACTGCGAGCCGTGGCACTCGACCATGGCTTTCTGCACGCTGTGCAGTTCGCCCTGGTGCTTGAGGTCTTCGACGCTGATCAGTTGTTTGCCATGCAGCGACGACACAAAGGTCAGGCACGAGTTGAGGCTGCGATAGCGAATGTGTTCGCGGCCGGCGTCATCCGTTTGCAACTCGCCGACCACCACGGTGCAGGCGCCACAGTCGCCGCTGGCGCAGCCTTCTTTGGTGCCGGACTTGCCCACGTGTTCGCGCAGGTAATTGAGCACGGTCAGATTCGGGTCCAGGGCGTGCTCGCTACGGAGTTCCTGGTTAAGTAAAAACTGGATCACGGAAGGCCTCGCAGACTCATTATTGTTGTTAACCGACTTCAACCGAATTTAGCAGGTCTGACTTTTCGGTCAATGGTTTTCTGACTTAAAGGTCAGGAAAAGCGGTTTTGTCGATTAACCTGTGCTCTATTGAGTATTGACCCTGAGTGGATCCACTGCTTTTTTGCTTGAATCGTGCCAAAAAGCGCCGTGCGGGCACTCCGCCATGCACCTGCATTTGCGCTACACTGCGCCGCTTGTGCAGATCGAAGAGTTTGAAGGACAACCATGACGTTCAAGGCGCCGGACAGCCTCGCCGAGCAAATCGCTCACCACCTCGCCGAACGCATCATTCGCGGCGAAATGAAGCCGGGAGAGCGCATTCAGGAACAGAAGGTCACGCTGGCCCTCAATGTCAGCCGCGGATCGGTCCGCGAAGCCCTGCTGATCCTCGAACGCCGCCACCTGATCGCGATCCTGCCGCGACGTGGCGCCCATGTCACCGAACTCACCGCGCACAAGGTGCAGAGCCTGTGCACGCTGATGAGCGAGCTGTACATCCTGCTCGGCAATGCGGTCGCCAATGGCTGGCAGACCCAGGCCGACATGGCGCCGTTCGTGCAGATCCAGCAGCGCCTGACCGCCAGCTACGAGCGTCAGGACATCCGCACTTTCGTCGACGACAGCTTCGCCGTGATGCGCGCTGCGTACCCGTTTGCCAACAACCCGTACCTGCAAGAGACCGTCGAGAACCTGCAGCCGGCCATGAGCCGTGCGTATTTCCTCGCCCTCGAACAGCGCAAGGCCGAAATGAGCGAGTTCCTCGAACTGTTCGAACGCCTGCTGGCCGCTGTGCTCGCCCGTGATTTGCCGCAGATCCGCATCGTGCTGACGGCTTACGCCCAGCGCAGCTGCGATCTGGTGGTCTCCGCCCTGACGGTTGCCTGAGCGTGCGGCTGAAGTGCATCAAACTGGCGGGGTTCAAGTCCTTCGTCGACCCGACCACGGTGAACTTCCCCAGTAACATGGCGGCGGTCGTCGGGCCGAACGGTTGCGGCAAGTCGAACATCATCGACGCCGTACGCTGGGTGATGGGCGAGAGTTCGGCGAAGAACCTGCGTGGCGAGTCGATGACCGACGTCATCTTCAACGGCTCGACCAGCCGCAAACCGGTGAGCCAGGCGAGCATCGAACTGGTGTTCGACAACTCCGACGGCACCCTGGTCGGCGAGTACGCGGCTTACGCCGAGATCTCCATTCGCCGCAAAGTCACCCGCGACAGCCAGAACAGCTATTTCCTCAACGGCGCCAAGTGCCGTCGTCGCGACATTACCGACATCTTCCTCGGCACCGGCCTCGGCCCGCGCAGCTACTCGATCATCGAGCAGGGGATGATCTCCAAGCTGATCGAAGCCAAACCGGAAGACCTGCGCAACTTCATCGAAGAAGCGGCAGGCATCTCCAAGTACAAGGAGCGTCGGCGCGAAACCGAAAACCGCATCCGCCGCACCCACGAAAACCTTGCGCGTCTGACCGACCTGCGTGAAGAGCTTGAGCGTCAGCTCGAACGTTTGCACCGGCAGGCCGAGTCCGCCAAGAAGTATCAGGAATACAAGAGCGAAGAGCGCCAGCTCAAGGCGCAACTGTCGGCCCTGCGCTGGCAGGATCTGAACGATCAGGTCGGCCAGCGCGAGTCGATCATCGGCACCCAGGAAGTCAGTTTCGAAGCGCTGGTCGCCGAGCAGCGCAATGCCGATGCGGCCATCGAGCGGCTGCGCGACGGGCACCATGAACTGTCCGAGCGCTTCAATCTGGTGCAGGGGCGCTTCTATTCGGTCGGCGGCGACATTGCCCGGGTCGAGCAGAGCATCCAGCACGGCCAGCAGCGCTTGCGCCAGTTGCAGGACGATCTGAAAGAAGCCGAGCGCGCGCGTCTGGAAACCGAATCGCACTTGGGCCACGACCGCACGCTGCTGCTGACCCTTGGCGAAGAGCTGGACATGCTCATTCCCGAGCAGGAAGTCACCAGCGCCGCCGCCGAAGAAGCCGCCGCTGCGCTGGAAGATTCCGAAAGCGTCATGCACGGCTGGCAGGAGCAGTGGGACACCTTCAACCTTACCGCCGCCGAACCCCGGCGTCAGGCCGAAGTGCAGCAGTCGCGGATCCAGCAGCTGGAAACCAGCATGGAGCGTCTGGCCGATCGGCAAAAGCGTCTCGCCGAAGAGCGCGATCTGCTTTCCGCCGACCCGGAAGACGCGGCGATCATGGCGCTCAACGAGCAGCTCGCCGAATCCGAAGCGACCCTCGAAGATTTGCAGACCAGCGAAGAAGCGCAGGTCGAAAAACTTGAACAACTGCGTCAGGAATTGCAGCAGGCACTGACCGCGCAGCAGCAGGCGCAAGGCGATTTGCAGCGCCTCAACGGGCGACTGGCGTCGCTGGAAGCCTTGCAGCAAGCCGCGCTCGACCCGGGCACCGGCACCGCCGAATGGCTGAAGGAACACCACCTCGCCGAACGGCCGCGTCTCGCCGAAGGCTTGAAGGTCGAGGCTGGTTGGGAGCTGGCGGTGGAAACCGTGCTCGGCGCCGATCTGCAAGCGGTGCTGGTCGACGATTTCAGCGGCTTCGATCTGTCCGGGTTCACTCAAGGTGATCTGCGCCTGCTCAGCCCCGCCAGCGATGGTGTGCGGGTAGCGGGCAGTCTGCTGGACAAGGTCGAGGCACAGATCGATCTGTCGCCGTGGCTCGGCCAGGTCAAACCGGTCGACAGCCTTGAACAGGCGTTGGCCCTGCGCGGCCAGTTGAGTGCCGGGCAGAGCCTGATCAGTCGCGACGGTTACTGGGTTGGCCGACACTTCCTGCGGGTGCGTCGCGCCAGTGAGGCCGAGAGCGGCATGCTCGCCCGTGGCCAGGAAATCGAGACGCTGCAGGTCGAACGCGAAGAGCGCGAAGCCACGGTCGAAGCCATGGAAACCCGTCTGCAAACCCTGCGGGCGCAACAGCGGCAGCAGGAAAACGGTCGTGAGCATTTGCGTCGTTTGCTGCAGGACGAAGCCCGTTCTCAGGGTGAATTGAAGGCTCAACTGTCCGCCGGCAAAGCCAAGGCCGAACAGCTGACGCTGCGCCGCACCCGACTCGATGAGGAGCTGATCGAACTCGGCGAGCAGCGCGAACTGGAACACGAACAGATCGGCGAAGCGCGCATGCAATTGCAGGAAGCGCTCGACGCCATGGCGCTGGATACCGAGCAGCGCGAATTGCTGCTGGCTCAGCGTGACAGCCTGCGCGAACGCCTTGATCGCGTGCGCCAGGAAGCCCGTCAGCACAAGGATCACGCCCATCAACTGGCGGTGCGTCTCGGCTCGTTGCGCGCGCAGCACGATTCCACGCGTCAGGCGTTGGAACGTCTGGAGATGCAGGCCGAGCGCCTGACCGAAAAACGTGAGCAGTTGAGTCTGAATCTGGAGGAGGGCGAGGCACCGCTGGAAGAGCTGCGCCTGAAACTCGAAGAGCTGCTCGACAAACGCATGACCGTCGACGAAGAACTGAAGACTGCGCAGATTGCGCTGGAAGACGCCGACCGCGAACTGCGCGAGGCGGAAAAGCGCCGCACCCAGGCCGAGCAGCAATCGCAACTGATCCGTGGCCAGCTCGAACAACAGCGCATGGAATGGCAAGCGCTGACCGTGCGGCGCAAGGCGTTGCAGGATCAATTGCTCGAAGACGGCTACGATCTCAATGGCGTGCTCGCGACGTTGACCCCCGAGGCCAGTGAACGCGCCGCCGAAGAAGAACTCGAACGGATCAATGCGCGGATTCAGCGCCTGGGTGCGATCAACCTCGCGGCCATCGACGAATACACGCAACAATCCGAGCGTAAACGTTATCTGGATGCGCAGGACGCCGATCTGGTCGAAGCACTGGAGACCCTGGAAAACGTCATTCGCAAGATCGACAAGGAAACCCGTAACCGCTTCAAAGATACCTTTGATCAGATCAATGGCGGTTTACAGGCGCTTTTCCCGAAAGTTTTCGGTGGTGGCAGCGCGTATTTGGAACTGACGGGCGAAGATCTACTCGATACAGGGGTGACGATCATGGCGCGGCCGCCAGGAAAGAAGAACAGCACCATCCATTTGCTCTCTGGCGGGGAAAAAGCCCTGACCGCACTGGCACTGGTTTTTGCGATCTTCAAATTGAATCCGGCGCCGTTCTGCATGCTCGATGAAGTTGACGCGCCACTGGATGACGCTAACGTTGGACGCTACGCACGATTGGTTAAAGAAATGTCGCAGACCGTGCAGTTCATCTATATCACCCACAACAAGATCGCCATGGAAATGGCCGATCAACTGATGGGCGTGACGATGCACGAGCCGGGTTGTTCGCGACTGGTTGCAGTGGATGTCGAGGAGGCGATGGCGATGGTGGACGCCTGAGTCAGCGTGGTGTCGGAAGGGTATGAGTAGTCTGTAGGACTTTTTTACCGACTTCGACTTGCTGGCCAATCGACATATTCGCGCAAGCCAATGTGACAGACGGTGTAAAGTTGTCTTTGGTCGTGCTAGTTTAATGTCAATTTTTCGTATACGTGGGCAAAACGCCTGTCAGAACATAGAGTTGGCGCCACGTTTTAAAGCGGTTTGCACAATGTAAACCCCTTATTTTTCAGCATTTTTTATAGAGGCACGGGATTACATGGAAATCGGTCTGCGCGAGTGGCTGATCGTCATCGGCATCATTGTGATAGCCGGTATTCTTTTCGATGGCTGGCGCCGTATGCGCGGCGGCAAGGGAAAACTGAAATTCCGTCTTGACCGAAGTCTGTCCAACCTGCCGGACGAGGACACCAGCGCCGAGCTGTTGGGCCCGGCCCGCGTACTGGATACGCACAAAGAGCCGCAACTGGACGAACACGATCTGCCGTCGGTGAGCATGCCGGCCCGCGAAGCACGCGAGCCTCGCGAATCCGCTTCGAAACGTGGCAAGCGCGGCAGCAATGGTCCGGCCCAGGGCGACCTGAACCTCGATCTGGATCTGGACGGCGGCCCGAGCTTCAGCAGCCGTGATGATGACTTCGTCGACGACAGCAAGCCTGCGCCAGCCGTGGCCGACAAGGATCAGCCGCAAGCCGAAGAAGTCCTGGTGATCAGCGTGATCTGCCGCGACGCCGCCGGCTTCAAAGGCCCGGCGCTGTTGCAGAACATCCTGGAAAGCGGTCTACGTTTTGGCGAGATGGATATTTTCCACCGCCACGAAAGCATGGCCGGCAACGGTGAAGTGCTGTTCTCCATGGCCAATGCGGTCAAGCCGGGTATCTTCGATCTGGACGACATCGACCATTTCAGCACCCCGGCGGTGAGCTTCTTCCTCGGCCTGCCAGGCCCGCGTCATCCGAAGCAGGCCTTCGACGTGATGGTGGCGGCAGCGCGCAAGCTGTCCCAAGAGCTGAACGGCGAGCTGAAAGACGACCAGCGCAGCGTGCTGACCGCGCAAACCATCGAGCATTACCGTCAGCGCATCGTCGAATTCGAACGCCGCGCCCTGACCCAGAAGCGTTGATTGAAAGGTTGCCTCGCGATAATGAGGCAATCGGCAAAATAGATTGAGCAGCCTCGGCTGCTCTTTTGCTTTATGAGAGAACACCCATGACCGCCGCCAAAAACCGCATTCTAGAGCTGCGCGCTGAACTCGATCAGCACAACTACCGTTACCACGTCCTCGACGAGCCGAGCATTCCGGACGCCGAGTACGACCGGTTGTTCCACGAGCTCAAGGCGCTGGAAGCGGCCAATCCGGAATTGATCACCAGTGACTCGCCTACCCAGCGTGTCGGCAGTGTAGCGCTGACCGCGTTCACCCAGGTGCGTCACGAAGTACCGATGCTCAGCCTCGGCAACGCCTTCGAAGAAAACGACATGCGCGAGTTCGACCGTCGGGTGACCGAGGGTCTGGATCTGCCGGCCGGCGATCTGTTCGGTGGCGGTGCGGCGGTGGAATACAGCTGCGAGCCGAAACTCGATGGCCTGGCGGTCAGCCTGCTGTATCAGGACGGCGTGCTGGTGCGCGGCGCCACCCGTGGCGATGGCACCACCGGTGAGGACATCAGCGTCAACGTGCGCACCGTGCGCAACATTCCGTTGAAGCTGCATGGCACAGGCTGGCCGGCGACTCTGGAAGTGCGTGGGGAAGTGTTCATGTCCAAGGCCGGTTTCGAGCGCCTCAACGCCTCGCAACTGGAAGTCGGCGGCAAGACCTTCGCCAACCCGCGCAACGCCGCTGCCGGCAGCCTGCGTCAGCTGGATTCGAAGATCACCGCCAACCGCCCGCTGGAATTCTGCTGCTACGGTATCGGTCAGGTCTCCCACGATATTTCCGACACCCATATCGGCAACCTCAAGCAATTGCAGAAGTGGGGCATGCCGATCAGCCACGAGCTGAAGCTGGCCAAAGGCATCGGCGAGTGCCTGGATTACTACCGCGACATGGGTGAGCGACGTAACTCGCTGACTTATGAAATCGACGGCGTGGTGTTCAAGGTCAACAGCATCGCCGATCAGCGTGAGCTGGGCTTCCGTGCCCGCGAACCGCGCTGGGCGATTGCGCACAAATTCCCGGCCATGGAAGAGCTCACCGAACTGCTCGACGTGGAATTCCAGGTCGGCCGTACCGGCGCCGTCACTCCGGTGGCACGACTGAAACCGGTCAAGGTCGCCGGCGTCACCGTCGCCAACGCCACCCTGCACAACATGGATGAAGTGGCGCGCCTGGGCCTGATGATCGGTGACACGGTGATCATCCGTCGCGCCGGTGACGTGATCCCGCAGGTGGTGCAAGTGGTCACCGAACGTCGCCCGGAGAATGCCCGTCCTGTAGCGATTCCAGAGAATTGCCCGGTCTGCGGCTCCCATGTCGAGCGCACGCAACTGGTCAAGCGCAGCAAAGGTAAGGAAACCATCAGCGAAGGCGCGGTGTACCGCTGCGTTGGCCGTCTGGCCTGTGGCGCGCAACTGAAGCAGGCGATCATTCACTTCGTCTCGCGCCGGGCGATGGACATTGAAGGCCTTGGCGACAAGAGCGTCGAGCAACTGGTCGACGAAGGTCTGGTCAGTTCGCCGGCCGATCTGTATGCGCTGAAGTTCGACGACATTGTCGATCTGGAAGGCTTCGCCGAGGTCTCCAGCAACAAGCTGTTGGCGGCGATTGAAGACAGCAAGCAACCGGGGCTGGCACGGTTCATTTATGCGCTGGGCATTCCCGATGTCGGCGAGGAGACGGCCAAGGTGTTGGCGCGCTCGCTCGGTTCGCTGGAGCGCGTGCAGCAGGCGTTGCCGCAAGTGCTGACCTACCTGCCGGACATCGGCCTGGAAGTGGCCCACGAGATTCACAGCTTCTTCGAGGATGCACACAACCAGCAGGTGATCACCGAGTTGTTGGGGCATGGCCTGCAGATTCAGGATCAGGGTGAACTCGGCGCCGAATTTGCCGCCAGCACCACCCTCGGTGGTCTGCTCGACAAGCTGCACATTCCCTTTGTCGGCCCGGGCGGCGCGCAGAAACTGGCGGACAGGTTCGGTTCGCTGGAGGCGGTGATGAATGCCGACTGGCTGGACATGCGTCAGGCGCTGCCGGAGAAGCAGGCCAATTCGGTGCGCGAGTTTTTTGCTGTGCCCGAGCATCGGCAGATCGCCGAGGCCGCCGAGAAACAGCTGCGGGATTTCGGCATGCACTGGCTGAGCGAGAAGAAAGTCGTTGAGGGCCTGCCGCTGTCCGGCGAAACCTGGGTGCTGACCGGCAAGGTCGAGTTGATGAGCCGCGATGTGGCCAAAGAACACCTGGAGAGCCTCGGCGCCAAGGTCGCCGGCTCGGTATCGGCGAAAACTCATTGCGTGGTTGCAGGGCCGGGTGCTGGCTCGAAGCTGACCAAGGCCAATGAGCTGGGGGTGAAGGTGATGGATGAAGAGGCGTTTATCGCGTTCCTCAAAACCCATGGCATTTCTGCCTGATAGGGCTCAAACCTGTAGTGAGGGGATTTATCCCCGACCGGCTGCGCAGCAGTCGTAAAGCCTGAGCACACAGTTTGTCTGATTCAACTGAGTGGTAGGGTTCTGGGGCTGCTTCGCAACCCATCGGGGCGGTGCGACGTTTCGCTAAATCCCCTCACCACAAGGGTGGTATCGGCCAATAGCCGTGGAGTATTCGGAACGATGTCGGCTCGGCAATGATCTAGTCTTGGCAAGCCCCAGGGAGAGATCGCCATGTACCGCTTTTTCGAGCAGCTCAGTTCTCGCATTGTCGCGCCGTTCATGGGCGAATCTTCACGCAACAGCAAAATCTGGCCGTGCCGCTGCGGCCAGTCGTTGTTCTTTCGCAACAGTCAGTGTCTGGCTTGCAGCGCCATGTTGGGCTATCAGCCTGAAGAAAGTCGCCTGACCTCGTTGCAGCCCGGCCCGCAGGACGGCAGTTGGACACTCGATGCCGATCCCGACGCCGGATTGTTTCGTCGCTGCGCCAACCTCGACACGCCCGCCGCGTGCAACTGGCTGCTGCCGGATAACGGCCACGACAGCCTGTGCATCGCCTGCAGCCTCAACCGCACCATCCCCGACCTCTCAGTGCCGGAAAACCCCGAACGCTGGCGCAAAGTCGAAATCGCCAAGCGCCGGCTGGTGGCGCAACTGATCACCCTCGGCCTGCCGGTCATCCCGAAAACCGTGGATGAGGCCACCGGTCTGGCCTTCGACTTCATCGGCGTCGACCTCGAAGGCAACGCGCCAATGACCGGCCACGCCAACGGTCTGATCACCCTCGATATCAAAGAAGCCGACGACGCCCATCGCGAGCAGGTGCGGGCGGCAATGCATGAACCCTATCGCACGCTGCTCGGGCATTTCCGGCATGAGGTCGGGCATTATTATTGGGATCGTCTGATCGCCAATGGGCCGTGGCTTGAACCTTTCCGCAACCTGTTCGGCGACGAGCGCGCCAGTTACGCCGAAGCGCTCGACCGTCACTACCAGCAAGGCGCACCGCTGGACTGGCCGCAACACTACGTCAGCGCCTACGCGACCATGCACCCATGGGAAGATTGGGCCGAAACCTGGGCGCATTACCTGCACATGATGGATGCGGTGGATACCGCGCTGGGTTTCGGCATGAGCGCGCGGGAAATGGACTTCGACTACCAGCCGTTCCCGTCCAGCACGCTGTACGACCCGGAGCACCCCGGCGGCGCGGCGTTCCTGTCGTTCGTCAATGCGTGGATCGAACTGGCGGGCATGCTCAACGAGCTGTCACGCAGTATGGGCCAGCCGGATTTCTACCCGTTCGTGCTGCCGGCGGCGGCGATTGCCAAGTTGCACTTCATCCATCTGGTGATCCAGCAGGCGGGCGGCAAGGCGGACGAGGTGTTGCAGGCGCAATAGCAAGTGCTTGAAGCCCTTCATATTTTTAATCTGAAACCAACGGTTGTAACTTCGCTTCAGATAGGTACAATGGCGCGGCTCGCCGACAGGTGAGTGTCGTTATGGTGACCCCATCGGTCCCCCCGCAACGATTACCCGTGAACCTGGTCAGAGCCGGAAGGCAGCAGCCACAGCGGGAACATTGTGTGCCGGGGTGTGGCTGGTGGGGTTACCACCTTAACGAACGAAGAACGCTTCAACAGAACTGCATGGGTTTCGCCCACTGCGGTTTTTTTATGCCCGCGATTTGGGCTTTCACGCCAGCCCCTGTGGGAGCGAGGCTCGCGAAGGCTGCCCCCCGATGCCTGTTCAGTCACCAAGGTTGAACAGTGGCATACTCCACCGTCTTGCTGCGCGCGTCGTTGACAAGTTCGCGCCCTGGCTACGAGGTTGTATGCACCCGGAACATCACGATTTATCCACCGCCGTGTACTTGCCCGTGACGGATGAGACCTGCGCCAGCCTGTTGCAGCCCGATGGCGCAAAAACCCTCGGCGAGTTGACGGATGCGCAGCTGGCCGCCGTGCTGGTCATCCAGAATCTGGCTCAGGCCACCGAAAAGGATCTCACCGCCGCAGCGGCGGAGAAGGTGCTGGCGCGCCTGATCGCCTGGGCGGTCGATGGCGGGGCAGGGCTGCTGTCCGAGGCGCAACGGCTGTTCGACCCGCGCCAGTTGTACTTCGGCCTGAACGCCATCAGGGGATTGAACCTGCGATTGCTGTTGGCCGAAGAGGTGTCGGCGCAGGATTACCTGCTGCCCGATGGCAAGTGGGATGACGAGTTCAAGACGCGCCACCACGCGATCAACAATCCGTTCAGCCAGCAGATGATCAGCCCCGCGCACCGCGAGCGCTGGCTCAGCGCCGCGCAGGACAAACTGGTCAGAACCTTCCGCGCCAACCTCGATGAAGACCTGCACGTGCAAGGCTATGCCGGGATCGGCAAGAGCCACCTGGTCGGTGCCTTGACCGAGTGCCTGGACCCCGGGAAAACCCTGTTGCTGGCACGCACCCCGGAAAAACTCGCGACCCTGTGCCAGCGCATGGGCGTTGCCAGTGAACGCAAGCCAGGCATCACCTTTGAGGCGTTCGCGCGCGGGCTGATTTATGGGCGCAAGCCACAGCCGGCAGGCGCCGCGAGCCGAGTCGCGAGTAAACAGAGTCTGGCGCAGGAGCTGAACATCCTCGGCTTTCGCGAGCATGACGCGCAACGCACCCTGAACGTCTGCCTGGAAACCCTCGAGCGCTATTGCCACTCCCGGGACTACAGCCTGTCGGCGCATCATCTGCCGTATTTCAAACTGTCCTTGTCCGGCCTTGAGTCCAAAGTGTTGCTGGAGTATTCGAGCCGCGTCTGGACTTACCTTGAGGCCAACCCGGCGTGGGGCCGGCAGAGCGGCTTTGAAGCCTTGTTGCTGATCAAGCGTGCAAGCCTTGCGGGCTGCGTGGTGCCGCCGCGTTATACCCACGTGCTGATCGACGAGAGTCAGGACATTCCCGCTTCGCTGCTGCAGATTATCGAGCGTGGCCGACAGGTGCTGATCACGCTGGGCGATGAGTACCAGCACGCCGAGCGTGATCTGGTGAAGAGAAAGCGTGAGGTGCGCCAGAGCGATATCACCTACTCGGTACGCTCGGGTCGTAACGTCGAGCGTCTGGTCAATCCGCTGATTTCCCGGCACTCGGAAAAGAGCAAGGTGCCGTTCGAAGGCGCGCGTGAAGCTGACGTCGGCATCGAGTTTTATCCGCAGGGCTTTGTCCCGCCGGAAGGTTGCGTGGTGCTGACGGCCTCCCCTTGGGACACCATGAAGTGGGCCATGCAGCTGCACGATGCCAATTGCCTGTTCAGCTTTGCCGACATGACAGCGCAGCGCGACCTCGAGCACTTCATGACCAGCGCCATCGAGTTGTTCAGGGTGGATTACTACAGTTCCACGCACAGCGAGAAGGGCCCGCATCGCTATTTCAGCGATCTGCCGAAGTGGCAGCAGGTGCGCGATGCCAACCAGTTCGACGAGGCGTTTCTGTGGGTCGAGGCCGAGCTGGAGAAGGGCTTCAAGGTCGCTGACCTGACCCGGCTCAACCGGATGATCGGCGGCCCCGGCAAAAGCTGCCTGCTGATGCTGGCGCAAGAGGCGGGCGGCATGGAGTTCGACCGCGTTCTGCTGACGCCCGAGCTGCTGACCAACGTGCAGTTCAAGGACGCCTACGCGTTCGATCAGCGGATCTGCGCCGTATACATCGCCATCTCCCGCGCCCGGCAGCAGCTTTATCTGCCGTACGACGTGGTCGAGTGGATCGAGTTTCACGACTACCAGAAGTTCCGTGAGTCGCACGGCTACTGAATAATTCTCTGTCGGAAATGTCCCCCTGTGGGAGCGGGCTTGCTCGCGAAGGCGGTGTGCCAGTTAACGAATCAGATGACTGACACACCGCCTTCGCGAGCAAGCCCGCTCCCACAATGGGTTATGGGGTGGCTTCAGTGGACCCGGTATACAACCGGATGATGTCATCAATCTCCCCCGACATTTTCATCCGCAACAACGTGCGCAAGATCCGCTGCACCGGCACCTGAGGGTCATTCCTCACGTAGCAGCCCACATGCTGCTCCTGCAGCACCGCGACGCCGTGCAGTTGCTGCCCGGGCAGCAGGCGCTGATTGAACCAGTCGAGTGTCCATTGATTGCTCACCGCATAGCGGTAGCGGCCGGCCAGGAGTTTTTCCAGCACTTGTTCCTGATTACGCGCGTCCTCGCGTTGCAGGCGATCGGCGTCGAACAGCGGTTGCAGGGTCGGATAGGTATAGCCGAGCACGGTGCCGATCGATTGGCGGGGCAGGTCGGCAGGGTCGACGCGGGGCGGCTGAGCGTCGCGGCTGATCAGCAAATCGCGCTGGAACAGCAGCGGAAGGCTCCAGATATAGTCCCCGGACTGATTCGGCAGCCACGATTGTGCGGCATAGCAGCGCACGTCGACTTCACCGTGCTCCATGGCGTTCTGCACCCGGGCGCGCGGCAGGACGTGGAATTCGGCCGGCACACCGACCTGCGTCGCAAGGCTGAGCATGATGTCGTGGAGGATGCCCTGGGTCGGGCGGCCGTGGTCGATCTGCACCATCGGCATCGCCCAGCTGTCGGCCACGACGAAGCGCAGCGGCGGTTCGGCCGCGCTCACGCTCAGACTGATCCCCAACAAAGCTTCCAAGGCCCAACGCATAAATGCTCCGATGAGTCCCGATCACGAGCGAAATTTCCCCGCCAACAGCAGCTTAGCCAGATTAGACGAGCACACCGGATGCAATTTTGCCCTTGCTCCGCTAGCATTAGCCGCTTCAGCTTCCTTCGTTGCGACGGTTTTCGATGAGTTATCAGGTTCTTGCACGTAAATGGCGTCCGCGCTCGTTCCGCGAAATGGTCGGCCAGACCCATGTGCTCAAGGCTCTGATCAATGCCTTGGACAGCCAGCGGCTGCACCACGCGTACCTGTTCACCGGTACCCGCGGGGTCGGTAAGACCACCATTGCGCGGATCATTGCCAAATGCCTGAACTGTGAGACAGGTATCACTTCCAGCCCTTGCGGCGAGTGTTCGGTGTGCCGCGAGATCGACGAAGGCCGCTTCGTCGACCTGATCGAGATCGACGCCGCGAGCCGGACCAAGGTCGAAGACACCCGCGAGCTGCTCGACAACGTGCAGTACGCGCCGAGCCGTGGGCGCTTCAAGGTCTACCTGATCGACGAAGTGCACATGCTCTCCAGCCATTCCTTCAATGCGCTGCTGAAAACCCTCGAAGAGCCGCCGCCGTACGTCAAGTTCATCCTGGCGACGACGGATCCGCAGAAACTTCCGGCAACGATTTTGTCGCGTTGCCTGCAGTTCTCGCTGAAGAACATGACGCCCGAGCGCGTGGTCGAGCATCTGACCCACGTGCTCGGCGCCGAAAACGTGCCGTTTGAAGACGACGCGCTGTGGTTGCTGGGCCGCGCCGCTGACGGCTCGATGCGTGACGCCATGAGCCTGACCGACCAGGCCATCGCCTTCGGTGAAGGCAAGGTATTGGCCGCCGATGTGCGAGCGATGCTCGGCACGCTGGATCACGGCCAGGTCTTCGACGTGCTGCACGCGCTGATCGAAGGTGACGCCAAGGCGTTGCTCGAAGCCGTGCGCCACCTGGCCGAGCAAGGCCCGGACTGGAGCGGCGTGCTCTCGGAAATTCTCAACGTGCTGCACCGCGTCGCCATCGCCCAGGCCTTGCCTGAAGGTGTCGACAACGGTCATGGCGACCGTGACCGCGTATTGGCATTGGCTCAGGCGCTGCCAGCCGAAGACGTGCAGTTCTATTACCAGATGGGCCTGATCGGTCGCCGCGACTTGCCGCTGGCGCCGGATCCCCGTGGTGGTTTCGAAATGGTCCTGCTGCGGATGCTGGCCTTCCGGCCGGCGGATACGGCGGACGCCCCGAGGCAACCGCTAAAGCCAGTGGGGATCAGCCAGGCCACAGTTGATTCCGCAAATTCAGTGGCTGCCGCGCCCAAGCCTGCGCCGGTAGTCGCTGCGGCTGTTGCGCCTGCACCGGTTGTTGCTCCAGCACCAACGCCGGCTCCAGAGCCAGCGCCTGTGGTGGCCCATGCGCCAGAACCGGAACCAGAGCCAGTCGCCGCCGAAGCGGTGGTCGACCTGCCGTGGAACGACCCGGTCGAACCCGAGCCGGAACCCGAGCCAGTGCAGCAACCAGCCGTCGAGCCGGTACTGGAAACCGCCAGCGAGCAGCCCGAGTTGCCGCCGATGCCGCTGCCGACCCCGGACAGCGTGGTACCGGATGCGCCGGAATGGGCCGCCGCGCCGATTCCCGAGCCGTCGGTCGCCGAAGTCGATGCCGCCACACCGGGCATGGATCTCGACGATGAGCCGCCGTTGGACGAAGACTACATCGAGCCGGACATGGATTCGGCCTACAGCTACCTCGACGATCTGGCCAGCGAACACACCGCCGAGCCAGCCCCGGAACCCGAGCCGGAGCCTGCGGCCGCGCCGGCCACCGGTCTGGCGTTGCAATGGCTGGAGCTGTTCCCGCAACTGCCGATCTCCGGCATGACCGGCAGCATTGCCGCCAACTGCACGCTGATCGCGGTCGATGGCGACCACTGGCTGATGCACCTGGACCCGGCGCACAGCGCGCTGTTCAACGCCACGCAGCAGCGGCGCCTGAACGATGCGTTGAACCAGTTCCACGGTCGCACGCTGAGCCTGACCATCGAACTGATCAAGCCCGAGCAGGAAACCCCGGCGCAGGCCGCGTCCCGTCGCCGGGCCAACCGTCAGCGCGAGGCGGAGGAATCGATCCACGGGGATCCGTTCATCCAGCAGATGGTCCAGCAGTTCGGTGCAGTGGTGCGACACGATACTATTGAACCTGTCGATGCCTTGGTCGCCCAAGGCTAATAACTGAGGGCGTTCGGCGTTATGCGCCGGGCGCTGTTTTGATCCAAGTACTTTTGAGGTGATTCCCATGATGAAAGGTGGCATGGCCGGCCTGATGAAGCAGGCACAGCAGATGCAGGAAAAAATGGCCAAGATGCAGGAAGAACTGGCCAACGCCGAAGTCACCGGCAAGGCCGGTGGCGATATGGTCACCGTGGTAATGACCGGTCGTCACGACGTGAAAAGCGTCAGCATCGACCCAAGCCTGGTTGAAGGTCTGAGCGAAGACGATAAGGAAATGCTCGAAGCCGTGGTCGCTGCCGCCGTCAACGACGCCGTGCGCAAGATCGAAGCCAACAGCCAGGAAAAAATGGGCAGCATGACCGCCGGCATGAACCTGCCAGCAGGTATGAAACTGCCATTCTGATTCGCCTTTGCGGGTTGGATGAGCTACACAAAATGCCAGGCATCGCGCCTGGCATTTTTGTTTATGCCTCCAGGAGGTGCGGTGTCTTTGATGCCGCCTTCGCGAGCAGGCTCGCTCCCACATTTGGAATGCATTTCCCTGTGGGAGCGAGCCTGCTCGCGAATGAACTCACCTCGGTACAACTGAATAAACATCGAACGCCCCAATGCCACAAAGGTCTGCTCCCTATACCCCCGAATTCCCCATTCACAGGAGACGCTGACATGTCCGACCCTCTGACCCTCAACCAACGCTTCGTCCTCGCTTCACGCCCGGTCGGTGCGCCAACCCCGGAAAACTTCCGTCTGGAGCGCGAAGCGTTGCCGGATCTCGAAGACGGCCAGGTGCTGCTGAAAACCCTGTACCTGTCGCTGGACCCGTACATGCGCGGGCGCATGAGCGATGCACCGTCCTACGCCGCGCCGGTACAAATCGGCGAAGTGATGACCGGTGGCGCTGTCAGCCGTGTCGAGGATTCCCGTCATCCGAAATTCCACCAGGGCGATCTGGTGGTCGGCCTCACCGGCTGGCAAAGCCACAGCATCAGCGACGGGCGTAACATCATGCCGATTCCGTCCGGTCTGCCGAGCCCGTCGATGGCGCTCGGTGTACTGGGCATGCCGGGGATGACCGCGTACATGGGGCTGATCGACATCGGTCAACCGAAAGAAGGCGAAACCCTGGTGGTCGCTGCGGCTTCGGGTGCGGTCGGTTCAGTGGTCGGTCAGGTGGCGAAGATCAAGGGCCTGCGCGCCGTGGGTGTGGCCGGTGGAGCCGACAAATGCAAATACGTGGTCGAGGAACTGGGGTTTGATGCCTGCATCGATCACAAGGCGCCGGACTTTGCCGAACAACTGGCCAAGGCTTGCCCGAATGGCATCGACATCTATTACGAGAACGTCGGCGGGCATGTGTTCGATGCGGTGGTGCCGCTGCTCAATCCCAAGGCGCGCATTCCACTGTGCGGGCTGATTGCCGGTTACAACGCCACTGAGGTGCCGCAAGGCCCGGATCGTCTGCCGATGCTGCAGCGTACGTTGCTGACCAAGCGTGTGCGGATTCAGGGCTTTATCGTGTTTGATGACTACGGCGACCGCCAGCCGGAGTTCATCAGCCATATGGTGCCGTGGGTGCGCGACGGCAAGGTCAAATTCCGCGAAGACGTGGTGGAAGGTCTGGAGCAGGCACCCGAGGCGTTCATCGGTCTGCTGGAGGGACGCAACTTCGGCAAACTGGTGGTGAAGGTTGCCCAGGACTGAGCATTTGACGCTGGCCAGAGGCGCGGGTATAAACCGCGTCTCGTTGTTTTGTCGGACTTTTTACCCATGAGCTTCAGCCCTTTGATTCGCCAACTGATCGACGCCCTGCGCACTTTGCCGGGCGTGGGTCAGAAAACCGCCCAGCGCATGGCGTTGCAGTTGCTCGAACGTGACCGCAGCGGTGGCACGCGACTGGCTCAGGCCCTGAGCCAGGCCATGGAAGGGGTGGGTCACTGCCGTCAGTGCCGCACGCTGACCGAAGACGATCTGTGCCCGCAATGCGCCGACACGCGCCGCGACGACACGCTGCTGTGCGTGGTGGAAGGGCCGATGGACGTGTACGCGGTGGAGCAGACCGGTTTCCGTGGGCGCTACTTCGTGCTCAAGGGCCACCTGTCGCCGCTCGACGGCCTGGGGCCGGAGGCCATCGGTATTCCGCAGTTGATGGCGCGTATTGAAGAGGCGGGCAGCTTTACTGAAGTCATCCTCGCCACCAACCCGACGGTGGAAGGTGAGGCGACCGCGCATTACATCGCCCAACTGCTCAGCAACAAGGGCCTGATCGCTTCGCGGATTGCCCATGGCGTGCCGCTGGGTGGGGAGCTGGAGTTGGTGGATGGCGGAACGCTGGCGCATTCGTTCGCCGGGCGTAAACCGATTTCCCTCTGAGTTCAGCGGTGCTTTGACTGGCGCCTTCGCGAGCAAGCCCGCTCCCACATTGGAATGCATTCTCCTGTGGGAGCGGGCTTGCTCGCGAATGGCGCACCTCGGTCTGACTGATACACACAAACATATTGAAAACCAAGCAAGCGCTCGGTTAACGTCGGCCAACCCTTCGATGGAGTTCGCCGATGCCTGCCTTCCAGGAATACTTCGACCCCAGCCACCAAATGGTTCGCGACAGCGTCAGACGTTTCGTCGAGCGCGAGGTCCTGCCGGACATCGATGCGTGGGAAGAAGCCGAAAGCTTTCCCCGTGAGCTGTACCTGAAGGCCGGGGCGGCGGGGATTCTCGGTATCGGTTATCCCGAAGTGCTGGGCGGCAGCCACGAAGGTGATGTGTTCGCCAAGGTTGCCGCCAGCGAAGAACTGATGCGCTGCGGCTCCGGTGGGCTGGTCGCGGGCCTCGGTTCGCTGGATATCGGCCTGCCACCGATCGTCAAATGGGCCCGGCCCGAGGTGCGCGACCGCGTCGTGCCGCAAGTGCTCAGCGGCGAGAAGATCAGCGCGTTGGCGATTACCGAACCCGGCGGCGGATCCGACGTCGCCAACCTGCAGACCCGCGCCGTGCGTGACGGCGAGTTCTACCGGGTCAGCGGTAGCAAAACCTTCATCACCAGCGGCGTGCGTGCCGATTTCTACACTGTCGCGGTGCGCACCGGAGCGCCGGGTTTCGGTGGCATCAGCCTGCTGTTGATCGAGAAGGGCACCCCAGGCTTCACGGTAGGCCGCCAGCTAAAGAAAATGGGCTGGTGGGCCTCGGACACCGCTGAGCTGTTCTTCGACGATTGCAGGGTGCCTGTGGGCAATCTGGTCGGCGCCGAGAACATGGGTTTCGCCTGCATCATGGGCAATTTCCAGAGTGAACGGCTGGCGCTGGCGCTGATGGCCAACATGACCTCGCAGCTCGCGCTCGAAGAGGCGCTGAAGTGGGCGCGTGAGCGTGAGGCGTTCGGCAAACCCATCGGCAAGTTTCAGGTGATCAAGCACCGGCTGGCCGAGATGGCCACGGCGCTGGAAGTATCGCGCGAGTTCACCTACCGCCAGGCGGCGAAAATGGCGGCGGGGCAGAGCGTGATCAAGGAGATTTCCATGGCCAAGAACGTCGCCACGGACACCTCGGACCGGATTACCACCGAGGCAGTGCAGATTCTTGGCGGCCTGGGTTACATGCGCGAAAGCCTGGTGGAGCGGCTGTATCGGGATAACCGCATTCTGTCGATTGGCGGCGGGACGCGGGAGGTGATGAACGAGATTATCAGCAAGCAGATGGGGCTTTAGGTTCTGCGTTGAGGCGGCCGGCCCCTTCGCGAGCAGGCTCGCTCCCACAGGAGAATGCATTCCAAATGTGGGAGCGAGCCTGCTCGCGAAAGCGGTCTGACAGGCGCTACTTACTTATCAGTCAGGGCAAACTGCGTCAGGCAGAAGGTAGGGATGCCCATATCTTCCAGACGCTGCGACCCACCCAACTCCGGCAGATCGATAATCGCCGCCGCCTCATGCACCCGCGCGCCCATGCGGCGGATCAGGTTGGCGGCTGCGATCAGCGTGCCACCGGTGGCGATCAGGTCATCGAACATCACCACCGAATCGCCTTCGCACAGGCTGTCGGCGTGGACTTCGAGGAACGCTTCGCCGTACTCGGTTGCGTAACCTTCGGCCAGCACGTCCGCGGGCAGTTTGCCTTGCTTGCGGAACAGCACCAGCGGCTTGTTCAGCTGGTAGGCCAACACCGAACCGATCAGGAAACCGCGCGCATCCATCGCGCCGATGTGGGTGAAATCGGCTTCCACATAACGGTGGGCGAAGCTGTCCATCACCAGGCGCAGGGCCTTGGGCGACTGGAACAGCGGGGTGATGTCGCGAAAGATCACGCCCGGTTTCGGGAAGTCGATCACGGGGCGGATCAGGGATTTGATGTCGAAGGAGTCGAAGACCATCGTCGAGGTGTCCTGGCAGGGCTGCAAACGGCGCAGTATACCCGCGGCTGAAACGCTTCGCTCAACCGCGGATCGAGATCAGCCTTCGAGCGAGCCGCCGGCCAGGGCGCAGAGCTGGATCGGGTCGAGGATGTGGATCTCTTTGCCCTCGGCGGCGATCAGTTCGTTCTGCTGGAAGCGGGTGAACACCCGTGACACGGTTTCCACCGCCAGGCCCAGGTAATTGCCGATCTCATTGCGCGACATGCTCAGGCGGAACTGGTTGGCCGAGAACCCGCGAGCACGGAAGCGGGCCGACAGATTGACCAGGAACGTGGCGATGCGCTCGTCGGCGGTTTTTTTCGACAACAGCAGCATCATCTGCTGGTCGTCACGGATCTCGCGGCTCATCACCCGCATCAACTGACGGCGCAGCTGCGGCAGTTGCAGGGCCAGTTCATCAAGGCGTTCGAAAGGAATTTCACAGACCGAGGTGGTCTCCAGGGCCTGGGCCGACACCGGGTGTTTCTCGGTGTCCATGCCGGACAGACCAACCAGTTCGCTCGGCAAGTGGAAACCGGTCAGTTGTTCTTCGCCGCTGTCGCTCAGGCTGAAGGTCTTCAGGGCGCCGGAGCGTACTGCATAGACGGAATCGAAGGTGTCGCCCTGACGGAACAGGAACTCACCCTTTTTCAACGGGCGGCCACGTTTAACGATTTCGTCCAGCGCATCCATGTCTTCCAGATTCAGAGAAAGTGGCAGGCAGAGAGGAGCCAGGCTGCAATCCTTGCAATGGGCCTGGTTGTGAGCGCGCAGTTTGACTGGCTCGGACATTTCTTAAATCCTTGTGGGAAAACACACATAAGCCGTAAGGGTAACCCACGGGAGGACATTCAGGCCAGTCTGCGGCGAGTTTGTCCCACGGGCGTAAAGCCGCAGGGCAAGTGGCCGATAAACAGGTATCAACACGCATGCAAGGAACCGCTCGATGGCCGCCATTGACACGCTGAACCCCGGTAACAGCGGCGTTGCGTCTGTGCCGAGCATCGCCAGGACAGACACCGACAGCGAGCAGAATGCCGCCTCTGCGCCGTTGGCAACCCCGACCTTGGTCGAGGGCGTCAAAGTGTCGCTGTCCGGCGCCTCCATCGAAAAATCCTTCAGCGTCGGTGGTGAGAACAGCGACATCGAAGACAGCGGCTTGCCCGAGAACGTCCAGCAGTTGCTGAAGATGATCCGCAAACTGCAAAAAGAGATCGCCGAGAAGAAAGCCCGGATGGCGGCCGTCATGTCCGACAGAACACTGACCAACGAAGCCAAGGTCAATATGCTCGCCGCGCTGCGCGGTGCCATCGCCGCCCTGAATACCGGGCTGATCAGCGCCAATCTGGCCCTGTCCAAAGTCATGGATCAGTCCGGCCTCACCTCCGAGCAGAACCTCAAACTCGGCTCACTGCTGACGAAAAACTAGATCACCCGCGAGAAGCGCTGGCGGTTCTGCTGTTCCAGATACGCGTCGAACACCATGCACACCGAACGCACCAGCAGACGCCCGGCCGGCAACACTTCGATCCGCTCGCGTTCCAGATTGATCAGCCCATCGTTGGCCATGCCTTGCAGTTGCGGCCACAGCGCGCCGAAGTAACCCTGAAAATCGATGTTGAACGCCTGCTCGATTTCGGCGAATTCCAGGCTGAAATTGCAGATCAGTTGCTGGATCACCGCGCGGCGCAGGCGATCGTCGGCATTGCACACCAGGCCACGGCTGGTTGCCAGTTGCGCGGCGGCGAGGGTGTTCTGGTACTGGTTCAGATCGCTGTTGTTCTGGCAGTAGAGGTCGCCGATCTGGCTGATCGCCGACACCCCAAGACCAATCAGGTCGCAATGACCGTGGGTGGTGTAGCCCTGAAAGTTGCGCTGCAGGGTCTGCTCTTCCTGGGCAATCGCCAGCTCATCGTCGGGCAGGGCGAAGTGATCCATGCCGATGTAACGGTAGCCGGCGGCAGTCAGTTGTTCGATGGTGCGCTGAAGCATTTCGAGTTTCTGCGCAGGGCTCGGCAGCTCGTGGCTGTTGATCCGCCGCTGCGGCATGAAGCGCTCCGGCAGGTGTGCATAGTTGAACACCGATAGCCGGTCCGGTTGCAGGCTGATGACTTCCTCGACGGTGCGCGCAAAGTTCTCCGGGGTCTGCTTCGGCAGGCCGTAGATCAGGTCGATGTTGATCGAGCGAAATTGCAGGGTGCGCGCGGCGTCGATCACCGCGCGGGTTTCTTCCAGGCTTTGCAGGCGATTGACCGCCCGCTGCACCGCCGGGTCGAGGTCTTGCAGGCCGATGCTGACCCGGTTGAAGCCGAGTTCGCGCAACAGACCCATGGTCGACCAGTCGGCCTCGCGTGGGTCGATCTCGATGCCGTAGTCGCCGGAATCGTCATCCAGCAGATTGAAGTGTTTGCGCAGGTGCGCCATCAACTGCCGCAGGTCGTCGTGGCTGAGAAAGGTCGGGGTGCCGCCGCCGAAGTGCAGTTGCTCGACTTTCTGCGCCGGTTCCAGGTGGCAGGCGATCAACTGGATTTCCTGCTCCAGCCGTTGCAGATACGGCTGCGCTCGCCCGCGATCCTTGGTGATGACCTTGTTGCAGGCGCAGTAGTAGCAAATGTTCGCGCAGAACGGCACGTGCACATACAGCGACAAGGGGCGCAACGCCTTGCGGCTGTCGCGCAGGGCGTGGAACAGGTCGAAGGTGCCGACCTGGCTGTTGAATTGCACGGCCGTCGGATACGAGGTGTAGCGCGGCCCCGCCAGGTCGTAGCGGCGGATCAGATCAGTGTCCCAACGAATGGCGTCGAGCATGCGGGCATTCCCCCGGATAGGCTGGCAGTGTGGCGAGTCTAGGGGAGGGCGCGGCGGGGCATCTTGATTTGTATCAACGGGGAGGATTCGTATAAGTCACGCGGCCCCATCGCGAGCAGGCTCGCTCCCACAGGAGATTTGTGGCGTACACAAAACCTGTGGGAGCGAGCCTGCTCGCGAAGGCCGCGCCGCCGGTCAGTGGCCCATCAACCAATGTTGGTGAGGGCCAGGAAGCGTCCAGATCCCGAACACAATCACCAACAACCCCCCAGCCATGCGCACGCTGCGTTTACGCAGCAACGCCGTGACCCGCTCGGCCGCCAGCCCAGTCGCCAGCAGCACCGGCCATGTGCCCAGCCCGAACGCCAGCATCAACAGCGCACTGTCCAGCGCATTGCCCTGGCTCGCCGACCACAGCAGCGTGCTGTAAACCAGTCCACACGGCAGCCAGCCCCACAGCGCGCCGAGCAATAACGCACGGGGCAGTGTCGACACCGGCAGCAGCCGATTGGCCACTGGCTGAATGTAACGCCACAAACCACGACCCAGGCTTTCGATGCGGGTCAGGCCGCTCCACCAACCGGCCAGATACAGGCCCATGGCGATCAGCAGCAGTCCAGCGAGGATGCGCATGACCATCGCCGCCGGGCTGTTCGCCACCGCCCAACCGGCGAGGCCGATCAGCAAACCGGCGGTCGCGTAACTGAGGATCCGTCCGAGGTTGTACGCCAGCAGCAGACGAAAGCGTCGGCTGCGCTGCTCCTTGGGGATCGCCAGGGTCAGCGCGCCCATCAGGCCGCCGCACATGCCCAGGCAATGCCCGCCACCGAGCAGGCCGAGGATCAGTGCCGAGACCAGCAGCGGCGCCAGCTCAAGCATGGGGTGGTGCCTTGTCCTGCGGTTTGTCGGATTTGGCTTCGTCGACGGCGGCGGTGTGGTTCGGGTCCTGATCATCGAACAGGATGCTGTGGGCCGGACCATCGAGGTCGTCGTACTGCCCGCTGTCCACCGCCCAGAAGAAGATGTACACGGCGATGGCCACGATCAGCAGGGCGGCCGGGATCATCACGTAAAGAGCTGGCATCGGTACTCCAGGCCCGCGCGGCTCAGGCCGGCAACGGACGGGTTTCTGAACGGGTGCCAGCGACCGGCGCGCTCGGCAGGCGAGTCAGGCGCAGGGCGTTGAGCACCACGGTCAACGAACTGATCGACATGCCGACCGCCGCCCACACCGGAGTGATCCAGCCGAGGGCGGCGAACGGCAACATGAGGCCATTGTACAGCGCTGCCCACAGCAGGTTCTCGATGATTACCCGACGGGTTCTGCGCGCTAACGTGAAGGCTTGCACCAGTGCGTCGAGGCGGTTGGACAGCAGCACCGCGTCGGCGCTGGTTTTCGCCAGATCGGTGGCCGAACCCATGGCCACGCTGATGTCGGCAGCAGCCAGCACCGGCACGTCGTTCACCCCATCGCCGAGCATCAACACCTTGCGTCCTTCTTGATGAAGCTGTTGCAGCACCTGCAATTTGTCGTCCGGACGCAGACCGCCACGGGCCTCGTCGATACCCAGTTCGGCGGCGACGCTGGCGACCATCGGCGAGCTGTCGCCGGACAACAGCAGCGTGCGCCAGCCACGGGCCTTGCAGGCGGCGAGCAGGGCGGGCGCATCGTCGCGCAGGCGGTCGTCGAGAACGAACCACGCCAGCGCTGCCGAGTCATCGCCGAGCAGCAGCCACTGACCCGGTTCATCCGGCATCGCCGGCAGCGGCGAACCGCTGAGGGCGCAGACAAATTCTGCCTGACCGATGCGCAAACGCTGTGTGCCAACCAGCCCTTCGAGGCCAAGTCCCGGCGTGCTGTGCACTTCTTCAGCCGCCAGTGGCGCACGACCGAAGGCGCGGGCAATCGGGTGTTCCGAACGATTTTCCAACGCGGCGGCAAGGCTCAGGCACTGGTCGCTGTTCAACGTGCCCAGTGGACGGATCGAACGCAAAACCAGCCGCCCCTCGGTGAGGGTGCCGGTCTTGTCGAAGATCACCGTGTCGATCTGGTTCAGGCCTTCCAGCACATGGCCGCGCGTCAGCAACAGGCCGAGTTTGTGCAGGGTGCCGGTGGCGGCGGTCAACGCCGTCGGGGTTGCCAGCGACAGCGCGCAAGGGCAGGTCGCGACCAGCATCGCCAGCACGATCCAGAACGCCCGCGACGAGTCCAGCTGCCACCACAACAGGCCGATCGCTGCGGCCGCAATCAGCGACAACAGCAGGAACCACTGCGCAGCGCGGTCGGCGATTTCCGCCAATCGCGGTTTCTCGGCCTGGGCGCGATCAAGCAGACGGACAATGGCCGACAGGCGCGTGTCCTGACCCAGCGCCAGAACCTCGACGGTGAGCGCGCCTTCGACATTCAGCGTGCCAGCGGTGACCGCATCGCCCAGCGTGCGCGGTTGCGGCAGGTATTCACCGGTCAGCAGCGATTCGTCGATGCTCGACTGGCCGTCGAGGATCTTGCCATCCGCCGGCAGGATCGAACCCGGTTGCACCAGCACCCGGTCACCCAGGCGCAATTCGCTGAGCAGGATGCGTTCGCTCTGGCCGTCGGCGTCGAGGCGCAGGCACGAGGCTGGCAACAGGTTCACAAGCTGCGCGGTGGCAGCGGCGGTGCGTTCGCGGGCGCGGCGTTCCAGATAGCGCCCGGCGAGCAGGAACAGCGCAAACATCCCGACCGCATCGAAATACAGCTCACCGACGCCGGTGATCGAGGTCCAGATCCCGGCAATGTAGGCGCTGCCGATCGCCAGCGACACCGAGACATCCATGGTCAGGTGGCGGGTGCGCAGATCGCGCATCGCGCCTTTGAAGAACGGCGCGCAGCTGTAGAACACGATCGGTGTGGTCAGGAACAGCGCGACCCAACGTAGGATCGTGTGCAGTTCGGGGCTGAGGTCGATGTTGAATTCCGGCCAGGTCGCCATGGTCGCCATCATTGCCTGAAACCACAGCAGCCCGGCGACACCGAGCTGACGCAACGCGAGACGGTTTTCGCTGGCCAGTTGCTCGCTGGCGCGGTCGGCCTGATAGGGGTGGGCGGCGTAACCGATGTGGCGCAGCTCGGCGAGGATCTGGCTCAGCGGCAATTGTGCGTCGGCCCATTGCACGTGCAGGCGATGGTTGGACAGGTTCAGCCGCGCCTCGGCCACCGCCGGCAGGCTGCGCAGGTGTTTCTCGATCAGCCAGCCGCAGGCGGCGCAACTGATGCCTTCCATCAACAGGGTGGTTTCGGCGAGCTCGCCCGCGTGACGGACGAAGGGCTTTTGCACGTCCGCGCGGTCGTACAGCGCCAGTTCATCGGTCAATTGCACCGGCAAGGCTTCGGGGTTGGCCGAGGCTTCGCTGCGATGCTGGTAATAGCTTTCCAGACCACCGGCGACGATGGCTTCGGCCACGGCCTGACAGCCGGGGCAGCAGAACTCGCGGGACTCCCCGAGCACGACGGCGGTGAAGCGGCTGCCCGACGGGACGGGCAGAGCGCAGTGGTAGCAGGGGAGTGGGGTGGTCATTTAGTTGGCCATAAAAGCGATATTGGCAAAACTGACTTGGCTTTTGTGGTGAGGGGATTTATCCCCGATCGGCTGCGTAGCAGTCGTTAAGCTTGCGCGCGCAATGCCTGAAAGAAAGCAGGGGGCGCTGCGCGCCCCATCGGGGATAAATCCCCTCGCCACAGTGCAGATTTTTATTTATTCAGGTCTTCGGCGCCCTGCAGCGGTTCGTCACCGAGCAGCAGATCCTTGTCGTGGCTGACCTGTTCCTCTTCGAACATGCGCCACACGTGGTCGTCCTGCGTGCCCAGCAATTCGACAAAACGCCGGCCTTCGACCTTGTCGCCCAACTGGCCGATGTAACGGCCGGTTTCGGTTTCGCTGCGGGTCAGGACGATCTTGCGATCCTTCTCCGGTTGGGTCGGCGAGATCAGGTTCAGTTCCAGGGTTTTCGGTTGGCTGTCGCCGCTCAGGCGCAGGTCAACTTCGCCGGTCAGGTCATCCAGATGCACGCTGGCGCGCATCTTCAGCTCCTGCGCCAGCAGCTCGCGATCCAGCGAGCGGTTGATGCCTTTGCCGGCCTCATAATAGTTGTCGTTGACCAGGTTGTCCGGGTTGTTCACCGCGATGGTCACCATCGACAGGGTCAAGGTCACCGAACAGGCCAGAATTCCGATGATGATCCACGGCCAAAGGTGCTTGTACCAAGGGCTGGCGGCGTTTGCTGCGGGCATGTTCAGTTCTCTCAACGGGTTTGTGGGCCGATGAATCGGCTCTTGGCTTCAACGTGGACGCTATCATCGTCGGCATCCTTGAGGATGAATTTCACCTCGTTGGTGCTCGACGGCAATTGTTCCGGTGCGCTCGACAACTCCACCGGCATGCTGAAGATTTCGCCGGCCGGCACCTTGATCTCGCGTTTGCCTTGCAGGCGCAGATCCGGCAGGCCGGCGGCTTCCAGCACGTAAGTGTGGTCGCGCTGATCCTTGTTCATGATCTTCAGGCTGTAGACGTTTTCGATCCGGCCTTCGGCGTTTTCGCGGTACAGCACGCGGTCCTTGCTGACGTCGAAACCGACCAGCGAGCGCATGAAGAACGCGGTCACCAGCAGGCTGATCATCGCCAGCAGCACCACAGCGTAGCCAATCAGGCGTGGCCGCAGTTTATGGGTTTTCTGGCCGGAGAGGTTATGTTCGGTGGTGTAGCTGATGAGGCCGCGCGGGTAGTCCATCTTGTCCATGATCGCGTCGCAGGCGTCGATGCACGCGGCGCAACCGATGCATTCGATCTGCAAGCCGTCACGGATGTCGATACCGGTCGGGCACACCTGAACGCACATGGTGCAATCGATGCAGTCGCCCAGACCCATGGCCTTGTAGTCGACACCTTTCTTGCGCGGGCCACGGCTTTCGCCGCGACGCGGGTCGTAGGAAACGATCAGGGTGTCCTTGTCGAACATCACGCTCTGGAAACGTGCGTACGGGCACATGTAAATGCACACCTGCTCGCGCAGCCAGCCGGCGTTGCCGTAGGTGGCGAGGGTGAAGAAACCGACCCAGAAATACGACCAGCCATCGGCCTGACCGGTGAAGAATTCGAACACCAGTTCGCGGATTGGCGAGAAGTAGCCGACGAAGGTCATGCCGGTGACGAAGCCGATCAGCAGCCACAATGAATGCTTGGCGAGCTTGCGCAGAAATTTGTTGCCGGTCATCGGCGCTTTATCGAGCTTGATCCGCTGGTTGCGGTCGCCTTCGGTGACCTTCTCGCACCACATGAAAATCCACGTCCACACGCTTTGCGGACAGGTGTAGCCGCACCAGACGCGGCCAGCGTAAACGGTGATGAAGAACAGGCCGAACGCCGCGATGATCAGCAGCCCCGACAGCAGGATGAAGTCCTGCGGCCAGAAGGTCGCACCAAAGATGAAGAACTTGCGTTCCGGCAGGTTCCACCACACCGCCTGATGCCCGCCCCAGTTCAGCCACACCGTACCGAAATACAACAGGAACAGCGCGGCGCCGCCGATCATCCGCAGATTGCGGAACAGGCCGGTGAAAGCACGGGTGTAGATTTTTTCTCGAGAGGCGTAAAGATCGACGCTGTTGTTCGCGTTTTTGCTCGGTGGTGTGACGTCGTGTACCGGAATCTGGTTGCTCATCATTGCATCCCACGGCAGTGGACAAATGCCTCGGTCGATACGTGCCGACCGCGGTCAGAAAGGGGTGTCGCAGTGGCGCAATGATACGCCTGTCGCTCTAACTCAAGGGTGCGACCTTTGGTCGCGTTGGGGAAAAAGCATTATTGGTGTAGCGAATGCAGCAAAGCCTGATGCAGATCAATTGACTTGTTGAGTATGGACGGTTTTGGGGTGGCGGCTAATTCATTGTTCCCACGGGTTGATCAGGGCGACGCCGCTCGATCGGAAATCACCGACATTGCGCGTGACCACCGTGAGTCCATGCACCAGGGCCGTGGCAGCGATCAATGCATCGCTTTCATTGGCCTGGTCGGGTACGTGCAGGCTGGCACAACGCAGTGCCACCGCGGCATCGACCGGCAGGATTCGGGCTTCGAATGCCGGAATGACGTGACGCGTCAGCCAACTGCGCAACAGCTTTCCTTGAGCAGGATCACGCCGTTCCATTCGCAGTACTCCGGTTTCCAGTTCTTTCAAAGTAATGGCGGAAATGTACAGGCGCGGGGCGATGACGCCTTTGGCCCAACTGACCACATTGGCATCGGCCTGCGGCTTGCGAAGTTCGGAAATCACATTGGTGTCGAGTAAATACATCAGGACAGATCCACGGGACGATGAATGATGACTGCGCGCTCGGTTTCGAAATCGATGTCGGCAGCCTCCGGCATGACCAACAAATCGACAATGCTCGTGTTTGCGCCGCTCAGTTTCTGATATTCCTCAATGCTCAACAGGACATGAGAGGCCTTGCCACGGTCGGTGATGATCACTGGACCCAGACGCGCAGCCTTTTTGGCGCTGCTGGTGTCCTGATTGAATTCACGGCTGGAGATGGTGGTGATTGCCATCATGGTTGACCTCTCGCAATACAGATGTAGCAACGTTACTACTTCGCCTTGGGGGCGGCAATCAAGGAAGACAGAACTCAGCCGTCCGTTGGTCGGTCCGTGGCTGGCATAGTCGAGCCAGCCTCGCAAAAGGCGCAGGCCGGCTCGGATTGATTCAGACGTGGCTTCAATACTCAGGGAAGTCTGCCGCCGCCCAGGCTCTCGAGACTGCCGGTATTTCTGTGGGGCTTTGTGGTGCTTCTGGAGTCGGGTTGCAACGGATTACCCAGTGTCACGGCAATCGATTCCACGGGGTGGTTCGATGGATCGATTGCCTGATCGTTGTCTGTGAGTTTCTGATCAACCGGGAGAGGGTTTTTGCTGTCATTCAACATAGCGGCTTCATCCTTGAAGTGGCTCCGATGAGGGTCAACGGGCTGTGGACGACCCTACAGAGCATAGCGAATCGAGTCCATCAGGCATGTGTCTCAAAGTATTAATTTCGAAGGCGATTTTAATATTCCAGAAATATCATTAGTTAATTAATGGGTTTTGTTTTCTTGTTTTTTTCGAATAGCTTATTGGCTGTTCTGCAGCGTGTTAGTTGCATGTTCATGTTTTGAAATTTAACGGAATAATGGAGTGTTATGAAAATCAAGGAAGTTAAAAAGCTTTTCGCTTGTCTGTGTCTGGTGTCCCTGACTTCTCTCGCCAGTGCCGATGAAGGTATGCCGCAGCACATGGTATTTGCATCAGACCCGCAATACCCGTGGACAGAAAAGTCGGACAGTGGCGAGGATGAGTCGAGCGCGGATTTCGAAAAACGCGCGAAATGGCTGGTGGAAACCCAGTTCGCGAGCATTGCCCAGTTCCGCACCGAGATGGGCGGGCAGGCTGCCGTGCCATTGATGATCAACGGTGACATGACCGCGTTTGGCCACGGCTGGCAGCGCTCTTTCATCGGTTCGATGCTGAAGAAACACTTTGGCGACCATGTGCTCTACGGATTGGGCAATCACGACTACCAGAACAACGTGAATGACTGTTTCAGTGAAAGTTGCGCAGCGGGCAGTATTGTTGATTACCGTGATCATCATGTCGGTAAAGTCGATGAATTTGATCTGGAAGTCACCGGCAGCTTTGTGAATAAACACTATCTGGGTAGTCTGGCTTATTCAAAGAATATGGGTGAAGTGCATCTGGTGCAGTTGAACAATGAACCCACTTATGCGGTGAAGATTTCTCACGCGTTGAATCCGACCACATTCGATATCACGGCGTCGCTGGACTGGCTGGAAAATGATTTGCGAATAGCGCGAGCGCAGGGCTACGCGATCATTATCAACATGCACAAGCCCTATGAGTGGAAAGGCAGTTGGGATCAAGAGAAGCGCTTTCGCGAAATGATTGAAAAGTATCAGGTGACGGCGATGTTCGCCGGCCACTTCCACGACGAGGGTGGTAGCCAGACCTATATGGGGAGCGTGCCGATGTTTCTCAGCGGTTCAGCTTCTCAGCAGACGTACCTGACCGCCACTTTTTCCAAGGATCGCAAGCAATTGGAGGTGAGTCTGGTCGAGGACAATCAGTGGCGCAAACGTACGCCGGTGGCCACCGTGCCGGTGAAGTCGATCTGGGCCAGTAACCCATAAAAAAATCCCCCGCCAGAGCACCGGCGGGGGATTCTTCATTACATCAAGCCCTGGCCTTATTGCGCCTCGGCCTCCGGCGCTTTTTCACCGTGGGACAGGCTGTACACGTACGCTGCCAGCAGGTGCACCTTGTCGTTGCCTTGCAGTTGTTCCTGCGCCGGCATCTGGCCCTGACGGCCGTAACGGATGGTCTGCTGCAGTTGCGCGAAGCTCGAACCGTAGATGAACGCGGCCGGGTGGGTCAGGTTAGGCGCGCCCATCGCCGGGGTGCCTTTGCCTTCCGGACCGTGGCAGGCCACGCAGTTGGCGGCGAACAGTTTCTGGCCGTTGGCCGGGTCAGCCTTGGTGCCTTCCGGCAGTTTGCGGCCATCAAGTTGAGTGACCACGAAGGCTGCGACATCGGCTACGCCTTGTTCGCCAATGACTTCGGCCCAGGCCGGCATCACCGCGTGTCGACCGCCCATGATGGTGGTCTTGATGGTTTCTGGCTCGCCGCCCCAGCGCCAGTCGGCGTCGGTCAGGTTCGGGAAGCCATAGGCGCCCTTGGCGTCGGAACCGTGGCATACCGAACAGTTGGAGGCGAACAGACGGCCGCCCATCTTCAGTGCTTGCGGATCCTTGGCCACTTCCTCAATCGGCATCGCCGCGAACTTGGCGAAGATCGGACCGAACCTGGCGTCCGAGCGGGCCATTTCCTTTTCCCATTCATGCACGCCGGTCCAGCCGGTCTGGCCGTTGGCGAACGCGGTCTGCTTGTCGTTATCGAGGTAGTTGTAGCCCGGCAGCAGGCCTTTCCAGTTGCCCAGGCCCGGGTACAGCACCAGATAACCCAGGGCGAACACGATGGTGCCCACGAACAGCATGAACCACCATTTCGGCAGTGGGTTGTCGTACTCCTCGATCCCGTCGAAGGAGTGGCCGACCGTTTCGTCCGTCTGTTCGCTGCGCTGGCCCTTGCGGGTCGACAGCAGCAGCCAGGTCAGGGCGAAGATCGTACCGAGACTGAGGACTGTGACGTACAGACTCCAGAATGTAGTCATTCTTTGTTACTCCTAGAAGCTTGCTCGACGTGCTTGATGGCTTCGGGATCATCCGCAAAAGGCAGCAAGGTTGCGTCTTCAAACTCCGACTTGCGCTTGGGGCTGAATACCCACAACGCCAAACCGATGAAGGCCACCATCACGACGACGGTGCCCAGGCCGCGAATCATCCCGATATCCATGAAGAATCACCGTTTGCTTTTGATGATGGTGCCCAGGCCCTGAAGGTAGGCCACCAGCGCGTCCATTTCGGTTTTGCCCTTCACGGCATCTTTTGCACCGGCGATGTCTTCGTCGGTGTAAGGGACGCCGAGCGTGCGCAACACTTCCATTTTCTTGGCCGTGTCTTTGCCGTCGAGCTTGTTTTCCACGAGGAACGGGTAAGCCGGCATTTTCGACTCAGGCACCACGTTGCGCGGGTTGTACAGGTGCGCACGCTGCCAGTCATCGGAGTAACGACCGCCCACGCGAGCCAGATCCGGGCCGGTACGTTTGGAACCCCACAGGAACGGGTGGTCCCAGACGCTTTCACCGGCGACCGAGTAGTGGCCGTAGCGTTCGGTTTCAGCGCGGAACGGACGGATCATCTGCGAGTGGCAGCCGACACAACCGTTGGCGATATAGACGTCGCGGCCTTCCAGTTCCAGCGCCGAACGCGGCTTCATGCCTTCGACCGGCTTGTTGGTGACGTCCTGGAAGAACAGCGGAACGATCTGGGTCAGGCCGCCAATGCTGACGGCGATGACCATGAAGAAGGCCAGCAGGCCAATATTCTTCTCGACAGCTTCATGCTTCATCAGTGAGCTCCAACAACAGAGATCTGGGCGGCGGCTTCGGCTTCAGCCGCGTTCGAGGCGCGCACGGTGCGCCAGACGTTGTAAGCCATCAGGAACATGCCGCTGGCGAAGAAAGCACCGCCCAGGGCACGGACGATGTAGCCCGGGTGGCTGGCCTGCAGCGCTTCGACGAACGAGTAGGTGAGGGTGCCGTCATCGTTGATTGCACGCCACATCAGACCCTGAGTGATGCCGTTGACCCACATCGAGGCGATGTACAGCACGGTACCGATGGTCGCGAGCCAGAAGTGCGCGTTGATCAGGCCGACGCTGTGCATCTGCGCACGACCGAACAGTTTCGGGATCATGTGGTAGATCGCGCCGATCGAAATCATTGCCACCCAACCCAAAGCGCCGGCGTGGACGTGGCCGATGGTCCAGTCGGTGTAGTGCGAGAGCGAGTTGACGGTCTTGATCGCCATCATCGGACCTTCGAAGGTCGACATGCCGTAGAACGCCAGCGACACCACAAGGAAGCGCAGGATCGGGTCGGTGCGCAGCTTATGCCAGGCGCCCGAGAGGGTCATCATGCCGTTGATCATGCCGCCCCAGCTTGGCGCCAGCAGGATGATCGACATCGCCATGCCCAGCGACTGTGCCCAGTCCGGCAGCGCGGTGTAGTGCAGATGGTGCGGGCCGGCCCAGATGTACAGGGTGATCAGCGCCCAGAAGTGCACGATCGACAGGCGATAGGAGTAGATCGGACGTTCGGCCTGTTTCGGCACGAAGTAGTACATCATCCCGAGGAAGCCGGTGGTCAGAAAGAAGCCCACGGCGTTGTGGCCGTACCACCACTGGATCATCGCGTCAGTCGCGCCCGAGTAGGCGGAGTAGGACTTGAAGAAACTCACCGGCAGGGAGGCGTGGTTGACGATGTGCAGCATCGCGGTCACGACGATGAACGCGCCGTAGAACCAGTTACCGACATAGATGTGTTTGGTCTTGCGCTTGGTGATGGTGCCGAAGAACACCAGCCCGTAGGAGACCCAGACAATGGCCAGCAGAATGGCGAGCGGCCATTCCAGTTCGGCGTATTCCTTGGTGGTGGTGTAGCCCAGCGGCAAGGTAATGATGGCGCCGACGATAACCGCCTGCCAGCCCCAGAAGGTGAAGGCGGCAAGGCTGTCGGAGATCAGTCGCGTCTGACAGGTTCGCTGCACGACATAGTAGGAAGTGGCAAACAGTGCACAACCACCGAAGGCGAAAATCACCAGGTTTGTGTGCAACGGGCGCAGGCGTCCAAAGCTCGTCCACGGCAGACCGAAGTTCAACTCCGGCCAGACCAGTTGCGAGGCGATGAAGACACCAAGCCCCATGCCAAGGATCCCCCAGACCACCGTCATGATGGCGAACTGGCGGACTACCTTATAGTTATAAGCAGTCGGACTGATTGCTGTGCTCATTCTAAGGTTCCACGGTTTGGGTGTTTTATTAGGATTAAAATCGGCCGCAAGTATGCAGAGAGCAGGGGGTCATTGCAACGCGCCATGACCTGGGTCAATGCTTTCCAACGCTGATTCTGCGGCCTTTCCATACGCCGCGTAAGGTCAAAATTGGCCTCGGACAAAATGTCGCAGCGGACGAAAAAAGCGAGGGGATCAGGTCGCTTGTAACGGGGTGTGTTCAAACGCTCAGTTCGGGTGACGGACGGTAAATGGCACGACAGCCGGTATCTACCGGCGTTTGCGGCCACATCAGTCAGCCGGTTCGCAGAACACAGCAGTCAGCGTTGACCTGGAACCAGCACAAGCCAGTCCGCATCGAGCAAGCGTAGACCCGAATCCGGGGAACCGAAAGGAGAGGGTGTGACGGGGTGCGACAATGCGTCGCAAAGGGGCGGGATGCTGCCGCACCGAGAATGGTGCGGCAGAGGTGTGTGCAATGATTACTATTTGTTGTCTTCAGTAATCAGCTTATCTGTATTCAATCCATGGCTCAGGCTGTACACATAGGCAGCTAGCAATTGCACTTTATCGTTGCCCAGCAGTTCGTTCTGCGCTGGCATGTGGCCCTGGCGACCGTGGCGTATGGTCTGCTCAAGCTGTGTCAGGCTGGTGCCGTAGATAAATCCGGCCGGGTGCGTCAGATTCGGCGCACCCATGGCTTCAGTGCCGTGGCCGGTTGCCCCATGACAGGCTACGCAGGTGGTGCTGAACGCTTGCTGTCCGGCTTGCAGGTCAGCCTTGCTGTCGGCAGGCAGCGGCAGGCCCGCGAGTTCGTGACGCACATACGCCGCGACGTTCTTCACCCCGGCTTCGCCGAGCACTTCGCCCCAGGCCGGCATCGCCGCCATCCGCCCACCCATGATGGTGGTCTTGATGGTCTCGGCGTCACCGCCCCAGCGCCAGTCCTTGTCGGCTAGGTTAGGGAAGCCGAAAGCGCCTTTGGCGTCGGAGCCGTGGCACACCGAGCAGTTGGAGGCGAACAACCGGCCACCCATTTTCAGCGCCTGCGGATCCTTCGCTACTTCCTCCACCGGCATGGCGGCGAATTTGGCGAAGATCGGCCCGAATTTGGCGTCGGCCTTGTTCATTTCCTTTTCCCACTCGTGCACGCCGGTCCAGCCGTCCTCGTAGCCGGGCAGAATACCTTTCCAGTTGCCGAGGCCCGGATACAGGATCAGATAGCCCACGGAAAACACCAGCGTGCCGGCGAACAGCATGAACCACCACTGCGGCAGCGGGTTGTCGTACTCCTCGATGCCGTCGAAGCTGTGGCCCATGGTCTGGTCGACGCTGCCCTTGGTCTCGCCCCGGCGGGTGCCGATCAGCAGCCAGGTCAGGCCGATCAGGCTGCCGATGGTCAGTACGCAGATCCACGTACTCCAGAAGGTGGTCATGGCCGGGTACTCCTTGTTTCAGGTGCTTGGGTAATGTCGGGTTGCGGCTCGTCGGCGAACGGCAGCAGGCGCGCTTCGGCGAACTCCGGCGTGCGCTTGCGGTTGAACACCCAGATCGTCAGGCCGACGAAGGCGACGAACACCACGACGGTGCCGAGGCCGCGAATCAGCCCTGCACTCATTTCAATGATCATTGTGCTCACCTCTTGCTCTTGATCGCAGTGCCGAGCACTTGCAGGTAGGAGACGAGGGCGTCCATTTCGGTCTTGCCCTTGAGGCTGGCGACCGCGCCGCTGATGTCGTCGTCGGTGTACGGCACGCCGAGGGTGCGCATGGTCTTGAGCTTGGTTTCGGTGTGGCTGCTGTCGACCGCTTGCGTCACCAGCCACGGGTAGGCCGGCATTTTCGACTCCGGTACCACGTTGCGCGGGTTGTACAGGTGCGCGCGGTGCCAGTCGTCCGAGTAACGCGCGCCGACCCGGGCCAGGTCTGGCCCGGTACGCTTGGAACCCCACAGGAACGGGTGATCCCATACGCTCTCACCGGCCACCGAGTAGTGCCCGTAGCGTTCGGTTTCGGCGCGGAACGGCCGGATCATCTGCGAGTGGCAACCGACGCAGCCTTCGCGGATATAGATGTCGCGGCCTTCCAGTTGCAGCGCGGTATAGGGCTTCATGCCCTCTACCGGTTTGTTGGTGACGTCCTGGAAGAACAGCGGGACGATCTGGGTCAGGCCGCCGATGCTCACGGCGAACACCATCAGCAGCATCAGCAGGCCGACGTTCTTTTCAATCGTTTCGTGTTTCATGGCGGACTCCTCAGGCCATCTGCGCGGCAGCAACGACGTCAGCAGGCTGCGAGGCCCGCACGGTGCGCCAGGTGTTGTAAGCCATCAGCAACATGCCGCTGAGGAAGATCGCCCCACCCACCAGACGCACGATGAAGCCTGGGTGGCTGGCCACCAGGGTTTCGACGAAGGAGTAGGTCAGCGTGCCGTCCTCGTTGACTGCGCGCCACATCAGGCCCTGGGCGATGCCGTTGACCCACATCGAGGCGATGTACAGCACGGTGCCGATGGTCGCGAGCCAGAAGTGCGCGTTGATCAGGCCGATGCTGTGCATCTGCTCTTTGCCGAAGACTTTCGGGATCATGTGGTACAGCGCGCCGATCGAGATCATCGCCACCCAGCCGAGGGCGCCGGCGTGTACGTGGCCGATGGTCCAGTCGGTGTAGTGGGAGAGGGCGTTTACAGTCTTGATCGCCATCATCGGACCTTCGAAGGTCGACATGCCGTAGAACGCCAGCGACACCACGAGGAAGCGCAGGATCGGGTCGCTGCGCAACTTATGCCAGGCGCCCGAGAGGGTCATCATGCCGTTGATCATGCCGCCCCAGCTCGGTGCCAGCAGAATCAGCGACATCACCATCCCCAGCGACTGTGCCCAGTCCGGCAGCGCGGTGTAGTGCAGGTGGTGGGGGCCGGCCCAGATGTACAGGGTGATCAGCGCCCAGAAGTGCACGATCGACAGGCGATACGAATACACCGGACGTTCGGCCTGTTTCGGCACGAAGTAGTACATCATCCCGAGGAAACCGGCGGTGAGGAAAAAGCCCACGGCGTTGTGGCCGTACCACCATTGCACCATCGCGTCGGTTGCACCGGCGTACACCGAGTAGGACTTGGTCAGGCTCACCGGCAACTCAAGGTTGTTGACGATGTGCAGGATCGCCACGGTGATGATGAACGCGCCGAAGAACCAGTTGCCGACGTAGATGTGCTTGGTCTTGCGCTGCATGATCGTGCCGAAGAACACGATGGCGTAGGCGACCCAGACGATGGTGATCAGAATGTCGATCGGCCATTCCAGTTCGGCGTATTCCTTGGAGCTGGTGTAACCCAGTGGCAGGCTGATCGCTGCCAATAGAATCACAAGCTGCCAGCCCCAGAAGCAGAACGCGGCGATTTTCGGCGCGAACAATTGCGTCTGGCAGGTGCGTTGCACCGAGTAGAACGAACTGGCGAACAGCGCGCAGCCACCGAAGGCGAAGATCACCGCGTTGGTGTGCAGCGGGCGCAGACGGCCGAAACTGGTCCAGGGCAAATTGAAGTTGAGTTCCGGCCAGACCAATTGGGCCGCGAGAAAAACCCCGAGCCCCATGCCGACGATGCCCCACACCACCGTCATAATGGCGAATTGGCGGACCACCTTGTAGTTGTAGGCGGTACTGATAGAAGTGTTCATGGTTCCCCATCCACGGTTCAGCCGAAGTGAGCGCGCGCAGAAAACGCCGCGAATCCTTCGCCTGGAGTTATAGGCAGACTAAAAGCGAGGCAAGCATGGACAAACAGCACAAGGCCAGTATTGACGGGGATCAATGGGCGCAGTGCGTGCGGGATCATGGGTGGTTGTGGGATGCCGCGTCGGGCGAGGCTTCGGCGACTTTGATCCTGGCGCATGGGGCAGGGGCGCCGATGGACAGTGAGTGGATGACGGATATGGCTGGGCGCCTTGCTGCACTTGGGGTGAATGTGTTGCGGTTTGAGTTTCCGTATATGGCGCAGCGGCGGGTGGATGGCAGTAAACGGCCGCCTAATCCGGCGCCGAAACTGCTTGAGTGCTGGCGCGAAGTGTTCGCTGAAGTGCGACGTCATGTCGCTGGGACTTTGGCCATCGGTGGTAAGTCCATGGGCGGGCGGATGGCCAGTCTTTTAGCTGACGAGTTGGGCGCCGATGCGCTTGTCTGTCTTGGATATCCGTTTTATGCGGTTGGGAAACCTGAGAAACCGCGGGTTGAGCATTTGGCTTCTTTGCGGACTCGGACGTTGATTGTTCAGGGCGAGCGGGACGCTCTTGGCAATCGGGACGCTGTCGAGGCTTACGATCTATCGCCGAGTATTGAGGTGTTTTGGTTGGCCTCTGGGGATCATGATTTGAAGCCGCTCAAGGTTTCCGGGTTTACGCATTCGGACCATTTGGCTTCGGCGGTGGAGAAGGTTGCCGGGTTTCTTCGTTGAGGTTTGGTTGGGGGGTATATCCGTTGCTGCGGTAACGGCGACTTAGGGTTTCGCCCTTACGGCGACTCACTTTTTTTACAAGCGCCTAAAAAAAGTAAGCAAAAAAACGCTTGCTCCTGCGTTCGGCCCGCTCGCTGGGGCTCGGGGTTCCTTCGCTCCGGGCTCCATCCGGGCGCAGCGCCTACGGTTTGCTTCGCTGCACCTCCTCTCGCTGTGTTTGGCTTCGCCAAACGGTCGCTGCGCTCCCACCCCCGGATGAATCCCTCCGCTCAGCCTTCCGATGTCGCCCGTGGATCAAGCTCAAGAGCTGCAGCCGAGCTTGCGCTCATCCTGTTGAGTGGTGAGGAGCAAGAGCGGTACGCGTTCTGCTCTTGCTTTTGTGTGGGAACCCGCCTGCTGGCGATGGCGGCCTGACAGCCGACCAATTCCTTACTGAAGTACCCGGCCCTACTGTGGGAGCGAGCCTGCTCGCGAAAGCTGTCTTCCAAGCGCCATCCATTTCAAACAAGCAATAAACCCCGGAGGCTTTCGCTAACCGGTTTTTCACGATCAAAAGATCGCAGCCTGCGGCAGCTTCAAGGAGTCATTCTTGCAAATTACATTGAAGGGGTACTCTTCTGGAGTTGCTGCGAGCACCCCTGCCAGATCTAGCCAGCATCCGACGGTCTCAGTCTCGTCATGGTGAAAGTCCCCTTGGGATTCAGGCGATAGCGATGACTTTTGAACACGGCCTCGAATGATCCCGTAGCGATATCCGTTTCAGCATCATATTTAACGCTGAGGATCGCCGAGTCGGCGTCCACCGAAGCCATTCCGATAAATCCCGGCGGCGCAGGGATCCAATGGCTGTGGACAAATGTCAGCCCGTTGTCGAAGTTATAGACGCCTGTGAGTGACTCATCGGATTGGTAGGGCAGAGTCATGGCAAACGAAAAATAGCTTTCATCGTCGAAATTTCCTGTTCCACCACTGATGGACCAATACCGCTCGCCCAAGAACTCGTCCTGATAGAAAGATCTGAATTTCGCTGTTTTCCGTTTACCGCCCAATCTCCATTGAAACCTGTCATCACTGACGAGTGGTTTTTTCGGGAGAAACATAACGTGCGTGGTCATTGTTCAACCTGCCTTTTAGATTGAGAGGAGGTGTTACAACCGACTGCAATTACGGTTTCTCTTGATATGCGCTCGAACAGGTGTGCGTCTACTGTCAGATCTGACAGCTAGGCAACCAGACTTATATGTGCTGGTCAGCTAATAACGTTGCCGAGACTGCGTGAATATCCGTTGCCGCGGTAACGGCCACTTAAGGTTTCGCCCTTACGACGACTCACTTTTTTGACAAATACCTCAAAAGTAAGCAAAAAAACGCTTGTTCCAACGTTCGGCCCGCTCGCTGGAGCTCGGGGTTCCTTCGCTCCGGGATCGATCCGGGGGGCAGCGCCTACGGTCTGCTTCGCTGCACCTCCTCTTGATCGCCGAGGCTTGCGAATCGTTGTCGTCGGCCAAAGTCATGGCTGGCAATATCGCCAACTCAATCGGCGGCCCGGAGCGCAAACCGCTGCTGGCGCTGCAACAGCTGATCATGTTGAACGAGCTGTTGGTTAATCGATTGCTGGACAAACTGCGGTTGCCTCAATAATTCCGCTGGCCGTTATGGCCTCTTCGCGAGCAAGCTCGCTCCCACATTGGTTCTGCGTACACAGGACTAAATGTGGGAGCGAGCTTGCTCGCGAATGCGGTCTGCCAGACACCACCAGTTTCAGACTGGCAACAAAAAGCCCGGACGCTTTCGCTGCCCGGGCTTCCAGGTCAAAAGATCGCAGCCTTCGGCAGCTCCTACGGGTGATCGGTGAGCTGCCGCAGGCTGCGAACTTTTGATTTACTTTGTGGTGGATAGCCTGCCAGAGATCACATATTTATCGAACACTTTCTGCCCATCACGCGCGGCGTGCCGAACATCCAGGAATGTCAGTTCATCACGAACTTTCGGTTTGTGGGGTTTTCGCGTGGGGTATGGATTCATGCTGGCCGATCTGCGTGATTGAGTAGCGACCGGCAAACGATAGAACTTGGCTGCACCAAGCACCAGTCGGCGCATTCTGGCGCAGTTGTAGGCAGTGTCTGCGTTGCTTGAGTGAGATCGTCGTTGGTAGAGAAGGCCTCTTCGCGAGCAGGCTCGCTCCCACATTTGGAATGCATTTCCCTGTGGGAGTGAGCCTGCTCGCGAATGCGGTCTGCCAAGCACCATCATTTTCAGACTGGCAATAAAAAGCCCGGACGCTTTCGCTGCCCGGGCTTCCAGGTCAAAAGATCGCAGCCTGCGGCAGCTCCTACAGGTGATCGGTGTAGGAGCTGCCGAAAGCTGCGATCTTTTGCTTTTAGCGGTTAAACCGCTCCACCAACGAATACTGAGTATTCGCAGTCTTGGTCAGCTCTTCACTCAGCAACGCCGAGTTATGCGCCTGTTCCGAGGTCTGATCCGCCAGTTCCGAAATGTTGCTGATGTTGCGGCTGATCTCTTCAGCCACCGCACTTTGCTCTTCGGTCGCCGCGGCGATCTGGGTGGTCATGTCGGTGATGTTGGCCACTGCTTCGCTGATGCCGACCAGTGCCTGATCCGCTTCCAGTACCCGCGCCACACCTTCTTCGGCCTGGCGATGCCCGGCTTCCATGGTTTGTACGGCGCTGGATGCAGTTTGTTGCAGCTTGGCGATCAGGGCGTGGATCTGGCCGGTGGATTCGCTGGTGCGTTGTGCCAGTTGACGGACTTCGTCGGCTACCACGGCGAAGCCACGGCCCATCTCGCCGGCACGTGCTGCTTCGATGGCGGCGTTGAGCGCGAGCAGGTTGGTCTGGTCGGCGATGCCTTTGATCACGTCGACCACGCCGCCGATTTCGTCGCTGTCCTTGGCCAGTTGGGTGACGGTCAGGCCGGTTTCGCCGACCACCACCGACAGGCGCTGGATGGCTTCGCGGGTTTCGCCGGCGATGTCACGGCCACGACCGGTCAGGCGATTGGCTTCCTGGGTGGCGTCAGCGGTGCGCTGTACGTGGCTCGCCACTTCCTGGGTGGTCGCAGCCATCTGGTTGACGGCGGTGGCGACCTGTTCGGTTTCCACGCGCTGACGTTCCAGACCGCTGGAGCTGTTGTGCGCCAGGGCGTCGGACTGTTTGGCCTGATCGGTCAGGTGCTCGGCGGTGTCCTGTAGACGGGTCAGGCAGGTTTTCAGGCGCGCTTCCTGGCTGAGGATCGACATTTCCAGACGCGCTTGCGCGCCACGGCTGTCGGTGTACATCTGCGCGATCAGTGGGTCGGAGGTGGTCTGTTCGGCCAGGCGCAGCAGGCGCTTGAGTCCGCGTTGCTGCCATTGCAGGCCCATCAGGCCCAGTGGTACCGACAAACCGGCCGCGAGGGCAAAGCCCCAGTGCGAGTTCAGCGTCGCGCCGATCACGAAGCTCAGCTGGCTGACCAGAATGAATGGCAGCCAGTCCTGTAGCACCGGCAGCCATTTGTCGCTGGAAGGGATCGCCGACTTGCCCTGGTTGATGCGTTGGTAGAGCGCTTCGGCACGGCGGATCTGTTCGGCGGTGGGTTTGATCCGCACCGACTCGTAACCGACCACCTGATTGCCGTCGAACACCGGTGTCACGTAGGCGTTCACCCAGTAGTGGTCACCGGATTTGCAGCGGTTCTTGACAATGCCCATCCATGGCAAGCCTTGTTTCAGTGTGCCCCACATGTGCGAAAACACCGCAGCCGGGACGTCGGGGTGACGAACCAGGTTGTGCGGCGCACGGATCAGCTCTTCACGCGAAAACCCGCTGATTTCGACGAAAGCGTCGTTGCAGTAGGTGATCACGCCTTTGGCGTCGGTTGTGGAAATCAACCGCTGCTGAGCCGGGAAAGTCCGTTCGCGTTGTGTAATGGGCTGGTTATTACGCATGGTTTTTCAATCCGCAAGGCTTTGAAAGGTTGTCGGCGCTGTCAGGAAATTATTGAAGTTTTTTTTCAGATATAAGTACGGCGTCGCAAAACGGCTCTTGCTTCAAGCGACCAGCATCGGATAGGTGAACAGCGCAAAATGCAGCAGGTTCAGCCCGAAGTGCGTGGCGATCGCCGCCGCAAGGCCACCGAAACGGTAGGCCAGACCATAGCCGACACCCGCCAGACCCGCCAGCAACACCCAGTGCCAGCCGGCACCCACATGCGCCAGGGCAAAGATCAGCGACGCCAGCAGCAGGGCGAGGTTGTCGCCGTGGGGCTGGTGTTTGAACAGTCGGCTCAAACCGCCCTGTATATAGCCGCGAAACAGCGCCTCCTCGACCAGCGTCACCAACAGCAGATTGTTCAGCAGCCACAGCCACGCCTGATCGGGCCACTTAGGCGCCCAAGCAATCATGCCGAACAACAGTGCGCCGCCCAGTGCCAGGACGGCGCTCAAGGTCAGGGCGAGGACGCTGGCGTACACCGTCGGACGCAGCGAGCGTGCCGCGACAATCCACGGGCAGGCGAGCAACAGCCAGAAGCCGATCAAGGGTTTGTCCAGATTCAGGTACATCGCAAACGGCACGGCGTCGTCGGTGAAACGCAGCGGGGCGATGGCCCGGCCGTTGGCGAATCCCGGCAACCAGTGCAGCGCCAGCGACAGGGCGAGGAAGATGAACACGGCATGCCCCAACAGGCGCGCCACCGGCACCTGCTGTTGGCGCACGGCGAAACCGGTCAACAGCAATAGTCCCACGGAGATCAGCGCGAGCCAGCCGAGTTGGCCAAAGCTCAACGCCAATCCATAACCGAGGCTGAGAAGTGCCAGATAGAGCCATGGCAACGCCTTCATCGAAAGTCCTTGTGCAGAATTTTGTGGAAGGGCTTTCTACACGGGTAAGGGCGTGGGGACAAGTAAAGCTGTGGCGGGATGCGGGGACAGGTTTCCAAACCTTAGGCTATCCACAAAACCCATTGTGGGAGCGGGCTTGCTCGCGAATGCGGTGTGTCAGGCGATAAAAATCTCGACGGATACACCGCATTCGCGAGCAAGCCCGCTCCCACAGTAGATCTGTGTGTGGCTGAGGAATCAGCGCAAATCGAGCTTCGCCGCCGCGCGCTCGGTGATTTCCGTGCGCAGTTTCAGCGACGGTGCTGCACGCAGGCGAGCCTCATCGACGATCGCGCTCGGTGCCGTATCAGGGCTGCCCGAATTGAACGGCGGCGCCGGCGCATATTCCAGTTGCAACTGAATCAACTGCGCCGCCTCGGCTCCCACCAGTTCGGCGGCCAGCACCAGGGCAAAGTCGATGCCTGCGGTAATCCCGCCACCGGTAAACAGATTGCCGTCGCGCACCACTCGGTCCTGCACCGCAATCGCGCCGAGTTTCGGCAGCAGTTCGTGATAGGCCCAGTGGGTGGTCGCGCGTTTGCCTTTAAGCAGACCTGCCGCGCCCAGCACCAGCGAACCGGTGCACACCGATGTCACATATTTGGCCTGCGCCGCCTGGCGTTTGATGAACCCCAGCGTCTGCTCATCTTCCATCAGCGGCCCGACCCCGGCGCCGCCGGGAACGCAGATCACATCCAGATTCGGGCAATCCTCGAAGGTGGTGATCGGTTTCAACAGCAGGCCGGTGCTGGCGGTGACCGGCACCAGATCCTTCCAGATCAGATGCACCTGCACGTCCGGCAGCGAGGCCAGCACGTCATAGGGCCCGGTCAGGTCGAGTTGCTGCACCTGCGGAAACAACAGAAAACCGATCTGCAACGTCATGGGGTTTTTCTCCAGTTGAGGGGTGGACGGCTTCACTGTAGGCGCGTAGGTTCTGGCGTATACGCCATTAACCCCACGAATTACGCCAAATGCCCAAAGCCATTCACGTACTCGCGTTCGCCAACATGCAGATCCTCGACGTCACCGGCCCGCTGCAAGTGTTCGCCTCGGCCAACGACATCGCCCGCCAGCGCGGCTTGCCGGTGCCGTATGCGCCGTCGGTGATCGCCAGTGAGGGCGGGGCGGTGATGTCGTCGGCAGGGCTGGCGGTGCTGGCCGAACCGTTGCCGCAGCAGGCCAGCGATACCTTGATTATCGCCGGTGGCTGGGGCATTTACCCGGCGGCGGAGGATTTGGCACTGGTGGACTGGGTGCGCGAACATGCGGCGAAATGTCGACGGGTGGCCTCGGTCTGCACCGGCGCTTTCCTGTTGGCGGCGAGCGGCTGGCTCGACGGACGTCGCGTGGTCACCCACTGGACCCGCTGCGAACAACTGGCGCAGCAGCATCCGAAGCTGCAGGTCGAAGCCAATCCGATCTTCATCAACGACGGCCCGGTCTGGACCTCGGCCGGCGTTACCGCCGGCATCGATCTGGCGTTGGCGATGGTCGAGGAAGATCTGGGCCGCGACATCGCCCTCGACGTCGCCCGGCATCTGGTGGTGTTCCTCAAACGGCCCGGCGGGCAATCGCAATTCAGCGTGACCCTGGCCCTGCAGAATCAGGGCAATCGCTTTGATGAGCTGCACGCCTGGATCGCCGAAAACCTCACCTGCGACCTCGGCGTCCCGACCCTGGCCGAACAGGCCGGCATGAGCGAACGCAGCTTCGTCCGCCACTACCGCGCCGACACCGGCCAGACCCCGGCCCGCGCCATCGAACTGATCCGCGTCGAAACCGCCCGCCGTTTGCTGAGTGACACCGGGCTGCCGGTGAAACGGGTTGCGGCCAACTGCGGGTTTGGCAGTGAAGAAACGTTGCGCCGCAGTTTTCTGCGCGCGATCGGGGTGACGCCGCAGGCGTACCGGGAGCGGTTTTCGGTCAGTGCCGGAGCAGATCCAGTAGTGCCTTGAGCGTTTGCTGCGGTGCTTCTTCGGGAATGTTGTGGCCGACACCGGGCAGCACGCGCCTTTCGTACAGACCGGTGAAGTGGTGTACATCTTCATCTTCTTCCGGCGCAGGACCGACCCCATCGTCGGCACCGCACAGGGAAATAGTCGGCGCGCTGATCGGCGGTTGTTTGATCAACGCGTCTTCCATCCATTGCAGCGCCGGATCGCCTGCGGCGTACATGAAGCGATGACGGTAGGAATGAATCACCACGTCAACGAAGTCCGGGTTGTCGAAGGCCGGTGCGCTCAGCGGATAACGTTCGGCGTTGCGTGCCCAGGTTGGTGACCACAATTTCCACAGCAGTTCACAGAACGCCTGCCGGTTTTGCGTCAGGCCCGCGACGCCGCGTGGCGTGTGGAAATAGTACTGGTACCAATAACGGTGCTCGGTCTCGGGATCCAGTGGTCGGGTCGAATTGGCGATGTCCTGCACGTTATAGCCATCCCCCGTCACCAGCCCGCGCACCCGCTCGGGAAACAACGCCGCAACGATGCACGCTGCCCGACCGCCCCAGTCGTAACCGCAAAGCGTGGCGTGTTCGATACCCAATGCATCCATCAACTCCAGCAAGTCCTGGGCGAGGGCTGCTTGCTGGCCGGAGCGCAGTGTTTCGGGGTGGTTGAAGCGAGTCGGCCCGTAACCGCGCAGGTACGGGACGATCACCCGATAACCGTGGGCGGCGAGGACCGGGGCGATTTCGTCGTACGCCCGAGGCGAGTAGGGGAAGCCATGCAGCAATATGACCGCGTCGCCGCTGGACGGGCCGTGCTGTTCAAAGGCTACGGCCAAGTTCGGTGTCAATACGCATTGAATGTCAGACACGGCAGACTCCACAGCAATTGGGCGTCAGGCAACACTAGACCATTCCTTTGTGGCGAGGGAGCTTGCTCCCGCAGGCCTGCGCAGCAGGTCCATTGAAGTATGGGGTCGCTTCGCAACCCGGCGGGAGCAAGCTCCCTCGCCACAGGTGAAGCGTCACTTGCCGGGGTTGCTTCTCCTTAAGCCTCGGCTTCCGCCACCTGATTGAAATACTTCGTCCGATCCGGGGTAAACGTCACCCGCATCTTCGTCCGCGAGCAGGTCAGCGAACGTTCCTCACCCAGATCAATATCCAGATCCTCGCCACGCAACCCCTGCCACTGCGCCAGGTATTTCAGCGAGCCGTATTTCTCGTTTTTCTTCAGGCTGCGGCTCACGCCACCTTTCCAGCCGAGCACCGGCAGTTCGCCGGCGAGGCATTGTTGCGCAAGGTCGGGGAAGCGGGTGGCGCGCTGGCGGCCGATTTCCCAGCACTTGATCAGGCCTTTGTCGGCGGCTTCCCAGAGTTGGGTGCGGGTCAGGCCGGTGCGCAGGGGCGTGGCGATGGGGCGGTGGACGTGCTGGGTCATTCTGGTTCCTTGAATTCGGGTTTTATTGGACAGCTCCGCTGTGCCCGTTGCGGTGGATGGTAGGGGGGGATGTAACAGCTGGCAACAGGGTATTTCAGGGTGTAAGTGCAGGTTGCGGGGGAGGGATTTGCCTGGGTGTTGTTTAGAAGAAGCAGGAACAAACTACCCAAACTGTGGTGAGGGGATTCATCCCCGATCGGCTGCGCAGCAGGCGCAAAGCCAAGCAACGCGGTGCTGTTGACGAAATGCACCGGAAAAATCAGGACTGCTGCGCAGCCGATCGGGGATAAATCCCCTCACCACAGGAGATCTGATTCTGTTTACTTCTGTGTAGGGGTTAGCCCGGCGAAGCGCGCTGATGCGGCATATTTCCTACAGACACTGGCGAAATTACGGCTGCCAAACACTCTTCTCCCCGCTCAACCGCCGATCAAGAAAACTCGCCGCACTGATCAGCGCCAGATGCGTCAGCGCTTGCGGGGTGTTGCCCAGATGGCGGCCTTTGCTGTCGAACTCTTCGGCGTACAGGCCCAGCGGGTTCGCATAACGCAGCAATTGCTCGAACTCCAGATGCGCCTTTTCCACCTGACCGGCCCGGGCCAGGCATTCGACGTACCAGAACGAGCAGGCGGCAAACGCGCCTTCGGTGCCGGTCAGACCGTCGATGTTGGCGTCGTCGTTGCGATAGCGATAAACCATGCCGTCGCGCACCAGATGCTTTTCGATCGCTTCAAGGGTCGACAGCCAGCGCGGGTCCTTGGCGCTGACGAAGCGCACCAGCGGCATCAGCAGCATCGAACCGTCGAGCGCGGTGCCGCCCTTGTACTGGACGAAATGCCCGCGCTCCTCATCCCAGAAGTTGTCCCAGATGTCGGCATAGATCGCCTGCCGGGTCTGATCCCACTGGACGAACGGCGCCGGCAGCGAGCGTTTCGAGGCCAGGCGGATGGCCCGGTCAAGCGCCACCCAACACATCAGTCGCGAGTGCAGGAAGTGATGTTGCTCACCGCGCATTTCCCAAATGCCTACGTCGGTGGTCTGCCAGGTCTCACACACCTGATCGACCACTTCGCGCACGTGTTTCCAGCCTTGGTGGGAAATCGCGTCGCCGTACTTGTTGACCAGGTACACCGCGTCCATCAGTTCGCCGAAGATATCGAGCTGAATCTGATCGTACGCGCCATTGCCGATGCGCACCGGTTGTGCGCCGCCATGACCGGAGAGGTGAGAAAGTTCGGTTTCCGGCAGCTCCTGGCGACCGTCGATCGCATAGAGGATGTTGAGTTTTGTCGAATTACCCTGACAATCGCTGACCCGCCCACGCAGCCAGCCCATGTAGGCATTGGCCTCATCGACAAAACCCAGGCGCATGAACGCGTAGACGGTGAACGAGGCGTCGCGGATCCAGGTGTAGCGATAATCCCAGTTGCGCTCGCCGCCGGGAGTTTCCGGCAGGCCGAAGGTGGCGGCGGCGAGGATCGCGCCGTGCTTGCGCGAGGTCAGCAACTTCAGCGCCAGTGCCGAGCGATTGACCATCTCGCGCCAGCGCCCGCGGTAGTTGGACTGGCCGATCCAGTCGCGCCAGAACTTCAACGTGCGCTCCAGGCACATTTTCGCGCCGTCATCCTTGAAACGCGAATCGTCGGCGCCACCGAGAACAAATTCGGCGTGCTGATCCTGTTTCAAGCTGAAGGAAGCAACGGCCGACTCGCCATCGATGTGCAACGCCTGATCCGCCACCAGCCGCAGCGATGGCTGACCCTCGGCGCTAAATATCACCGATTGTTGATCCATCTGCGCCCGGGTGTTGGCGCGGGCATAGTCATGGCGCACCGCGCAACGCATGTGAAACGTCGCTTCCCCGCTGACCACCCGCACCCGGCGCATCAGCAGCGGCAGGTCATCGACACTGTCGCCGATCGGCAGCAGGTCGGTGATTTCCACCACCGCATACTCGCTGAGCCAGCGCGTCTGCAGCACGTTGGTGTCCGGCAGGTAGATCTGCTCGCGCCGGGCATCGGGCAAGTCCGGGGCGAGCTGGAAAATTCCTGCCTCGGGCGTGTCGAGCAGCGAACAGAAGATCGACGGGCTGTCGAATTCCGGCCAGCAGAAAAAATCCACGCTGCCCTTGTCGTTGACCAGTGCGGCACTGCGCAGGTCGCCGATGATGCCGTGGGCGTCGATCGGGCTTTGTCGTTCAGGATGATGCTCAGCCATTGCCGCGAAACTCCGGATAAAGACTCATGCCGCCGTCGATGAACAGGGTGGTGCCGACGATGTAGTCGGCGGCATCGGAAGCGAGAAACACCACCGCATTGGCGATGTCCTCAACGTCGCCGATGCGACCGTAGGGGATCAGCTCCAGCAGCTTTTCACCGGCGGCGCCTTCGGTGGCTTCTTTGTTGATTGCCGTGCGAATCGCCCCCGGCGCGATGCCGTTGATACGGATGCGCTGCTGGCTGACTTCCTGGGCGAGGGTCTGCATCAATTGATCGACGCCGCCCTTGGACGCCGCATAGTTGACGTGCCCGGCCCACGGAATGCGTTGATGTACCGAACTCATGTGAATGATCTTGCCGGCCGCGCGGGACACGCCTTCACGCACACCCTGGCGATTGAAAATCCGCAGCGCGGCGCGAGCGCAGAGGAACTGGCCGGTGAGGTTGACGCCGATCACCGTGTTCCAGTCTTCGAGGGTCATGTCGACCGCAGCGGCATCCTTTTGCAGGCCGGAGTTGGCCACCAGGATATCCAGCGAGCCAAAGGCCTCAAGGGTCTCGGCGAACAGCCGTTCAACCTCGTCTTCCTTCGACACATCGGCGCCGATGGCCAGTGCCTGACCGCCGTCGGCGATGATTTGCTGCGCCAGCGCCTCGGCAGGTTCGGCCTGACGGTTGTAATTGATCACGACGGCTGCGCCGGCAGCGGCCAGCGCTTTGGCGGCAGCGTGGCCGATGCCGGAGCTGGCGCCGGTGACCAGTGCCACTTGGCGGGCGAGGGATATTTGCATGCGAAGTCGTGCCTTGATTGAGGACTTATTTAGCTGACTGGTCGCAAGCCATGAGAGTTCATTCGACGGTGACGTGTTGTGGTGAACATGCCGGCCTCTTCGCGAGCAGGCTCGCTCCCACGGTTAGAATGCGTTGCCCCTGTGGGAGCGGGCTTGCTCGCGAAGGGACCTTCACATTCCACCAACAATTCCCCGCTTCCACGCTCATCAATCTTTATGGCAACTTGGCGGCCCTTGATGAGGCTGTACCCATGGCAAACCCCTACCGCGAATTATTCACCGCCCCCGGCGCCCGGGCTTTTGTACTGGCCGGGATGATCGCGCGCATGCCGATTTCCATGACCGGCATTGGCGTGATCACCATGCTCTCGCAGCTCAAGGGCGGGTACGCGCTGGCCGGTGCGGTGGCGGCGACGTTTGCCCTGGCCACGGCGTTTTGTGCGCCGCAGGTCTCGCGGCTGGTGGATCGTTACGGCCAGGGCAAAGTGCTGCCGTTGTCGGCGTTGATCGGTGGCGGGGCGCTGTTGATGTTGCTGCTGTGCACGCGTTTGCAGGCGCCGACCTGGACGCTGTTCATCTTCGCCGCGCTGGCCGGGTGCATGCCGAGCATGTCGGCGATGGTGCGTGCGCGCTGGACCGAGATCTATCGCGGCCAGCCGCAATTGCAGACCGCCTACGCGCTGGAATCGGTGCTCGATGAAGTCTGTTTCATCGTCGGCCCGCCGCTGTCGGTGGGTTTGTGCGTGGTGGCGTTTCCCGAGGCTGGGCCGTTGGCGGCGCTGCTGGCACTGGCGATCGGGGTGACCGCGTTTGTTGCTCAGCGCAGTACCGAGCCGGCGGTGCACCCGCAGGAATCACAGCATCAGGGTTCGATCATTCGCTCGACCGACGTGCAATGGCTGCTGGCGTTGATGCTTGCCATGGGCGTCATCGTCGGTGTGGTCGATGTGGTCAGCGTCGCCTTCGCCCAGCAGCAGGGCCAACCGGCGGCGGCGAGCATCGTGTTGTCGGTGTACGCCATCGGCTCGTGTCTGGCCGGTATCGCGTTTGGCGCGATGCGCTCGAAACTGCCGTTGCCGCGCCTGTTTCTGTACGGCGGCGTGGCGACGGCGGTGACCACGCTGCCATTGTTGCTGGCGAGCAATATTTTCGGTTTGTCGCTGGCGGTGTTTGTCGCGGGATTGTTCTTCTCGCCGACGCTGATTGTGGCGATGGCGTTGATCGAGCGCATCGTGCCGCCGGCCAAACTGACTGAAGGCCTGACCTGGCTGGTGACGGGGTTGAGCATCGGCGTGGCGATCGGCGCCGCCGGCTCGGGCGCTCTGGTGGATGCTTTCGGTGCACGCAGCGGATTCTGGCTGGCGATTGTGGCGGGGGCGGTGGTGTTGGCGTCGGCGTTTCAGAGTTATCGGCACCTGAAATAACCCGGCATTGATGAGCTGTTGTGGTGAGGGGATTTATCCCCGATGGGCCGCGAAGCAGCCCCAAATCCAGCCAGCTCTTTCCTTCAGAAGAAGCGTGCCGGGTGAGTTTGCGACTGCTGCGCAGTCGATCGGGGATAAATCCCCTCGCCACAGAGTTATCCACACAGACAGCGGATGGGTTACCAACCCCGTCCCGAATTCACCCAGAAATTCACCGACAGTGACGTCGACACCGATTCCACCTGATGGAACCAGCCCTCCGGCAGAAACAGCAGATCCCCGGCCTCCAGCGTCACGCGCAGGAACGTCACATCGCGTGCTGCGGGAAAGCGCTCATAGTCCGGTGCGTCGGGGTTGAAGTCGCAGCCATCCAGGCCACCCTTTGGCGCTGTCGACCAGGTGCCCAGCGCCTCGCGGTGATGCGGGGCGGCGAGGGTGAACTGCTTCTGGCCCCAGACCTGCGCGAACAAGTTGTCGGTGTCGTCGCGGTGCAGCGGCGTCAGCGTGCCTTTGGGGCCGATCCAGATCCGTGGCGGGATGAACAGCGAGGCATCGAAGTAGGGCGGGTACTTGATCTGCTGCAGCAATTGCGCCGGCAGGATGTTGTTGCCCATGTAGGCTGGCGGTTCGCCGTCAGCCCGTTTGACTGCCGGTTGGTCCAGCGAGGCAATGAACTCGGCCATCGACGTCGAGCGGAAATCACGTTCGGTGGAAAAGGTTTTCTTCACGTAATCGCCGTGGCGGGTGATGCCCTGCAGTTCGGCGAAATGCACCAGTGATTCCTCGCGACTGAGCTTGAACAGCGGCCAGTCCTGCAAGGCATTGCTGATCACCACCGGGATGCCGTTGGGCAAGTATCTGCTTTTGAATTCGCTGACCGACAATTCATCGCGCGCATGGCGCTCGATGCGGGTCTGCACCGGCAGCCCGGCGGTGAGTTGTTCACTGAAGCGTGGTGGGGTCGGGTAGCGCTTGTTCATGTCGACCTTTTGCGCCACTGCGCCACCGTGCATCGCATGCTCGATAATCTGCGGCAGCAGCGTCGCCAGGCCCATGTTACCGCCTATTTTCAGACGGCCGCTGGCGAACAGTTCTTCGACATTGACTCGGCCGCCCATGATCCCGAGAAAATCACTCTCGGCGACTTCAATGGTCACGTCGGGGCTGGGGTGGCGTCCGGGCGCGGTGCGACTGCTGGCCTTGACCTCGGACCAGTAGGCCTGCTGCGGGCCAAACACGAATTGGAAAACGCCTTCGATGCCGACGGCACTGGCATTGGCGAACAACTTGCCCAGGATGCTCTGCAGGTCCACGGTGAATCCTCGTTATTGGTTTTGGCCTGAACAGTTAACGAGCGCCTGTTGGCGCAATTTACCGGCGCGCGACTAATTTGCCGGGGGCGTAATCCGTTTCTCTCTACAGACAAATTTTTCGAGGAAAAGCTGGGTGAACAAGCTGACCCTGCTGTGCCTGCCGTACTCCGGCGCCAGCGCCATGGTCTACAGCCGCTGGCGGCCAAAACTGCCGCAATGGCTGCAACTGCAACCGGTGGAACTGCCGGGGCGCGGCGCACGTTTCGACGAGCCGCTGCACACGGATATGCGGGCGCAGGCGATGCAACTGGCCAAGGAATTGCGGCCGAATCTCAAAGCGCCGTATGCGTTGTTCGGCCATAGCCTGGGCGCGCTGCTGGCCTGCGAAATCGCTCACGCGCTGCGCGCATTGGGCTGTCCGGAACCGGTGGCGCTGTTTGCCTCGGGCACGGCGGCGCCGACGATGCGCGCCGATTACGATCGCGGTTTTGCCGAGCCGAAAACCGACGCCGAGCTGATCGATCAATTGCGCACGCTCAACGGCACCAGCGAAGAAGTGCTGGCCAATGCCGAGCTGATGAGCCTGACCCTGCCGATCCTGCGCGCCGACTTTCTGCTCTGCGGCAAATTCGAGCCGTTGTCGCGGCCGTTGCTCAACTGCCCGGTGCACGTGCTGGGCGGCAAGGCGGATCGCGCGACCACCGAACAACTGATCGGCTGGAGCAAGGAAACCCGTGGCAGCTTTTCGGTGGACATGCTCGCCGGCGGGCACTTCTTCATTCATGAGCATGAGGCCAAAGTGCTCAAGGTGATCAAGGATCAGCTGGAAGGGCATCATCGTCGGCATGTCATGGCCGCAATCGCCTGAACAGCGCATCACCCAATGTGGGAGCGGGCTTGCTCGCGAAAGCGGTATTTCAGTTATTGCATCGTTGACTGACACACCGCTTTCGCGAGCAAGCCCGCTCCCACATTTGATTTGTGTGCATGAAAAAAGCCGCCCTACCTCCCGCCTGACAGTTGTTCTCATTCGCTAATTTTTCCGGTCTGCATTCGTTTTATAGGGACGACGTGCCTTTGTGCTTCCTGCCTACTGATCCGGATGCTGAGAAATGAATGCTGAAGACTCCTTGAAACTTGCTCGCCGGTTTATCGGGTTGCCCCTGGAAAAGCGCCAGATGTTCCTCGCGGCCCTGCACAAGGAGGGCGTGGATTTCGCGCGGTTCCCGATACCGGCCGGCATCGCAGCCGAGGATCGTCAGGCGCTGTCTTACGCGCAGCGACGCATGTGGTTCCTGTGGCAACTCGATCCGCAGAGCGGCGCCTACAACCTGCCCGGTGCGGTGCGACTCAATGGTCGACTGAACCAGTCGGCGCTGGAGCAAGCTTTCGCCAGTCTGGTGGAGCGCCACGAAACCCTGCGCACGGTGTTCCAGCGCCAGGCCGATGACAGCCTCCTGCAAGTGCCAGCCACCGCGCCGCTGCTGATTAACCGGGAAGACTTCAGCGCACTGCCGGCCAGCGAGCGCGAGCAGGCGGTGATCCGTGCCGCCGAACAGCAGTCGGTGTTGCCATTTGATCTGGCGGTCGGCCCGTTGCTGCGGGTGACCTTGCTCAAGCTTGCCGAGCAGGAACACGTGCTGCTGCTGACCCTGCACCACATCGTCTCCGATGGCTGGTCGATGAACGTGTTGATCGACGAATTCATCCGTTGCTACGACGCCTTCGACGCCGGTCAGGCACCGCAATTGCCGCCACTGCCGATCCAGTACAGCGACTATTCGCTGTGGCAACGCCGCTGGCTGGAGGCCGGTGAACAGGCGCGCCAGCTCGACTATTGGCAGGCGCAACTGGGCGACGAACACCCGGTGCTGGAGCTGCCACTGGATCATTCGCGCCCGGCGATGCCGAGCTATCGCGGCACTCGTTACGAGTTTGCGGTCGACGGCCAACTCGCCGAGCAACTGCGCAGCACTGCGCAACAGCATCAAGTCACTTTATTCATGTTCCTGCTCGGCGCCTTCAATGCGCTGCTGCACCGTTACACCGGGCAGACCGACCTGCGGGTCGGCGTGCCGATCGCCAACCGCAATCGCGGCGAGATCGAAGGCCTGATCGGCTTCTTCGTCAATACCCAGGTGCTGCGCACGCAGCTGCACGGACAGACTCGGGTCGATGAACTGCTGCGGGCGGTCAAGGAAACCGCGCTCGGTGCCCAAGCGCATCAGGATCTGCCGTTCGAGCAACTGGTCGAAGCGCTGAAGCTGGAACGCAGCCTCAGCCACACGCCACTGTTCCAGGTGATGTACAACCATCAGCCGCACGTCGCCGATATCGCCACCATTAGCACCGCATCCGGCCTGCAACTTGACAGCCTCGACTGGCAGAGCCGCACCACCCAGTTCGACCTGACGCTGGACACCTGGGAGAAGGGCGGCAAGCTGCACGCCGCGCTGACCTACGCCAGCGACCTGTTCGATGCACCGACCATCGAACGCATGGCGCGGCACTGGCTGCGCCTGCTGACGGCGATGGTCGCTGATCCGTCGCAGCGCATCGGTGAGTTGCCGCTGCTGGAGGCTGACGAGCAGCGCACGTTGGTGCACGACTGGAACAACGTCCACGCGCGATACCCGAGCGACACGCCGATTCACCAGTTGATCGAAGCACAGGTCGCGCGCACGCCGCAGGCACCGGCACTGGTATTCGGCGAACAGACCCTGAGTTACGCCGAACTGGATGCCCGGGCCAATCGCCTGGCGCATCTGCTGCGCGAACAAGGTGTGCAGGCGGACAGTCTGGTCGGCGTGTGCGCTCTGCGTTCGGTGGAAATGGTCGTCGCGCTGCTGGCAATTCTCAAGGCCGGCGGCGCCTACGTGCCGCTGGATCCGGAGTACCCGCAGGAGCGTCTGGCCTACATGATCGAGGACAGCGGCATCACCTTGCTGCTGACGCAACAGGCGCTGCTGGCAGCGCTGCCGACTGACGGCGTAAACGTCATCACCCTGGATCAGCCGGGGCTGCTCGACCGTTACAGCGACAGCCGTCCCAACGTCAGCGTCGATCCGCTGAACCTGGCGTACGTGATTTACACCTCGGGTTCCACCGGTAAACCGAAGGGCGCCGGCAACAGCCACGCGGCGCTGGTCAACCGTTTGTGCTGGATGCAGGAAGCCTATGCGCTGGACGCCAGTGATTCGGTGCTGCAGAAAACCCCGTTCAGTTTCGACGTGTCGGTGTGGGAGTTCTTCTGGCCGCTGCTGACCGGCGCACGGCTGGTGGTGGCCGCGCCGGGCGCGCACCGTGATCCGCTGCAACTGATCGATAGCATCAACCGCCACGGCATCAGCACGCTGCACTTTGTGCCGTCGATGTTGCAGGCGTTCATTCACGAGGCCGGCGTGGAAAGCTGCAGCGGACTCAAGCGGATTGTCTGCAGCGGTGAAGCGTTGCCGCTGGATGCGCAGCTGCAAGTCTTCGCCAAACTGCCGAACGCGAGCCTTTACAACCTGTATGGCCCGACCGAAGCGGCCATCGACGTCACTCACTGGACCTGTGTCGAAGAAGGCGCGGACAGCGTGCCGATCGGCCGGCCGATCGCCAACCTGCGCACCCATGTCCTCGATGCCGAATTGCTGCCGGTGCCGAGCGGTGTCGCCGGTGAGTTGTATCTGGGCGGCGCCGGGCTGGCGCGCAGTTATCACCAGCGCCCGGCGCTGACGGCCGAACGTTTTGTGCCGTGCCCGTTCCATCACGGCGCGCGCCTGTACCGCACCGGCGACCGTGTGCGGCAGCGTGCCGACGGCGTGATCGAATACCTCGGGCGTCTCGACCATCAGGTCAAGTTGCGCGGTTTGCGCATTGAGTTGGGTGAAATCGAAACCCGCCTGATGCAGCACTCGCTGGTGCGTGAGGCGGTGGTGCTGGTGCAGGGCGGCAAGCATCTGGTGGCTTATCTGGTGCTGGAAAACCCGCAGGCAGACGAGCAGTGGCAACAAGAGGTCAAGGCGTGGCTGCTCGGCAGTCTGCCGGAGTTCATGGTGCCGACCTACCTGATCACCCTCGACAAATTGCCGGTCACCGCCAACGGCAAGCTCGACCGCAAGGCCTTGCCACAACCGGAGGCCGCGCCGCAACAGGCATTCGTGGCGCCACAGGACGCCATGCAGAAAGCCCTCGCGGCGATCTGGGAAGCTGTGCTCGGCCTCGACCGCGTCGGCCTCGAAGACAACTTCTTCGAGCTGGGCGGCGATTCGATCATCTCGATTCAAGTGGTCAGCCGTGCGCGACAGGCCGGGATCCGTATCAGCCCGCGTGACCTGTTCCAGTACCAGACCGTGCGCAGTCTGGCGCTGGTCGCGAGCCACGATCATCTGTCTTCGGTGGATCAGGGGCCGGTGACCGGCGACGCCGTGCTCGGGCCGATCCAGCAGGATTTCTTCAGCCGCGCGATGCCGGTGCGCGAGCACTGGAACCAATCGTTGCTGCTGACCCCGCGTGAGGCATTGAACGCACAATGGCTCGATGCGGCGCTGACCCACCTGATCAATCACCACGACGCCTTGCGCCTGCGTTTTGTCGAAGGCAGCGAAGGCTGGCAGCAAAGCCACGGCCCGCTGCTGACGGGCGCTGAGCTGTGGCAACGCGATGCCGAATCTGCCGAACAGTTGCAGGCGCTATGCAACGAAGCTCAGCGCAGCCTCGACCTGCAAAACGGCCCGCTGCTGCGCGCGTTGCTGGTGACCATGGCCGACGGCTCGCAACGACTGGCGCTGATCATTCATCACCTGGCGGTCGATGGCGTTTCCTGGCGGGTGCTGCTGGAAGATCTGCAGCAGGCTTACGAGCAACTGGCGGCGGGTGGCGGCATTCAGTTGCCGGCCAAGACCAGCGCGTTCCAGAGCTGGACGGCGCGTCTGGCGCAGGATGCGTCGCGTTTCGATGAGCAATTGGGTTATTGGAAAGCCCAGCATCAGGGTGCCAAGGATCTGCCGTGCGACCGCCCGGATGGCAGCCTGCACAACCTGCATGGCGAGAAAATCGAATGGCGCCTCGACGCCGAGCGCACCCGCCAGTTGCTGCAACAGGCGCCCGCCGCCTATCGCACCCAGGTCAACGATCTGTTGCTCACCGCACTGGCGCGCACCATCAGCCGCTGGAGCCAGCAGCCGGGCACGTTGATCGAACTGGAAGGGCATGGCCGCGAAGATCTGTTCGATGACATTGACCTGACCCGCACCGTGGGCTGGTTCACCAGTCTGTTCGCGGTCAACCTGACCGCCAGCGCTGATCTCGACGGCTCGATCAAGGCGATCAAGGAGCAACTGCGCGCGGTGCCGGACAAAGGTCTGGGTTACGGCGTGCTACGGCATTTGGCCGCGCCGTCGGTGCGCGCCGAACTGGCCTCGCTGCCGCAACCGCGCATCACCTTCAACTACCTCGGCCAGTTCGACCGCCAGTTCGACGAGGCGGCGCTGTTCGTGCCGTCGGTTGAAGCCAGCGGCGTGGCGCAGGATCCGTCGGCGCCTCTGGGCAACTGGCTGACCGTGGAAGGTCAGGTGTATGGCGGCGAACTGTCGATGAGCTGGGGCTTCAGCCGCGAGATGTTCGACAGCGCCACGGTGCAGCACCTGGTCGATCAATACGCCATCGAATTGCAGGCGTTGATCGAACATTGCTGCACGCTACCCATTGCGCAAGCGACGCCGTCGGACTTCCCGCTGGCTCGGGTGACCCAGGCGCAACTGGATGCGCTGCCGGTACCGGCCGGTCAGCTCGATGATGTCTATCCGCTGTCGCCGATGCAGCAGGGTTTGCTGTTCCACACCCTCTACGAGCAGGCTGCGGGTGAGTACATCAACCAGTTGCGCGTGGATGTGCAAGGTCTTGACCCTGAGCGCTTCCGCGCCGCATGGCAGGCTACCGTCGCTGCGCAGGACATTCTGCGCAGCGGTTTCGTCTGGCAAGGCGAACTGGCGCAACCGCTGCAGATCGTGCAAAAACAGGTGCAGTTGCCGTTCAGCATCCTCGACTGGCGCGAGCGCGACGATCAGCCGGCAGCCCTTGCGGCGCTGGCCGATGCCGAACGTCAGCAAGGATTCGATCTGAGCCAGGCACCGTTGCTGCGTCTGGTGCTGGTGCAGACCGCTGCCGAGCAATGGCACCTGATCTACACCCATCACCACATTCTGATGGACGGCTGGAGCAACTCGCAGTTGCTCGGCGAAGTCTTGCAGCGCTACAGCGGTCGCACCCCGGCCCATGGTGGCGGACGTTATCGCGACTACATCGCCTGGCTGCAGCGTCAGGACGCGCAACTCAGTCAGGACTTCTGGAGCGTTCAGTTGGCCGCGCTGCAAGAGCCGACCCGACTGGCTCGCGCCGCCACCGGCGGCGAAGGCGACAGCGGCCACGGTGACCATTACCTGACGCTGGACGTGCCGCGCACCCAGGCGCTGGAAGCGTTTGCCCGCCAGCAGAAAGTCACCGTCAATACCCTCGTGCAAGCTGCGTGGCTGCTGTTGCTGCAACGCTACACCGGTCACGAAGCGGTGGCGTTCGGTGCGACCGTGGCCGGGCGCCCGGCGGATTTGCCGGGCATCGAGCAGCAGGTCGGCCTGTTCATCAACACCTTGCCGGTGATCGGCACGCCGCGTCCGGATCAATGCGTGGGCCAGTGGCTGCAAACGGTGCAGGCGCAAAACCTCAGCCTGCGCGACTTCGAACACACGCCGCTGGCGGATATCCAGCGCTGGGCCGGGCAGGGCGGTGAGGCGCTGTTCGACAACATTCTGGTGTTCGAAAACTACCCGGTCGCCCAGGCGCTGAGCCAGGCCGGGCAGGGCCTGCAGTTCGGTGATGTCGGCAACCTGGAGCAGACCCACTACGCCCTGAGCGTGGCGGTCACCCTCGGTCAGCAACTGGCGTTGCACTACAGCTTCGACCGCAGCCAGTTTGCCGGTGAGGTGATCGAAGGCATCAGTGCCCACCTGCTGCAATTGCTTGAGCAATTCGCCGTGTCGGCCGAACGCAACCTCGGTGAGATCGCTCTGGCCAGCGCGCAAGAGCATGCCCGCCAGCAAGCCGAAAACCAGCCGCAGCCATACCCGCTGGACATCGCTGTGCATCAGCGCATTGCTGCGCTGGCGGCCGAGCGTCCGCAGCGCACCGCGGTGATCTTCAACGGTCAGCATTTCAGTTATGGCGAGATCGAGCAGCGTGCCAATCAACTGGCCCACGCGCTGATCGCCCGTGGTGTCGGCGCCGAGACCCGGGTCGGCGTGGCCCTGCCACGCAGCGAGGCGGTGATCGTCGCGCTGCTGGCGGTGCTCAAGGCCGGCGGTGCGTATGTGCCGCTGGATACCAGTTATCCGCGTGAACGCCTGGCCTATCTGATCGAAGATTCAGGGCTGGCGCTGCTGATCAGCGATTCGTCGGTATCGGCGCAATTGCCGGTCGACGAGTCGGTGCCATTGCTGGAACTGGATCGTCTCGACCTGCGCCAGTTGCCGATCTCGGCGCCTCAGGTGCCAGTCGATCCGCATAACCTCGCGTACGTGATCTACACCTCCGGTTCCACCGGCAATCCGAAAGGCGTCAGCGTGGCCCATGGCCCACTGGCGATGCATTGCCAGGCCATCGGTCAGCGCTACGAAATGCGCGACAGCGACTGCGAATTCCACTTCATGTCGTTCGCCTTCGACGGCGCCCACGAACGCTGGCTGACCAGCCTGACCCACGGGGCTTCGCTGCTGATTCGCGACGACACGCTGTGGACGCCGGAGCAGACCTATAACGCGATGATCGAACACCGCGTGAGCGTGGTCGCGTTCCCGCCGGTATACCTGCAACAACTGGCCGAACACGCCGAGCGTGTCGGCAACCCGCCGAAGGTGCGGATCTATTGCTTCGGTGGCGATGCGGTGCCAAACGCCAGTTTCGAGCGGGTCAAACGCGCGCTCGATCCGGACTACATCATCAACGGCTACGGCCCAACCGAAACCGTGGTCACGCCGTTGATCTGGAAGGCTGGCCGTGAAGAACCGTGCGGCGCCGTTTACGCGCCGATCGGCAGCCGGATCGGCGACCGCAGCGCCTATGTGCTCGACGCCGATCTGAACCTGTTGCCACAAGGTATGGCCGGGGAGTTGTACCTCGGTGGCACCGGTTTGGCGCGGGGTTATCTGAACCGTCCGGGGCTGACCGCCGAGCGTTTTGTCGCCGACCCGTTCAGCGCAAATGGCGGCTTGCTCTATCGCACCGGCGACCTGGTGCGCCAGCGTGTCGACGGCACGTTCGACTATCTGGATCGCATCGACAATCAGGTGAAGATTCGCGGTTTCCGTATCGAACTGGGCGAAGTCGAAGCGGCGCTGCAAGCCCTCGACGGCGTGCGTGAAGCGGTGGTCGTGGCGCAGGAAGGCAGCGCCGGCAGTGGCAAGCGTCTGGTGGCTTACGTGGTCGGCGATTCAGCGAGTGCCGAGTTCACCGACGACCTGCGCGCGCAGCTCAAGGCCAGCCTGCCGGCGCACATGGTGCCGGCGTATGTCCTGCGTCTTGAGCGCATGCCGCTGACGCCGAATGGCAAGCTCGATCGCAAGAACCTGCCAAAACCGGACGTCAGCCAACTGCAGCAAACCTATGTCGCCCCCCAGAGCGCGCTGGAGCAGCAACTGGCGGCCATCTGGCAGGACGTACTCAAACTTGAGCAAGTCGGTGTTAGCGACAACTTCTTCGAACTGGGCGGCGATTCGATCATCTCGATTCAAGTGGTCAGCCGGGCACGGCAGGCCGGGATTCGCTTCAGCCCCAAAGACCTGTTCCAGCACCAGACCATTCAGGCCCTCGCTACAGTCGCGCAGACTGGCGAGGCGGTGCAGCCCATCGATCAGCATGCGCAAACCGGCGAAACCGCGCTGCTGCCGATTCATCAGGCATTCTTCGCCGAAGCGATTCCCGACCGTCACCACTGGAACCAGTCGGTGATGCTCAAGCCGACGCAGGCACTGGATGCTCAGGTACTGGAGCAAGCGCTGGATGCGTTGGTCGTGCAGCACGACAGTTTGCGTCTGGACTTTGTCGAGCAGGCCGCGGGTTGGTCGGCGCACTACCGCGACGTCGCCATGCAAGCGGGGGAAACCATTCTCTGGCAAGTCGAGGTCGCTGATCTCGCCGCCCTTGAGGCACTGGGCGACAAGGCCCAGCGCAGTCTGCAACTGAGCGGCGGTTCGCTGATCCGCGCGGTGCTGGCGAACCTGGCTGATGGCAGTCAGCGCCTGCTGCTGATCGTCCATCACCTGGTGGTCGATGGCGTGTCGTGGCGGATTCTGTTCGAAGATTTGCAACGTGCTTACCGGCAGATTCTCGCCGGTAACGCCGTGCAGTTGCCGGCCAAGACCAGTGCGGTCAAAGCCTGGGCGGCAGCGTTGCAGGACTACGCCAAAACGCCTGCGTTGCAGGCCGAACTGGGCTTCTGGCAGCAGCAGTTGCAGGGCGCTTCGGCGGCCTTGCCTTACGACCGGCCGCAGGGTGGTCAGCAACACGATCAGGCACTGACCCTGCGCAGCAAACTCGATCAGACCCTGACCCGCCAGCTGCTGCAGGAAGCTCCGGCGGCCTATCGCACCCAGGTCAACGACCTGTTGCTGACCGCGCTGGCGCGGGTGCTGGTGCGCTGGACCGGTGACGACAATGCGTTGGTATTGCTTGAGGGCCATGGTCGCGAAGACCTGTTCGAACACATCGATCTGACCCGCACCGTGGGCTGGTTCACCAGCGTATTCCCGGCACGCCTGGCGCCGGCTGCGGAACTCGGCGCGTCGCTCAAGCAGATCAAGGAACAGCTGCGGGCGATCCCCCACAAGGGCATCGGCTTCGGCGCACTCGCGCACCTTGGTGATGAGCCGGCGCGTGCCACCCTGCAAGCCTTGCCAGCGCCGCGCCTGACCTTCAACTACCTCGGCCAGTTCGACGGCAGCTTCGACGCTGCCAGCGATGCTCTGTTCGTGCCGACCAGCGAGTCCGGCGGCGCAGAGGTCAATCTGCAAGGGCCGCTGGGCAATCCGCTGGCGCTCAACAGCAAGGTGTTCGGCGGTGAGCTGGACCTGAGCTGGACCTACAGCGGCGCGATGTTCGACACCGCCACCATCCAGCGTCTGGCCGACGACTATGTGCAGGAACTGACCACGCTGATCGGCCACTGCTGCGACAGTGCCAACCGTGGCGTGACGCCGTCGGACTTCCCGCTGGCGCAACTGTCGCAAGCGCAACTGGATGCGCTGGTGCTGGAGCCGCAAGGCATCGACGACATCTATCCGCTGTCGCCGATGCAGCAGGGCATGCTGTTCCACACCTTGCTCGAACACGGCAACGGCGACTACATCAACCAGATGCGCCTGGACGTCGACGGCGTCGATCCGCAACGCTTCCGCGCAGCGTGGCAGGCGGTGGTGGATGCACATGACATCCTGCGCAGCGGCTTCTTCTGGCAAGGCGATCTACCGCAACCTGTGCAAGTGGTGCAGCGTCAGGTCGAGGTGCCGTTCAGCGTGCTCGACTGGCATGGCAGGATTGATCTGGAGGCAGCGCTGCAAACCCTCGCCGATGAGGAGCGCGCCCTGGGTCTGGACCTGAGTTGTGCGCCGCTGATGCGCCTGGTGCTGGTGCGCACCGCAGCCGAGCGTTATCACCTGATCTACACCAACCATCACATCCTGATGGACGGCTGGAGCAGCGCGCAGTTGCTCGGCGAAGTGTTGCAGCACTACAGCGGCGAAGCGGTCGCCCGTGGCGCGGGTCGCTACCGCGATTACATCGCCTGGCTGCAACGTCAGGATGGCGCGGCGGCTGAAGCCTACTGGTTGGCGACGCTGGGCAATCTGCAGGAACCGACGCGCCTGGCCAATGCCATCGCGCGGCCGCAGGCCGGTTTGCCGAGCGTGGGTTATGGCGATCATTACCAGGTGCTGGACGCTGAGCTGAGCCAGCGCCTGGGCGAGTTTGCCCGGGCCGCGAAAGTCACCGTCAACACCGTGGTGCAAGCGGCGTGGCTGCTGCTGTTGCAGCGCTACACCGGCAAGGATTGCGTGGCGTTTGGTGCCACCGTCGCCGGGCGCCCGGCGGATCTGCCGGGTGCCGAAGCGCAGATCGGCCTGTTCATCAACACGCTGCCGGTGATCGCTGCGCCGTCCGCGCAGCAGAGCGTGATCGCCTGGCTGCAAGCAGTGCAGGCGCAGAACCTCGCCTCGCGCGAGTTCGAACACACGCCGCTGGCGGATATTCAGCGCTGGGCCGGGCAGGGCGGTGACGCGCTGTTCGACAGCCTGATGGTGTTCGAGAACTACCCGATCGGCGAAGCACTGGAACGCGGTGCGCCGCAAGGTCTGCGCTTCGGCGCGGTGGCCAATCAGGAGCAGACCAACTATCCGCTGACCCTGCTGGTGAACATGGGCGCGCAACTGTCGGTGCATTTCAGTTATCAGCGCGACAGCTTCGCTGCGGCCAGCGTGGCGCAGTTGGGCGCGCATCTGCAGCGTCTGCTGAGCCAGATGGCGGATGGCGGGGAACGTTCGCTCAGTGAACTGAACCTGATTGAACACGGCCCGCAAGTGAACAGCGATTTCGTTACTGAGCAGTGCATCCATCAAGCCATCGCCCGTCAGGTAGCGGCGATCCCGGATGCCTTGGCGGTAACCTTCGCCCATAAGCAACTGAGCTACGCCGAACTGGATGCCCAGGCCAACCGTCTGGCGCACAAACTGGTCGAGCTGGGTGTCGGCCCGGAAGTGCGCGTGGGCGTGGCCATGCCGCGTTCCGAGCAGTTGCTGATTGCCTTGCTCGCGGTGCTCAAGGCGGGTGGCGCTTACGTGCCGCTCGACCCGGACTATCCGGCGGATCGCGTGGCTTACATGCTCGAAGACAGCCGGGCGCGGGTGTTGCTCACCGAACAGGCGGTTGCCGCGACCCTGAGCGTGCCGGGCGATACCCAAGTGCTGCTATTGGATCAGCTGTCGCTGGGCAGCTATTCGGCTGTTGCACCACAGACTGCGGTGCAGCCGGATAACCTCGCCTACGTGATCTACACCTCCGGCTCCACCGGCAAACCGAAAGGCGTGGCGATTGCCCATCGCAACGTCATGGCGCTGATCGACTGGTCGGCCAAGGTCTACAGCCGCGAGGACATTCAAGGCGTGCTGGCCTCGACTTCGGTGTGCTTCGACCTGTCGGTGTGGGAGCTGTTCGTCACGTTGGCCAACGGCGGCTCGCTGATCATCGCCCGTAATGCCTTGGAGCTGCCGCAACTGTCGGCCCGCGATCAGGTGCGCCTGATCAACACCGTGCCGTCGGCAATTGCCGCGCTGCAGCGTGCCGGGCAGATTCCGCCGAGCGTGCGCATCATCAACCTGGCGGGTGAGCCGCTGAAACAAGCGCTGGTGGAGGCGCTGTATCAGCAGTCGACGGTCGAGCACGTCTACGACCTGTACGGCCCGTCGGAAGACACCACTTACTCGACCTGGACCCGCCGCAGTGCCGGTGGTCAGGCACGGATCGGGCGCGCGCTCGAGCACAGCGCCAGCCATCTGTTGGATGCCGACCTGCACGCGGTGCCGCAAGGCGTTTCGGCCGAGCTGTACCTGTCCGGCGCCGGCATCACTCGCGGTTATCTGGGGCGTGCGGCGATGACCGCCGAGCGCTTCGTACCGAATCCTTTCGTCGGCAGCGGCGAGCGCATGTACCGCACCGGCGACCTGATTCGAGAGCGCGAGGAGGGCGAGCTGGAGTACATGGGCCGGATCGACCATCAGGTGAAAATTCGTGGATTCCGCATCGAACTGGGGGAGATCGAGGCGCGATTGCTCGCGCAACCGGCAGTCACCGAGGCGGCGGTGCTGGCCGTCGAGAGCGACACCGGCGCGCAACTGGTGGCGTATGTGGTTGCCCCGTCACTGGAGATGCACGACGGGGACGCGCAGCGGCAACTGCGCGAGGGACTAAAGACTGGCCTCAAGTCTTCGTTACCTGACTACATGATTCCCGCGCACCTGCTGTTCCTTGAGCAGTTGCCACTGACCCCCAACGGCAAACTCGACCGCAAGGCCCTGCCGGCGGTCGATGCCAGCCAGATGCAGGCCGCGTATGTCGCGCCGCACAGTGAGCTTGAGCAGCAGGTCGCGGCGATCTGGCAGCAAGTGCTCGAAGTGCAACGCATCGGCTTGAACGATCACTTCTTCGAACTCGGCGGGCACTCGCTGCTGGCGGTCAACGTGGTGTCGCGCATGGCTCTTGAACTGGGCCTGACGCTGACCCCGCAACTGTTATTCCAGCACCCCGTCCTGAGCGATTTTGTCGCTCGACTCGATACAGGAGGCGGGGCAATCAACGAACAGAAACTGAGCAAGCTGGAAGCCCTGCTTGACGATATGGAGGAAGTCTGATGGACAAGAGTGTTGCTTTGAGGGTAGCCAAGCGCTTTATCACTCTGCCGCTGGACAAACGTAAGCTGTACCTGGAAAAGATGCTCGAAGAGGGCGTCTCTCCGGCCAACCTGCCGATCCCGGAAACACGTTCCGGGTTTGCGGCGATTCCTCTGTCGTACGCTCAGGAACGTCAACTGTTCCTCTGGCAAATGGACCCGCACAGCACCGCGTATCACATCCCCAGCGCCTTGCGCCTCAAGGGTCGGCTGGATGTGGCGGCGCTGGAGCGCAGCTTCAACGCGGTGGCGGCGCGCCACGAAAGCTTGCGCACCACTTTCGCCGAACAGGGTGAAAGCTTTTGCCAGGTGATTCATCCGCAGTTGCCGCTGAGCATCAGCCTGACGCCATTGCCGGAGGGCCTCGACGCCGCCGGGGAAGACGCCGCGATCAAGGCCTTCGTCGAGAGCGAAACCGCACGCCCGTTCAATTTGCAGCAGGGCCCGCTGCTGCGGGTGGCGCTGCTCGAAGTGGCGGAAGACGACCATGTGCTGGTGCTGATCCAGCACCACATCATCGCCGATGGCTGGTCGATCAAAGTCCTGGTCAACGAGCTGATCCAGCATTACGCCGCCGACACCGCCGGGCAGCCGCTGAGCCTGCCGGAACTGGAAGTGCAATACGCCGACTACGCGATCTGGCAGCGCCACTGGCTGGAAGCGGGCGAGCGTGAGCGCCAGTTAGCCTACTGGGTCAAGACCCTGGGCGGCGAGCAGCCGGTGCTGGAGCTGCCGATCGATTTCCCGCGTCCGGCCGTGCAAAGCCTGCGCGGTGCGCGGCTGGAGCTGAACCTGCCGGCTGACCTCGGTGACGCCCTCAAACAGCTGGCGCAGCGCGAAGGTGCGAGCCTGTTCATGCTGTTGCTGGCGTCGTTCCAGGCGTTGCTGCATCGCTACAGCGGTCAGGCGCAGATTCGCGTCGGAGTGCCGACCGCCAACCGTAATCGGGTCGAGACTGAAGGCCTGATCGGCTTCTTCGTCAACACGCAGGTGCTGAATGCCGAGGTCAGCGGGCAACTGCCGTTCAACCAGTTGCTGGCTCAGGTCAAGCAGGCGGCGATGGCCGCGCAGGCGCATCAGGATCTGCCGTTCGAGCAACTGATCGAAGCCCTGCAGCCGGAGCGCAGCCTGAGCCACAGCCCGGTGTTCCAGGTGATGTTCAACCATCAGACCAGCCGTGATCAGGGGCGCAACGCGGCGCAGTTGCCGCAGCTGAGTGTCGAGGATGTGCAGTGGGAAGGGCGCACCGCGCAGTTCGACCTGACGCTGAATACCTACGAGTCCAGCGACGGTTTTGCCGCCGAGCTGACCTACGCCACCGATCTGTTCAAAGCTGAAACTGTCGAGCGTCTGGCGCGTCACTGGCAGAACCTGCTGCGCGGCATCGTCGCCGCGCCGAGCCAGCGCGTCGGCGAATTGCCGTTGCTGGAAAGCGCCGAACACGGCGTGCTGTTGCAGGACTGGTTGCGCAGCGCCGACCGCACTGCGCAAGCCGAATGCGTGCAGCAGGATTTCTCCCGGCGTGCGCAGCAAACACCGCAGGCCACGGCACTGATCATCAGCGAAGACGTGCTGAGCTACGGCGAGCTGGATGCCCGCTCCAGTCAACTGGCGCACAAGCTGATCGAGGCCGGTGTCGGCCCGGATCAACTGGTCGGTATCGCCGTCGAGCGCAGCGTGGAAATGATCGTCGGCCTGCTGGCGATCCTCAAGGCCGGCGGTGCTTATGTGCCGCTGGACCCGGCGTATCCGCAGGATCGTCTGGCCTACATGATCGAGGACAGCGGCCTGCAATTGCTGCTGACCCAAAGCCATTTGCAGACGCAGCTGCCGATCCCGCCGGGCGTGCAAGCGCTGTTGCTGGATCAACCACACGAGTGGCTGGCGGCTTATCCACAGACCGCGCCGGACGTGGCAGTCAATGGCGAGCATCTGGCCTACACGATCTACACCTCCGGTTCTACCGGCAAACCGAAAGGCGTGATGGTGCGCCACGCGGCGCTGAGCAACTTTGTCGCGAGCATGATCAAGCAGCCGGGCATCTGTGCCGCCGATCGCATGCTGTCGCTGACCACCTTTTCGTTCGATATTTTCGGCCTGGAAATCTACGGCCCATTGCTGGCCGGTGCCTGTGTGGTGCTGACCGGCAAGGATGTGCATCAAGACCCGCAAGCGGTGCTCGAACTGATCGCGCGTCATGGCGTGACGGCGCTGCAAGCCACGCCCTCGACCTGGCGCATGCTGCTGGACAATGAACAGGCGCCAATCCTGGCGGGCCGCACGTTCCTCTGTGGCGGTGAAGCGCTGCCGCAGGAACTGGCGCAACGCATGCTTGCACTGACGCCGAGCGTGTGGAACCTCTACGGCCCGACCGAAACCACTATCTGGTCGGCGCAGCACGCCTTGAGTGCGGACAGCAGCCGTCCATTCCTCGGCACGCCGATCGACAACACCGCGTTGTACATCCTCGGCAGCGACCTGGAGCTCAATCCGCTCGGCGCCCCGGGGGAACTGCTGATCGGCGGCGACGGCCTCGCGCGTGGTTACTTCCAGCGCCCAGGCCTGACCGCCGAACGTTTTGTCCCGGATCCCTTTTCGAAAACCGGCGCGCGTCTGTACCGCACCGGCGACCTGACCCGTTACCGCGCCGAAGGCGTGATCGAGTACATCGGGCGAATCGACCATCAGGTGAAAATCCGTGGTTTCCGGATTGAACTCGGCGAGATCGAAGCACGTTTGCTCGCCCTCGATAGCGTGCGCGAAACCGTCGTAGTTGCTCAGGACGGCCCGAACGGCCCGCAACTGGTCGGCTATGTGGTGCCGACCGCCGACGATATTGCTGAAGTCGAACTGCGCGCCGCATTGAAAGCCAGCCTCAAGGCCGAGCTGCCGGAATACATGGTGCCGGCGCACCTGTTGTTCCTCGCGCAACTGCCACTGACGCCGAACGGCAAAGTCGACCGCAAAGCCTTGCCGGCACCTGACGCCAGCCAGTTGCAATCGACTTACATCGCCCCGCAAACCGCCACTCAGCACAACGTTGCCGAGATCTGGCAGGCGGTGCTCAAGCTTGATCGCGTGGGCCTGAGCGATAACTTCTTCGAACTGGGCGGCCACTCGTTGCTGGTCACGCAAGTGGTCTCGCGGGTGCGTCAGACGCTGAACGTGCAGGTGCCGCTGCGCACGTTGTTCGAACACAGCACGCTGGAAGACTTCGTCGCCGCGCTGGGTGTCGATCAGGCGCATCGGGAGCCGCCGATTGTTGCCTTGCCACGCCTGCAACCGCTAGCGCTGTCCTATGCCCAGGAGCGTCAGTGGTTCCTCTGGCAACTGGAACCGACCAGCACCGCTTATCACGTGCCGGCGGCGCTGCGTCTGCGCGGTGAGCTGGATCTGCCGGCGTTGCAGCGCAGCTTCGACGCGCTGATCGAACGCCACGAATCGCTGCGCACCTGCTTCGTCGAACAACAGGGGCAGACCCTGCAAGTGATCCAGGCTCACGGCACGCTCCATCTGCAGGTACAGGAGGTGGCAGCGGATCTCGACGAGGCGGCGCTGCAAGCGCTGGTTGCCGCCGAAACCCTGCACCTGTTCAATCTGCAGCAAGGCCCGTTGCTGCGGGTCAAACTGCTGCGTCTGGCCGCCGATGACCACGCGCTGGTCATCACCCTGCATCACATCGTCTCCGACGGCTGGTCGATGAATGTCATGGTCGATGAGCTGGTGGCGTTGTATGCCGCCTACAGCCAGGGCCAGAGCGTGCAATTGCCGGCGCTGCCGGTGCAATACGCCGACTACGCCGTGTGGCAGAAACAGTGGATGGACGCCGGTGAACGCGAGCGTCAATTGAGCTACTGGGCCGCACAACTCGGCGATGGTGATCAACCGCTGCTGGAGTTGCCGACCGACCGTCCGCGTCCAGCCGAGCAGAGCTATCGTGGCGCCCGTCGCGATATCCCGCTGAGCCGCGAACTGGCCACCGCGCTCAAGCAACTGGCGCAGCGCGAAAACGTCACGCTGTTTGCGCTGTTGCTGGCGTCGTTCCAGACCTTGCTGCATCGCTACAGCGGTCAGGCCGATATCCGCGTCGGAGTGCCGGTGGCCAACCGCAACCGGGTCGAGACCGAAGGCCTGATCGGTTTCTTCGTCAACACCCAGGTTCTGAAGGCCGAGTTCGACAGTCAGCAGACGTTCCGCAGCCTGCTGCAACAAGTGAAAAATACGGTGCTCGGTGCGCAGGCGCATCAGGATCTGCCGTTTGAACAACTGGTCGACGCGCTGCAACCGGAGCGCAGCCTCAGCCACAGCCCGCTGTTCCAGGTGATGCACAACCACCAGAGCCAGGTGCGTCAGGCGCAGGGCGCCACGCGGCTGCCGAACCTGGCAATTGAAGGCTTGCCTTGGGCGTCCAATACAGCGCAGTTCGACCTGACCCTGAACACCTTTGAATCGAGCGACAACGTCTGGGCCGAGCTGACCTACGCCACCGACCTGTTCGACGTCGAAACCATCGAACGTCTGGCGCAACACTGGACCCATCTGCTGCAAGGCATCGTTGCCGACAGCGCTCAGCGCATCGCCGAACTGCCGCTGCATGACGCTGCCGAACGCGCGGCGACCTTGCAGCAGTGGAACCCGGCCATCCGCGATTTCCCGAGCGAGCAGTGCCTGCATCAACGGATCGAACAACAAGCCGCCCGCGCCCCGCAAGCGATTGCCGTGAGCTGTGCCGGGCAGGCCTTGAGTTACGGCGAACTCAACAGCCGCGCCAACCAGTTGGCCCACAAGCTGATTGCCAGCGGTGTCGGCCCGGACGTGCGCGTCGGTCTGGCGGTGGAGCGCAGCCTCGACATGCTGGTCGGCCTGCTGGCGATTCTCAAGGCCGGCGGTGCCTATGTGCCGCTGGACCCGACGTATCCGGAGGAACGCCTGAGCTACATGATCGGCGACAGCGGCATCGGCCTGCTGTTGACGCAAAGTCATCTGCTCGCGCGTTTGCCCGTGCCAGACTCGGTGCGCAGCCTGATGCTCGATCAGGATCGCGAAGACCTCGAAGGTTACAGCGACAGCAATCCGCAAGTGCGCATGAGCGCCGACAACCTCGCATACGTGATCTACACCTCGGGTTCGACCGGTCAGCCAAAGGGCACCTTGCTCGCGCACCGCAACGTGCTGCGCCTGTTCGAGGCCACTGATGCGTGGTTCGATTTCGGCGCCACGGATGTCTGGAGCCTGTTCCATTCCTACGCCTTCGATTTCTCGGTGTGGGAGATTTTCGGCGCGCTGCTGTACGGCGGCAAACTGCTGGTGGTGCCTTACGAGGTCAGCCGTTCGCCGGAAGATTTCTTCGCCTTGCTCTGCCGTGAAGGCGTCACCGTTCTGAACCAGACGCCGTCGGCGTTCAAGCAATTGATGCAAGTGGCCTGTGCCCCCGAACACGCGACGCAAGCACTGGCGCTGCGTTACGTGGTGTTCGGCGGCGAGGCGCTGGAGGTCAAGAGCCTGCGTCCGTGGTTCGAGCGTTTCGGCGATCAGGCACCGCAACTGATCAACATGTACGGCATCACCGAAACCACCGTGCACGTGACCTACCGGCCGATTTCGCTGGCCGACTTGCAGCGTGATGCCAGCAGTCCGATCGGCGAGCCGATCCCGGACCTGTCCTGGTACTTGCTCGACGGTGATCTGAATCCGGTCGCCAAAGGCTGCATCGGTGAGCTGTACGTCGGTCGTGCCGGCCTGGCTCGTGGTTACCTGAACCGTGCGGATCTGACCAGCCTGCGCTTTATTCCCGACCCGTTCGCCGCCGATGGCGGGCGTCTTTACCGTACCGGTGACCTGGCGCGCTATCGCGCCGACGGCGTGATCGAATACATCGGCCGGATCGACCATCAGGTGAAAATTCGCGGTTTCCGTATCGAACTTGGCGAGATCGAAGCGCAACTGCTGGAACAGGCTGCCGTGCGCCAGGCCGTGGTGCTGGCGCAGCCGGGCCTCAGCGGTCAGCAACTGGTGGCGTATCTGGTGCCAGGCGACGCCGCGCTGCTCGACGCAAGCCCGGCCGAACAGGCGCTGTGGCGCGACAGCGTGCGCGCCGAACTCAAGGCCAATCTGCCGGATCACATGGTTCCGGCGCACCTGTTGCTGCTGGCGCAATTGCCGTTGACCGCCAACGGCAAACTCAACCGCATGGCCTTGCCGTCACCGGACGCCAGCCAGGCGCAGCAGGCCTATCAGGCGCCGCAAAGCGCGATGGAGCAGGGTCTGGCCGCGATCTGGCAAGACGTACTGAAGCTGCCGCAAGTCGGCATCAACGACAACTTCTTCGAATTGGGCGGCGACTCGATCATCTCGATTCAGGTGGTCAGCCGTGCCCGTCAGGCCGGCATTCGCCTCAATCCCAAAGACCTGTTCCAGCACCAGACCGTACAGCGTCTGGCACTGGTCGCGCAGTGGGGTGGCGACGAATCGACGATTGATCAGCAAGCCGCGAGCGGTGCAGCGTTGCTGCTGCCGATCCAGCAGCAGTTCTTCGCCGACGAAATTCCGCAGCGTCATCACTGGAACCAGTCGGTGCTGCTGCAACCGCGGCAGGCGCTGGACGCTGAAAAACTCGAGCAAGTGTTGCGCGCACTGGTGGCTCATCACGATGCCTTGCGCCTGAGCTTCACTCAGCACGATGGCGTGTGGCAGGCCGAGCACCGCGCGGTCGAAGCGCTGCCGCAGAACCTGCTCTGGCAGGAGGACGTGGCCGATGCCGCCGCCCTTGAAGCCTTGGGTAACCGCGCCCAGCGCAGTCTCGATCTGCAACACGGGCCGTTGCTGCGTGCGGTACTGGCGAATCTGGCCGATGGCACGCAGCGTTTGCAGTTGGTGATTCATCACCTGGCGGTGGACGGCGTGTCGTGGCGGATTCTGCTGGAAGACCTGCAAAACGCTTATCAGCAATTGCTGAATGATCAGCCGTTGAGCCTGCCGTCCCGGACCAGCGCCTTCAAGGACTGGGGCGAGCATTTGCAGCGTTACGCCAACAGCCCGGCGTTGCAGGCCGAACTGGATTATTGGCAGGCCTGCCTGAGCGATGTAAGTACCGATCTGCCGTGCAAACGCGTTGACGCCAGTCAGGACAATCGTCTGGCCCAGACCGTACAAACCCGGCTCGGCGCCGAGCTGACCCGCCAACTGCTGCAAGAGGCCCCGGCGGCGTACCGTACTCAGGTCAACGATCTGTTGCTGACTGCGCTGGCGCGGGTCATCGGCCGTTGGAGCGGGCAGGCGTCGACGCTGATCCAGCTCGAAGGCCATGGCCGCGAAGAACTGTTCGACGGTGTCGATCTGACCCGCACGGTGGGCTGGTTCACCAGCCTGTTCCCGGTGCGCCTGACGCCGGCAGAGACGCTTGGCGAGTCGATCAAGCAGATCAAGGAACAACTGCGCTCGATCCCCAACAAGGGCATCGGTTTCGGCGCCTTGCGTTACCTCGGTGATGCCCGCGCGCAACAGAGCCTGCAGGCCTTGCCGAGCCCGCGCATCACCTTCAACTACCTCGGGCAGTTCGACGGCAGTTTCGCCGGCGATGACGCTGCGCTGTTCGTGCCGTCGCCGGATAACGCCGGCCTCGATCAGAGCCCGGAGGCGCCGCTGGGCAACTGGCTGACTCTCAACGGTCAAGTGTATGGCGGCGAGCTGCGGGTGGGCTGGACGTTCAGCCGCGAGCGTTTCGACAGCGCGGTGATTGAAGCCCTGGCCGAAGATTACGCTGCAGAACTCGCAGCGTTGATCGGCCATTGCCTGACCCCGGGCATCGAAGGCCTGACCCCGTCGGACTTCCCGTTGGCCGGCCTGACGCAGGCGCAGCTCGATCAGTTTCCGCTGGCGCCACGCCAGGTCGCCGATGTGTATCCGCTGTCGGCGATGCAGCAGGGCATGTTGTTCCACAGCCTCTACGAGCAGGCCACCGGCGATTACATCAACCAGGTCCGGCTCGATGTCGAAGGCCTCGATCCGCAACGCTTCCAGCAGGCCTGGCAAGCGGCGGTGGACAACCACGACATCCTGCGCAGCAGTTTTGTCTGGCAGGGTGAACTGGCGCGTCCGGTGCAAGTGGTGCACAAGCAACTGGACATGCCGTTCCGCATCTTCGACTGGCGTGATCGTGACGATTGCCACAGCGATCTGAATGCACTGGCGGCTGCCGAACAGGCGCAAGGTTTCGACCTGAGCCAGGGGCCGCTATTGCGCATGGTCGTGGTGCGTCTGGACGAGCAGCGCTGCCACTTGATCTACACCAACCACCACATCCTGATGGACGGCTGGAGCAACTCGCAGTTGCTTGGCGAAGTCCTGCAGCGCTACAGCGGGGTTGCCCAGCCGCCACTGGCCGGACGTTATCGCGATTACATCGAATGGCTGCAGCGCCAGGACGTGCAGGCCAGCGAGCGTTACTGGACCGCACAACTGGCTGACCTGCAAGCGCCGACCTTGCTGGCGCAAGCGTTGCAGGCGCAGCGCGGCGATGCACCGCGCGACGGCCACGGTGAACATTTCTGCGTACTCGATGCTGAGCAGACGCGGCGTCTGGGCGAGTTTGCGCGCCAGCAGAAAGTCACCCTCAACACGCTGATTCAGGCGGCATGGCTGCTGCTGTTGCAGCGCCTGACCGGCCAGCCGTGCGTGGCGTTCGGCGCGACGGTAGCGGGGCGTCCGGCCGAGCTCAAAGGGGTCGAGCAGCAGATCGGCCTGTTCATCAACACCTTGCCGGTCATCGCCAGCCCGCAGTCGCCATCGAGCGTTGGCGAATGGTTGCAGAGCGTGCAGGCGCAGAACCTGGCCTTGCGCGAGCATGAGCACACCCCGCTGTTCGACATTCAGCGCTGGGCCGAGCGCAATGGTGAGGCGCTGTTCGACAACATTCTGGTGTTCGAGAACTACCCGGTGTCCGAGGCGCTGGCGCAGGGTGCACCGCAAGAACTGCGCTTCGGTGAAATCCACAATCATGAGCAGACCAACTACCCGCTGACGCTGCTGGTGCACTTGAGCGACGAGTTGTCGATGCACTTCAGCTACCAGTGCGAAAGCTTTGCCGCGCACAGCGTGGTGCAACTGGCCGGGTATCTGCAGCGTTTGCTCGGGCAGATGAGCGAGTCAGGGGAGCGTTCGCTCAGTGAACTGAACCTGATCGAGCACAGCCCGCAGGTGAGTACCGACTTCTCCACCGATCTGTGCATCCATCAAGCCATCGCCCGTCAAGTGGCGGCGACCCCGGATGCCTTGGCGGTGACCTTCGCCCATACGCAACTGACCTACGCCGAACTGGATGCCCAGGCCAACCGTCTGGCGCACAAACTGGTCGAGCTGGGTGTCGGCCCGGAAGTGCGCGTGGGCGTGGCGATGCCGCGTTCCGAGCAGTTGCTGATTGCCTTGCTTGCGGTGCTCAAGGCTGGCGGTGCGTACGTGCCGCTGGACCCGGATTACCCGGCGGATCGCGTTGCCTACATGCTGGAGGACAGCCGGGCGCGGGTGTTGCTGACCGAACAGGCGGTTGCCGCGACCCTGAGCGTGCCGGGCGATACGCAAGTGCTGCTGATGGATCAGCTTTCGTTGAGCGATTATTCGGCTGTTGCACCACACACCAAAGTGCAGCCGAACAACCTCGCCTACGTGATCTACACCTCCGGCTCCACCGGCAAACCGAAAGGCGTGGCGATTGCCCATCGCAACGTCATGGCGCTGATCGACTGGTCGGCCAAGGTCTACAGCCGCGACGACATCCAAGGCGTGCTGGCCTCGACGTCGGTGTGTTTCGACCTGTCGGTCTGGGAGCTGTTTGTCACGCTGGCCAACGGTGGTTCGCTGATCATCGCGCGTAATGCACTGGAGCTTGCGCAACTGCCGGCTCGCGATCAGGTGCGTCTGATCAACACTGTGCCGTCGGCGATTGCCGCGCTGCAGCGTGCCGGGCAGATTCCGCCAAGCGTGCGCATCATCAATCTGGCGGGTGAGCCGCTGAAGCAAGCCTTGGTCGATGCGCTGTATCAGCAGTCAACCGTCGAGCACGTCTACGACCTGTACGGCCCATCGGAAGACACCACCTATTCGACCTGGACCCGCCGCAGTGCCGGTGGTCAGGCACGGATCGGGCGCGCGCTCGAGCACAGCGCCAGTCATCTGCTGGATGCCGACCTGCACGCGGTGCCGCAAGGCGTTTCGGCCGAGCTGTACCTGTCCGGCGCCGGCATCACGCGCGGTTATCTGGGACGTGCGGCGATGACCGCCGAGCGCTTCGTGCCGAATCCTTTCGTCGGTAACGGCGAGCGCATGTACCGCACCGGCGACCTGATTCGTCAGCGCGAAGAAGGCGATCTGGAGTACATGGGCCGGATCGATCATCAGGTGAAGATTCGCGGCTTGCGTATCGAACTGGGCGAAATCGAAGCGCGTCTGCAGGCGCATGCCGCCGTGCGTGAAGCGGTGGTCGTGGCCAGCGAAGTGTCGAGCAGTCAGCAACTGATTGCCTATCTGGTGCCGAGCGATCCGGCGGTCATCGAGGCCAGCGTCGAGCAACAGGCCGAACTGCAGCAAACCCTCGGCAACTGGCTAGGTGCGACCCTGCCGGATTATATGGTGCCGAGCCACCGCCTGTGGCTGGCGCAGCTGCCGCTGACCCCTAACGGCAAGATCGACCGCAAGCGCCTGCCGGCACTGGAACTCAGCGCCGCGCAGTCGCATGTCGAACCGGCGAATGCCACCGAGCAAATGTTGGTGGAGATCTGGAAAGAAGTGCTCGGCCTTGAACAGGTCAGCACCCACGACAGTTTCTTTGCCTTGGGCGGCGACTCGATCATCTCGATTCAGGTGGTCAGTCGCGCCCGTCAGCAAGGGCTGGAGCTGAGCCCGAAAGACCTGTTCCAGCAACCGACCATTCAGCAACTGGCCCTGTGCGTGCAGGCTGCCGAAGGGCGTGTGGCGCCGGACCCGGCGCTGATCGACCTGCCGCTGCACGGCTTGAGCGAGGCGCAAGTGGCGCAACTGCCACTGCCGGCGGGGCAACTCGACGGGCTCTATCGCTTGTCGCCGATGCAGCAGGGCATGCTGTTCCTCGGCCTGAATTCGCCGGAATCGGACCTGTACGTCAACCAGTTGAGCGTTCCGGTGCAGGGCCTTGAGCCGCTGCGTCTGCAAGCCGCGTGGGAAACCGTCAGCCGTCGCCACGACATTCTGCGCACCGGTTTCCTCTGGCAGGACATGGCCGAGCCGCTGCAATTCGTGCTCGCCGATCCGCAGTTGCCGTTCAGTCTGCTCGACTGGCGTGAGCAGGATCATTCGGCCGAAGCCTTGCAAGGCCTGGCGGATGCCGAGCGGGCCAAGGGCTTCGACCTTGACCAGCCACCGCTGCAACGGCTGACGCTGGTGCAAGTCGGCGAGCACAGCTATCAACTGATCTGGACCTACCATCACATCCTGATCGACGGCTGGAGCAGTTCGCAGTTAATCGGTGAGGTGCTGAGCCAGTATTCAGGGCGACCACTGGCCGACGCGGTGCCGTACCGCGGTTACATCAACTGGCTGCAGCAGCAGGACGCGAATGCCAGCGAAGGTTTCTGGCGTCAGCACCTGAGCCTGCTCGACGAGCCGACCTATCTGGCGGACGCGGTGACGCGCACCGGCAGTGGTCGCGGTCACCAGGCGCTGTACAGCCGTCTGGGCGCAACCCGCACCGAGCAGTTGAAAGCCTTTGCCCAGTCGCAGCAGGTCACCCTCAACACCTTGGTGCAGGGCGCGTGGCTGGTGCTGCTGAGCCGGTACAGTGGGCAGCGTTGCGTGGCGTTCGGCGCCACGGTGGCGGGGCGTCCGGCGAGTCTGCCGGCGTCGGAATCGATCCTCGGCCTGTTCATCAACACCTTGCCGGTGATCAAGGACGTGCCGGCCGAGCAGGCCGTGGGCGCCTGGTTGCGCGAGTTGCAGGATTTCAACCTGGAACTGCGCGAGCGCGAGTACACCCCGCTGACCGACGTCCAGCGTTGGGGCGGGCGTGCCGGGCAGTCGCTGTTCGACAGCATCATCGTGTTCGAAAACCACCCGATCGATCAGGCGCTGCGCGAGTGGCGCGATGATTCGCTGAAGTTTGGCGAGATCAATAACTCGGGCCTGACCAACTTCCCGATGGACCTGATGGTCACCCTCGAAGACGGGTTGGTGATCGAGTACATGTTCCTGCGCGAACATTTTGATCTGGCGACTGTGGAAGGCATCCGCAGCAACATGGAAGGCCTGCTCACCGCACTGGTTCAGGACGCCGGGCAGGCGCTGGGACGCATCGGTCTGCCGACCGGGCAAGTCGCGCCCGCGCCGCACGTTGTCGCGCAAGCGCAGACCACGCTGGTGCACCAGCGCATTGCCGGGTGGGCCGCGCAGCGTGCCGAACAAACCGCAGTGATCTTCAATGAGCAAGCCTTCAGCTACGGCCAGATCGAAGCGCGGGCCAATCGTCTGGCGCATGCGCTGATCGCCGAAGGTGTCGGTCCGGAAGTGCGGGTCGGTGTGGCCCTGCCACGCAGCGAAAACATGATCGTCGCGCTGTTGGCGGTGCTCAAGGCCGGGGGGGCCTACGTGCCGCTGGACGCGACTTATCCGCGCGAGCGCTTGAGTTATCTGATGCACGATTCGGGCATCGCCTTGCTGCTCAGCGATTCGAGTCTGCGTCAGGTGCTGCCGACCCAGGCCAACCTGCATGTGCTGGAACTCGATCAACTGGACCTGCGCACTCAGCCGGATTCGGCGCCGCAGGTCGCGGTGCAGCCGGGCAACCTGGCCTACGTGATCTACACCTCCGGCTCCACCGGTCAACCGAAAGGTGTCGGCGTGGCGCACGGGCCGCTGGCGATGCACTGCCAGGCGATCGGTCAGCGTTACGAAATGAGCGCAGCCGATTGCGAGTTGCACTTCATGTCGTTCGCCTTCGACGGCGCGCATGAGCGCTGGCTGACCACCCTGACGCACGGCGCCCGTTTGCTGATTCGTGACGACAGCCTGTGGACGGCCGAACAAACCTTCGACGCCCTGCATCAGCATGGCGTGACTGTGGCCGCGTTCCCGCCGGTGTATCTGCAACAACTGGCTGAACACGCTGAGCAGCACGGCAATCCGCCGCCGGTACGGATCTACTGCTTCGGCGGGGATGCGGTGCCGGTGGCGAGTTTCGAACTGGCCAAACGCGCACTGCAACCGCAGTACATCATCAACGGCTATGGCCCGACCGAAACGGTGGTCACGCCGTTGATCTGGAAGGCCGCGGTCGACGATCAATGCGGCGCGGCCTATGCGCCGATCGGCAGCGTGGTCGGCGAGCGTAGCGGTTATGTGCTCGACAGCGACCTCAACCCGCTGCCGGCCGGCATCGCTGGTGAGCTGTACTTGGGTGGTGCGTTGGCGCGCGGTTATCTGGGGCGTGCCGGTGGCACCGCCGAACGTTTCGTCGCCAACCCGTTCAGCGCCGATGGCAGTCGCCTGTACCGCACCGGCGACCTGGTGCGCCAGCGTGCCGACGGCACCGTCGATTACCTCGGGCGGATCGACCATCAGGTGAAAATCCGTGGTTTCCGCATCGAGCTGGGTGAAATCGAAGCGCGCCTCAAGCAGCAGCCGGGCGTGCGTGACGCCGCCGTGGTGGCCCGCGAGGGTGTCAGCGGCAAGCAACTGCTCGGCTACGTACTGGCCGCTGCCGAGACGCCGGCCGACGGTTTGGGCGAGCGTCTGCGCGAGCAACTCAAGGCCAGCCTGCCGGATTACATGGTGCCGGCACACCTGATGGTGCTTGAGCGCATGCCGCTGACGCCGAACGGCAAACTCGACCGCAAGGCCCTGCCGAATCCGGACGCCGAACAGCGCCTGGCCTACGTCGAGCCGCGCACCGAGCTGGAAAAAGCCCTGGCGAAGATCTGGCAGGAGGTGCTGAAAATCGAACGTGTCGGGCTCACCGATAACTTCTTCGAACTGGGTGGCGACTCGATCCTCAGCCTGCAAGTGGTGGCCCGCAGCCGTGTGCTCAAGGCTCAGGGCCTGAGCCTGAAACTGCGCGATCTGATGCAGAAACCGAGCATCGGCGAACTGGTAGCGAGCGTTCAGGGCACGGCGGAAAAAGCCTCCGGGTTGCTGGCGATGAACGCCGAGGTCAAGGGCGTGGCGCCGCTGTTCTGCCTCCACGCCGGTTTCGGCACGGTGTTCGACTACGAGCCGCTGGCGCGGCGCTTGAGCGGTCAACGCCAGGTGTTGGCGATTCAGTCGCGAATGCTGCTGGATCCGACGTTCAACGACACCTCGTTGCACGAGATGGCGAGTGATTACCTGGCGCAGATTCGCCAGAAACAGCCGCACGGGCCGTATCACCTGTTGGGCTGGTCACTGGGCGGTACGCTGGCGATGTTGATCGCCGCGCAACTGGAGCAGGCCGGGCAACAGGTCAAGTTTGTCGGGCTGGTCGACAGCTTCGTGCCGTCGGCGGCGGTCGACGCCGGGGCTGTCGATGACTGGCAAGCCGACCTGCGCGACTTCCTGCAGGTGACGCTGCCGGACGCCGCACCGGGCCTGCCCATCGACGGTGAAGAAACGCCGCACAACCTGCGTGCGCTGTTCCAGCGTGCCATGAGCGCCGAGCGCGGGGCGTCGACTTATGTGGCGCTGGGTGCCGAAGAACTGGCGCAGGTGTTCAGCGTGGCGCGCCGGCTCAAGCAGTTGTCGCTCAAGCTTGAGCGCTGTGCGCCGCTGACCGTCAACCCGACGTGCTGGTGGACCTTGGGTCGCGAAGCCGAGGCACTGGAGCTGGCGGCGCAACTCGACCAGCCGGGCATGGGCGGTGAATGGCTGGATTGCGGGCACTTCCAGATCCCGCGCGATGAAACTTTCCTGTCCGAGGCTGAAGAAATGCTCGGCCAGATCGTTGAATCAGTAGTCATGTCCTGAAACCTGCTGTGAAAGCCAAGTAAAAGCGATCGGGCGCTGCTGGCGCCCGACCGCTTTGGAGATTTGAATGTCATTGAATCCTGATATCGCCGCATTTCTGCAACTGGTCGGCAACGGCCGGGCCAGTGGCAAACGCGTCGGCATGCATGAGCTGACCCCGAGCGAGGCCCGTGAACAGTTCGATCAGTCATCGTTGCTGATGGACGCCGGCGGTGAAGAACTGGCCGTGGTGGATGAGCTGCAATTGCCGGTGCGTGACGGTGCACTGTTGAACGCACGGATCTACAGCAATCATCCGTTGCAGGCGGGCGCCGGACGTCCGGCACTGTTGTATTTCCATGGCGGCGGCTATGTGGTCGGCAGCCTCGACTCGCATGATTCGCTGTGCCGCGCGTTGGCCGCGCTGGCGGATTGTGTGGTGCTGTCGGTGGCGTATCGACTGGCGCCGGAACATCGTTTCCCGACAGCGGCCGACGACGCCCGCGATGCCTGGGACTGGCTGGTGGCGAGTGCTGCTGATCTGGGCATCGACACGGCGCGGCTGGCGATTGCTGGTGACAGCGTTGGTGGCAGCCTGGCCACGGTGCTGGCTGCGCAACTGACGGATGCCGCTGTGCAGCCGCGTTTGCAGGTGCTGATTTATCCGGTCACCGATGCCAGTCGCAGCACGCCTTCGATCGAGCGTTTCGCCGAAGGTTATCTGCTGGAGAAGGCTTCGCTGCAGTGGTTCTACGCGCACTATCAGCGTGATGCCAGCGATCGTCTTGATCCGCGTTTCTCGCCGTTGCTCGGCGAAGTCCCGGCCAATGTCGCGCCGGTGCTGATGGTGTTGGCCGAGTGTGATCCGTTGCACGATGAGGGGGTGGCTTATGCCCGGCATTTGCAGGCGGCGGGGGTTGTTGTGGATTTGCAGGTGTACTCGGGCATGACCCATGACTTTATGCGGATGGGGGCGATTGTTGATGAGGCTGAAGAGGCGCTGGGGTTGATTGCTGGGCGCTTGGTAGAGGTGTTTGATTTGGCTTGACGGGGTGGGTGGGTGAGTGGGTGAATATCCGTTGCTGCGGTAACGGCCGCCTAGGGTTCCGCCCTTACGGCGGGTCACTTTTGGCAAACGCCCGGAATGCCGGCCCAGCCAAAAGTAACCAAAAGGTCTATGCCCTGACGTTCGGCCCTCGCTTAGGCTCGGGTTCCTTCGCTCCGGGATTCATCCGGGGGGCAGCGCCTACGGTTTGCTTCGCTGCACCTCCTCTCGCTGTGTTTGGCTGCGCCAAACGGTCGCTGCGCTCCCACCCCCGGATAAATCCCTCCACTCAGCCTGCCGACGGGCCCTCAGATCAAAAGCGGTACTCGAGCTAACGCTCATTGTGTTGAGTGGGGCGGCTTCGCCGCAAGGGGTGCACGCTCTCTAAATTGTAGGAGCCAGCCTGCTGGTGAAGGCGGCCTGACAGCTGACCAATCTCTACCTGAATACACCCCATCCCCCTGTGGGAGCGGGCTTGCTCGCGAAGGCGGCCTGCCAGCCGACCAAACTCCAACTGAAAACACCCAATCCCACGCAGGAGCTGCCGAAGGCTGCGATCTTTTGATCTGCTTTGGCTTTGGCTTTGGCTTTGGCTTTGGCTTTGGCTTTGGCTTTGGCTTTGGCTTTGGCTCTTGATGTGGCTTTTGATCTTCAGCCCCTTCGGCAGGCCGAGCGTAGGTGTTCATCCGGGGGATAGGCGCGCAGCGCCATGCGGCGGAGCCGCATACATCGAGAGGAGGTGCAGCGAAGCAAACCGGAGGCGATGCCCCCGGATGGACACCGTAGCGAGGGAACACTGAGCCTCAGCGAAGTGCCGTACGCCGGGGCAAAGCCTTTTGGGTTACCTTTTCGGCGTCTGGAAAAGGTGACTCGCTGTAAGAGCGAAACCGCCAGCAGCAACACCCGCAGAAACGGATATACACCCAAAACCCCAAGAGCCTGGTCGGCCCAAAGGCCGCCAAGGCCCAAAAAAAACGCCAGCAAATGCCGGCGTTTCAGTGAGCGCTAAACGTATTACCAGTTGTAGGTCACGTCAGCAGTCATGGTCCGGCCTTCGCCGTAGTAGCAATCGAGGGTACCGTTGCACGCGGCCACGTATTTCTCGTCGGTGAGGTTCTGCAGATTGGCTTGCAGTTTCACGCCTTTGACATGCAGCGGCGATTTCTCCAGGTCGTAAGAAACCATGGCGTCATACACGGTATAGGACGGGATCTGGAACGAGTCCGACTCGTAATCCGAACCGTAGCTGCTGCGCACGTAACGGGCGCCCAGGCCCATGCCGAAACCGGCGAGGGCGGTAGAGATGTCGAAGTCGTAGTTGACCCACGCGGAGGCGGTCAGCGGTGGACGCATGGCCAGAGTGCGACCTTCGCGACCGTCGTTGTCCTTCTCCCACTTGGTCTGGTTACGCGACACCGCCGCCAGCACGCGCAGGTTGCGGGTGACGTTGACCTTGCCTTCCAGCTCGATACCGCGCGAACGCACGGAGCCGCTCTGGGTGCTGAAGCCCGGGTTGTTGAGGTCGGTGGTGAGCATATTGTCCTGGTCGATCTGGTACGCCGACAGCTGGATGAAGCCGTCGATCGACTTCGGCTCGTACTTGACGCCGACTTCGTACTGCTTGCCGGTGGTCGGTTCGAAGGCGCCGCCGCTCATGTCGGTACCGGTTTGCGGCAGGAACGATTCGGCGTAGCTGATGTACGGCGTGATGCCGTTGTCGAACTCGTAGCCCAGGCCGGCACGACCGGTGAACTTCTCGTCCTTCTGGTTGCTGTGGCCGCCGCTCAGCGGTTGCTTGTTGTCGGTTTCGGCGAAGTCATAACGACCGCCGAGGGTCAGGAACCACTGGTTCCAGCGCAGTTGATCCTGAGCGTACAGGCCGGTCTGGGTGATGGTGTTGTCCCATTTGTACGGCTGACGGAAATTGATCTGGCTGCCATACACCGGGTTGTACAGGTCCAGACCTGGAGCGGTGCGGTCGTACAGGCCGAGGAATTTCGAATTGTAGTGGTAGTAGTCCACACCCAGCAGCACGGTGTGCTCGACGTCGGCGGTGTGGAACTTGGCCTGGGCAATGTTATCGATGCCGTAGACCTTGTTGTGCTGCGACCAGTCCACCGCATAACGGCTCTGGTAGCTGCCGTCGTTGAGGCCGGTGACCGGGTTGGTCGGGAACGCATAACCGTGCAGCGGCGCCACGTACTGGTCGTTGATGTCGGCGTAACGCGCGTTCTGCTTCAGGGTCCAGACGTCGTTGAGTTCGTGAGCGATCTCGTAACCGACGACGAACTGCTCGCGGTGGTACTTGTTCACGTCCGGCTCGCCGAGGAACAGGCTGCGGCTGATGCGCCCGGCCTGGCTGCGATGCACCGTGCCGTTGGCCGGCAGGCCTTGGGCTTCCGGTACATCGTGGTCTTTCTGGTACTGACCGAACACGGTGATGGTGGTCTGATCGTTGGGCAGCCAGGTCAGGCTTGGCGCCAGCAGCATGCGGTTCTGGCTGGCGTAGTCGATGGCCGAGCCGCTGTCGTTGACCACACCGGTCAGGCGATAGAGGAATTCGCCCTGATCATCGATCGGGCCGCCGAGGTCGAAGGCACCGTACTTGCGGTCATAGCTGCCGCCACCGAGCTTCACTTCGTGCAGCGGGGTCGCGGTCGGACGCTTGCTGACCATGTTGACGATACCGCCCGGCTGGTTCTGGCCGTACAGCACCGAGGCCGGGCCTTTGAGCACTTCGACGCGCTCCAGGGTGTACGGGTCGATCTGCAGCGAACCGCCGGTGCTGCCGCCGCCGTAAGGCATGTGCAGGCCGTCGAGGTACAGCGGAGTAGGGGAGAAGCCACGGGATGTCGGTTCGTCGAAGATCTTCACCCGGTCCGAGAAACCGCCGCCGGTCATGCCCGGCGTGTATTGCAGGGCTTCGGTGACCGTCTTCGAGCCGCGCATCTTGATTTCGTCTTGAGTGACGACGTTGATGGTCTGCGGGATTTCCTTGAGCGACGAATCGGTCTTCGAACCGGTGGCGCTGCGCTTGGCGACGATCCCGTCGACCGGGCCCCAGGCCGATTCGGCGGTGGCGGAAATGCTGGTCGGGGCCAGATCGAGGCTGGCGCCGCCGGTGCTGCGTGAACGCAAGGCGACGTTGTTGCCTTCGACGCTGTAGGCGATGTTGGTGCCTTGCAGCAGTTGCGCGATGGCGGCGGTCGGTTCCAGGTTGCCACTGACGGCGCTGCTGCGCAGGCCGCTGACTTCATCCGGGCTGTAAAGCACTTGGAGGTTGGTCTGGCGACCGAATTCCTGCAACGCGCTCCCCAGCGACTGTGCAGGAATATTGATCGCCACGGCGGCGGCCTGGGCCTGGCCGATCATCGGCACAGTCAGGGCCATGGCGCAGAAGGCTGGCAAGGTGCAACGGAAGGAGCGGCGGATCAGCAGGGCCTTGGCGAGCGGGTGGAGTCCGTGCGGTGCGGGCATTGTTCTTCTACTCTTCAAAGTGTTGACTGAGAACTATTTCTATTAACTGTTAGTAAGACGTTGAGCCTTCCGAAAACCGGAAAGCTCAACGCAATTTTTTTACAAATTTTTCACAGTCAGGCGGGTTGCAGCTCAGTGACCACTTTGCCGGCGCTCATGCGCACCAGTTGGTCGGCGACATCGAAGTAACGATCGTCGTGGGAAATGACGATGATGGTCTTGCCCAGACGCTTCAGGTCCGGCAGCAGCTCGGTGTAGAAAATCCGCCGGAAGGTCGGGTCCTGATCGGCGGCCCACTCATCGAACACCAGCACCGGACGCTCTTCCAGCCAGGCGTTGATCAGGGCCAGACGCTTGCGCTGGCCGGTGGACAGGTCGGTGGTGGTGAACGAGCCGTCACGCACGCTGACCTTGTGCGCAATTTCCAGGCGCTCCAGGTATTGGTTGGCGTCTTCCGGGATATGCGTATCGCCCTGAACCACGTCGTCGAACAGGTAATAGTCGGCGAAGATCGTGGTGAACAACTGACGGTAATCGTCGCGGTTGGCGGCATCGACGAGCTGCTGGTTGAGGCGGATTTCGCCTTGCTGCGGCGCGTACAGGCCCAGCAGCAACTTGATCAGCGTGGTCTTGCCGCAGCCGTTTTCGCCGACGATGAAAATGATGTCGCCCTGTTCGATTTTCAGGTTCACCGGCCCCAACCGGAACGGCTTGGCGCCTTCTACCGACGGGAAGCTGTACGAGACATCGGTCAGTTCCAGTCTGTGCACCGGGGTCTTTTGGTGGCCCTGATCGCTGAGCAGCAGGTGCGGCTCTGGCGAGGAAAACTGCTCGGACAGATCGGCGATCCGGCGGAACGCGATTTGCGCACGACTGACGATCGGCAGGGTGCCGATGATGTGTTCCAGCGGCCCTTTCATGTACAGCAGCACCAGCACGAAGCCGCTCATGACTGCTTTGTCAGCACTCGGCCACAGCGATTGCAGGCCCAGCGCCAGGCCGATCACCACGAAGAACAGCATCGAACCCAAAGTCTTGGCGACCACGAAAATGTTCACCGAACGCACCTGCGTGTCGCAGATCTTGTCGGCCGTGCCTTCGATGCCCGAGACGAACATGCGATGCCGGCGCGGGCGGTGGATGCGCAGTTCCTTGGCGCCCTCGGCGACCGCGTGGTAGTGCTTCTGCAACTCGTCTTCGTAGTCGCGGGCCTTGAGGAAACCCTGCATGCCACGCCCGCGCGCGATGTACTGAATGACCGTGCCGATCAGGATCGCCACCGCCATCATCAGGAACATCGGCCACGACAACATCGCCAGGTAGCCCATGCAACCGAGGGTCACGGTCAGGGAAATCGCCAGCGGCGCAAAGGCGAAAGCGAAGTCGCTGATGGTGTCGACATCGTGGGTCAGCACCGGAATCAGCCGATGGCTGCGATAGCGCTCGATCTGCTCGATCGGCGCCGAAAGGACTTTCTCGCCCAGCTCTTTGCGCAATTTGGCGATGATGTGCTGGCCGACGAAATTGGTGCCGATGTCGGAAAAGATCGAGCTGGTCAGCGCCAGCAGGCACAGGCCGGCAAACACCGCGACCATCGTGCTGGTCAGTGCGCCCTCGGCGTGCAGCACGTTGTTGATGGTCGCCAGCAGTGCGGTGACGCTCAGGCCACCGACCATGCCGAGCAGGATCGACACGCTGACGATCAGTCGAAAGGGTTTGAGCAGGGCGAACAATTCATTGATCACCCCGCGTGTTGGTTTGCTCATGGAGGTTCCCTGCTTGAAGGAGCGGCGAACACCGGCACTGCTCGTGGGGTTCGCCTGGATGACGTAGAGGGCGGTGGGCGCGCCATGGAGGATCGCGCCCACCTGTAGAACGACTGGCAGGACGGCTAATTTAGCCGGGCGATGGCGTTACAGATCGCGGGCGACCCGGAAGCCGATCCAGTCGCCACGGGTGTCGGTGTAGGTGGCGTTGCGGTTGCCCGAGCGCGAGAACACCGGTGCCTCGCCCCAGTCGTTGCCACGGATGCGCCGCACGTCGCACTTGCCGCTTAACCAGGCACTGCCATCGCTTGGCGCGCCAACGTAGTTCTCGTTGTAGCAATCGGCGGTCCACTCATAAATATTGCCGTGCATGTCGTAGACGCCGAAGGCGTTGGCCGGGAAGCTGCCGGCCGGCGCGGTGAAGTTGTAGCCATCGGCGGCGCCATAGGTGTTGGCGTGTTTGGCGATGCTGTATTCCTTGCCTTCGTCAAACGGGAAAGGGAACGGCCCGGTGCTGCCGGCGCGGGCGGCGTATTCACGCAGCGATTCGCTGACCAGCCGGTATTGCTGGCCGGTCTTCTTCGACAGCCAGGCCACGTACGCTTCGACCTCCGGGAAATCCATGCACACCGCCGGGTGCTTGTCGGTGTACTGCTTGCGCGGGTCGCTGCCCTGATAATCCGGGATCCCGGCCTTGCACGCGCGACCGGGGCGCGTGTCGCCGTCGGGCATCTTGTAGCCGCTGTCCTTGAGGTAGGCGTCCCACTCGCCGCGCAGAATCTGGAAACGGCTGATCGCCAGCGGTTTGGCAAACGTCACCGGGTGCAGCGGCCCTTCATCCGGCTCGCGGCCGACCTCATCCTCCGGGGTGCCCATGGTGAACGTGCCGGTGGGCAGCACGACCATTTCCGGGCAGTCCTTGCAGTCCTTGAACACCTTGCCCGGCGCAGGAGGGGTGGCGGCCTGCGCGGCACCCGGCAGCAGGCCGGCGGCGAGGGCGGTGAGCATCAGCGCCGGCAGCGCCCTCAAGGAAAATCGACGCAGTTCACTGTTCATTGCGAGTCTCGCTAAAAGGAAAAAAAGGAGCGTCCGGGTCAAAGGGCCTGATCGAGCACGCCCAGCAAGCGGTCGATTTGCTCTTCGTCGTTGAGCAGCCCCGGTGCGGTGCGGATCACCGGGCCGACGTCACGGTGCACGGCATCGGCCACTACGCGGTTGGCCATCAGGTGCGCGGCGATCTTGTCGCTGTCCTTGCCCTTGACCCGGAAGAAGGTGAAACCGGCGGACAGCTCAGGGCTCAGTGGCGTGACCAGTTCGATCTGCGGCCGTTGCTGCAGGCGTTGTTTCAGGTAACTGTTGAGCGCGTGAATGCGCGCTTCGACCTCGGCCTTGCCCAGCTCAAGATGCAATTTGAACGCTTCGTCCAGCGCCCAGCGGTGCTCGAACGAGTGATAGCCACCGGGCGTCATGGTGGTGGAAAACGCCGTGGCTTCGGAGAACGTCGGAATGATCGGGGTGACGTACCTGACCTCGGCGAAGCGACTGCAGACGATGCCGGTGCCACGCGGACCGAACATCCACTTGTGGGTGCCGGCGATGAAGAAGTCGCAGTTCATTTGCGCGAAGTTCAGGTTGTCCACGCCGAAGCCATGCACCCCGTCGACCACGTAAACGATGCGGTCAGCGTCGCTGCGACCACGGTTGTGCCGGTCGACGATGGCGCCGATTTCACCGATGGGCAGTTTCATGCCGCTGCCCGAATGCACCCAGCACATGCCCAGCACCCGGGTTTCGGGGCGGATGGCGCCGTCGATGGCAGCAAGGATTTCTGCTTTGCTGGCGCTGTACGAATCCTTGAACAGACGAATTTTGCGCACCCGGGTGCCGTCGCGTTCGCTACGCAGGGCGAGGATAGTGTGGGTCGCGTAGTGCTCGTGCTCGGTGGTGAGGATTTCCTGATCGGGGCGCACGTGCACGCCGCCGTAGATCGTCGCCAGACCTTCGGTGGTGCTGCTGGTCAGGGCGATCTGTTTGGCGTCGGCTTGCAGGTAGCGTCCGGCCCAGACCCGCACGTTCTCTTCGCGCTGCTCGATCACGCCGTGGTCCCAATCCATGGCCAGGCCGGGATTTTTGTCGAGGGCGGCGCGGTGCCGCTCAATCGCCTCGCGCACCGGTTTCGGGTGCGAGGTGATCAGGAAATTGGAGAAGTGCAGATACGCCGGATCCTGATCGAACAGCTGCTGCAACCGCGCCCACTTGTTGACGGTCGCGGGCGCGGCGTTCGCGGCACCGGCGACATTCGGCAGGCTCGCGCCCAGTGGCAGAGCCGCGGCGAGAATCCCCGCCTGCTTCAAGAACTCACGACGATTGCTCATGGCTTGGCAGTTCCCGGCGCGGCGGCCAGTGCCGGTTTCGCGGCTTTCTCGACCTGATCCCAGACCCGCAGGAAGTTGCCGCCCCAGAGCTTGGCGATGTCCGCTTCGGAGTAACCGCGTGAGATCAGCTCGGCGGTGACGTTGCGGATTTCGCCGACGTTCTCGAAACCTTTGACGCCGCCACCTTCGTTGAAGTCGGAGCTGATGCCGACGTGGTCGATGCCGATCTTGCGCACCGCGTAATCGATGGCATCGCCCAGATCCTTGAGGCTGGCTTTCGGTTCTTCTTCGAGGATGCCGTACAGGCGGCTGGCGTACTGGCCAAACTTCTGCTCGGACCACGCCGCAATGATCGGGTCGCCGGGCATCAGCGCCATCGCCAGGTTCGGCAGCGGCGGCAGGTCGAAGTCCTTGCGCATCTCGTTGAGCTTGTCCTGGGTGTGCTGGGTGAGCGGACGCAGGTACTGCGAGAACGCGACGATCTGCACCACGCCGCCGCTGTTTTTGATCAGCTGCATTTCCTTGTCGCTGAGGTTGCGCGGAATGTCGACCATCGCGCGCGGCGCCGAATGCGAGGCTACCAGCGGCGTGCGGCTCAGTTGCGCAACTTGTTCGAGGGCTTTGGTCGACATTTGCGAGACGTCGATGATCACGCCCAGATCGTTGAGGCGCTTGACCGCTTGCTTGCCCAGCTCCGAGAGGCCGTCGAGGGCGTCCGGCGAATCATTGAGAAATGGCAGCGGCCGCGACGAATCCGCCCAGTCGTTGTTGCCGATGTAGCTGAAACCGAACATGCGCATGCCGCGCGCGGTCCACAGGTCCAGCAGGTTGAGGTCGTGGCCCAGCGGATAGGCGTTGAGCATGCTGATGAAAATCGCGAACTTGCCTTCGCCGTGCAGGCGCCGGAAGTCGTCGGGGGTGTAGGCGATGGCCACCTGATTAGGGTAGTCGCGAACCATCCCGGAGATGATCTTGAAGCGGATTTCCTGCTGATTGCGCGCCTCGTCGACGAAGCCGGGGGTCGGCTTGTGCGGGGCGTTCGGGCCGTTCCACATTTCCGGCCAGCCGAAGATGGTCAGCGCGGCGCCGGACAGGCGCCCACGGTTGGCCTTGGCGAGGTCGAACTGGCCGTCGCCGTCCTTGTCGGCTTCGTGGCCATCGGTGCCGAAATTTTGCGTCAGGCTGACATGGCTGTCGAAAGAGAGCATGCGTTCGTGCAGCTCATCGGCCTGCTTCATGACTTTGGCCGGGTAGCCGAGGTCGTCCTTGAACCAGTGATGCCACACGGCAAAGCCTGCGCCGGCGCTGATCGCCAGGGCCAACGGCAGGCCGATGAATAGAGCCTTTTTCGAACGTGGTTTTGTCATTGCCATCTCAGTCAGGTTCGCCATCGAGTTGCAGGCGCGGAGGCCTTCGCTATCTGGGAGGAACGAGTGGTTGGCGGCAAAATTTAAGCCTGGTGCTGTGGCGAGGGGATTTATCCCCGATCGAGTGCGAAGCGCTCGCAAAGCCTGCCAGCGCTGTCCCTTCTGGTGTCGCCGCCAGCGTCGGATGGGAGTTGCTTCGCAACTCATCGGGGATGAATCCCCTCGCCACGGGTCATCATCGCCGGGCGCGTTAAATTTGCCGGGGCAACAAACGTTCTAGCTTGGATAAAGCCTGCTTCATGGCTGACACAGGTAGGGCAATGAAGATTTCTCGACGATGGTTCATGGCGGGCCTGGCGCTGACCGGCGCTGCCGTGCCTGCGGCGTATTTTGGGCATCGTGAATGGACGAAGCCGGACCCGACGATCACCCCGGGCGAAGCGTCTTTCGACGTCGCCGACATGGCCGGACAGCGCCTGGCGAATGCGTTGCGCGGGGTGTGGGATATCCGTTTCGAAGGTGCCGATGCCGGCCTCGAGGGCTTGCCGCTCAAGGGTCTGCAAGTGTTTCTCGACATCGGCCAGAAGGGGCGCGGCGTGTGCGGTTTTCTCGACACGCCCGAGCGCCTGCGCTCCGCTGAAACACCGCGTTATCGAATTCTGGGCGACCTCGCGATAGCCGATGCGGCGAAGTTGAGTTGGCGCCTGATCGGTGCCGACGGCCAGATCAGCTATGAGCTGGAGATGATCCTCGATGAGGTCTGGGCCGACTTCGGCAATGCCGGCAGTGGCACCCTCAGCGGCAAGGCTTTGCGCCTGGATCGAGCGCTGGCCTTGCCGGCGCAGGACAACCGCTTCGTCGCCGTCAAGCGGCTGTTTCCCGAAGCGCGCGAGCGCACGCCGCTCAACCCGACGTTGCTGGCGTGGCTTATCTCTCCCGAGCATCGCCTGTTTCACCAGTTGTGGCATGCGACCCGGGACAAGTGGCACAAACTGCCCGAGGACAAACGCGAGGCCTTGCGCGGCATCGGCTGGCAGCCCGGCCCGCGCGACAAGGAGCGCGATGCCCGTGGTCCGCGCAAGGATCGCAATGGCTCGGGCGTGGACTTTTTCTTCATGCACCGGCACATGCTCGGGACGGCGCGCTCGATGCAGGAATTGCCATCCTGGGAGTTTTTCCCGCTGCCGCAGCCTGAGCTGATCCGCGACCGCGTCGGCTTCGCCCGCTATTTCGACAACCACGACGGCACGGCCTTGCCACCGACCTGGACGGCGGCGGGTGATGACGAATTCAGTCAGTGGGTCAGCGACATCAAGACTGCCGAGACTTACGAAAGCAACTTCCAGGTCTGGGAGTCGCAGTATCGCGATCCGGCGTATCTGGCCCGGCTCACCCTCGGCCAGTTCGGCTCCGAAGTCGAGTTGGGCCTGCATGACTGGCTGCATATGCGCTGGGCTTCTGTGCCGCGCGATCCGTCCAACGGTCAGCCGGTGCCGTTTGCCCGCGATCCGGCGGACTTCGCGGCGCGTTGGTACAACGCCGAAAACGATTTCCTCGGCGATCCGTTTTCTTCCCACGTCAACCCGACGTTCTGGCATTTTCATGGCTGGATCGACGATCGCATCGAGGACTGGTTCCGCGCCCACGAGCGGTTCCATCCGGGCGAAGTCACGCGGCTGCAGGTCAATGGCGTGCCATGGTTTGCCCCGGGGCGTTGGGTGGAAGTCGACGACCCATGGCTCGGGCCGATCACCCATGGCTGCAGCACCACGCCGGGTTTGCAGATGGGCAAGTCGGTGGAGATGGATCCGGAAACCATGAAGCTGGCGCTGCGCATCACCTTCATCACCGACGAGGAAAAACTCGCCGGCCTGTTCCGCCGCGTGCCGCAACGGCCATGGTATGCGCGCAATCTGAAGCCTAAAACCAGCCCGACTTGAGGGCTGCGTCATCGATCATTCGCGAGCAGGCTCGCTCCTACAGGTTCAGGTGTCAGCCCACAATGTCCGGACTGACTTCTACATGAGAACGCATTCTTACTGATGGAACGCGTTCAAATGTGGGAGCGAGCCTGCTCGCGAAGGCGATCTGTCAGTCGCCGCAATTACAAGGTCTGCCACCCGCCACCAAGCGCCTTGTACAGCGCAATGCTCGCCTGCATCCGCGCCAGGCGCAGTTGCACGCTCTGGTCCTGCGCTGCGTACAAGGTGCGCTGGGTTTCGAGGACAGTCAGCAAGTCTTCAGCGCCAGCCTGGTAACGGCTCTGCGCGATGTCGAATGCGGTCTGCGCCTGATTCAGTTCTTCGTTCTGCCACAACCGCTGCTCATCCAGGCGGCGAATGCTATTGAGCGCTTTTTCCACATCGGCGAAACCGTTGATGATCGCCCCACGGTAAGTTTCCAGCAGCTCTTGCTGGCGCGCAGAGGCCTTGTCGCGTTCAGCGCCGAGGCGACCGTTATTGAAAATCGGTGCGACCAGTCCGGCGGTCAGGTTGTAGAAAGGGCTGCGGATCAAATCGTCGAACTGATTGGCGCCCGAGCCGAGTTGGGCGGTCAGGGTCAGTGCCGGCAACATGGCCGCGCGAGCGACTTTGACGTCAGCTTCGGCGGCGGCCAGTTGGGCTTCGGCGCGTGCGATGTCCGGACGATGCGTGAGCAACTCGCTGGGCACGCCAGCGGCGATGTCTGGCCATTGCAGGTGCTCGAAGGACTCTGTCGCCGACAGTTGCTGCACCGGTCGGCCGAGGAGGGCGGCGAGGCTGATCAGCGCGTCCTGGGCTTGCTGTTGCAAGCGCGGCAATTGCCATTGCTGGGCGGCGACCAGGCTCTTCTGTTGCGCCAGTTCCAGCGCGGTGGCTGAGCCTGAATCAAACCGCGTCTGCACCAGTTTCAGCACGCTTTGCGCGTTGGCCAGATTGAGTTCGGCGATGCGGCTCTGCTCGCGTAGCGACAAGGTTTGCGCATACGTGCTGGCAACGCCGCTGAGCAATGTCAGTTCTACCGTCGCCCGGTCGAATTCGCTGGCCTGCAGAGCGAACTGCGCACTGTCGCGAGACGCGCGTTTGCCGCCCCAGAAATCGATTTCGTAGGTGGCGCTCAGGTTGGTATCGAAATAGTCCACCGCCTTGTTGCTGCTGTTGGCATCGAGTTGGCTGTAGCCATTGCCGCGCAGCAGTTTCTGCCGATTGGCATTCAGACCGGCCTTGACCTCCGGCAACTGTGAGCCGCCAGCGATGACGGTGGCCGCCTGCGCCTGATGCACTCGAGCAGCGGCGGCCGCGAGGTCGAAACTGCCGACGCGAGCCTGTTCGATCAGACGATCCAGTTCCGGGCTGCCAAATTGCGTCCACCACTGCGGGTTGTTGCGGGCAACGCTGGCGCCATGGGGCGACTGCCAGGCAGCTGGCGTTTGCACGCCACTGTCCGGGCGTTGAACGGGACTGCCGCAGGCACTGAGGATCAGGCACACGGTCAACAGGCTGAGGCGCGGTTTCATAGATCGATCATTCACTGGTAAGGGCCGTGACCGGGTCGAGCCGGGCAGCTTTGCGGGCAGGCATGAAGCCGAAGACAACACCGGTGACCAGGGCGCAGCCGAACGCGCCGAGTACCGCCATCAAGGAAAAAGCCACGGCCACTTCGCTGAGGATCAGCACGCCGCCGACGATCAGCGCCAGGGCGATCCCGGCAATGCCGCCGACCACCGAGAGCATCACCGCTTCGGTCAGGAACTGCCGGAGGATGTCGCGCTGGCGGGCGCCGGTGGCCATGCGAATGCCGATCTCGCGAGTCCGCTCGCGCACGGTCATGAGCATGATGTTCATCACGCCGATGCCGCCGACCAGCAGCGAAATCGCCGCAATCGAACCGAGCATCAGCGACAGGGTGTTCTGGGTGCGCGCCTCGGCCTGAATCATCGCGGCGTTGTTGGTCAGTTCGAAATCCTTCTTGCCGTTGTGCAGGCGCAGCATCAGTTGCTCGATGGCCTGCTCGGTGTCCTTGACCTTGCGCGCGTCGGCGGCGGCGATGGCCACGTATTCCGGATTGCGCGTGCCGAACAGCCGGACGCTGGCCGCCGAATAAGGGATGGCGATGCGATTGTCGCTGTCGGAGTCGCCGGAGCTGGCGCCTTTTTCCGCGAGTACGCCGACCACCTGGAACGGCACATTCTCGATCAGGATGAACTGCCCGATCGGGTTCGGCACATCCTTGAGCAGTTTGCTGCGGACTTTGTGGCCGATCACCGCGACGGCTGCAGCATTCTGCTCATCGGCCTCGGTGAAGTAACTGCCTTGCACCACCGGCCAGTTGAAGATCGCCGGGAAGTTGGTGTCGTTGCCGCCGACGTAACTCAGGTGGTCGGCATTGCCGTAACGTACGCCGGCCTCGGCGCCATTGACCGGCATGATCCGCTGCACTTGCGGCAGGCTGGCCAGCGCGTGCACATCGTCGAGGGTGATGATCCCCGGCGGCGTGCGCGGGTTGGGCGCCGAGCCGCTGAGGTAAATAATGTTCGAACCGAACGCGCCCATCTGCGCCATCACCTGGCGTTTGCTGCCTTCACCGACCGCCAGCATCACCACCACCGACGCCACGCCGATGATGATCCCGAGCAGGGTCAGTGCGGTGCGAAAACGATTGATCCACATCACCCGCCACGCAGCGTGCAGGGCATCGACCAGTTCGCCTTTCCAGGCGCCGGTGGCTTCGGCGCCGTCGGCCAGACGCTGGCGCAGATCCACCGCTTGCAGGGCGCCGGGGTTGGCGCTGGTCTGGGCGTGGGGATTGTCGCGGGCGCTGTCGCTGATGATCAGGCCGTCGCGGATTTCGATGATGCGTTTGGCCCGGGCCGCGACTTCGCGGTCGTGGGTGATGAGGATCACCACGTGGCCCTGGCTCGCTAGCTCATCGAGCAGCGTCATCACTTCTTTGCCGCTGTGGCTGTCGAGCGCGCCGGTGGGTTCGTCGGCGAGGATGATGTGGCCGCCGTTCATCAACGCCCGGGCAATCGACACCCGTTGCTGCTGACCGCCGGACAATTGATGCGGGCGATTGCCGGTGCGCGAGGCCAGACCGAGGCGGTCGAGCAGGGCGGCGGCTCGGGCGTGACGCTCGGCGGCCGGGGTGCCGGCATAGATCGCCGGCATCTCGACGTTTTCCTGGGCCGAGCCGGACGGAATCAGGTGATAGCCCTGGAACACAAATCCAAAGGCTTCGCGACGCAGCCAGGCCAGCTCGTCGCTGTCGAGGCCGGCAACGTTTTCCCCGGCGAAGCGGTACTCGCCGGAGGTCGGGCGGTCGAGGCAGCCGAGGATATTCATCAGGGTCGATTTGCCGGAGCCGGAAGCGCCGACAATCGCCACGAATTCACCAGCGTGAATCGACAGGTCGATGCCGCGCAACACGTGAACTTCAGGCGCGTCACCGCCGCCGTAGGATTTGCGAATGTCCTGCAGATCGATCAGAGGCGTTTGCATTCAGCCTCCGCTGCCGTCGACCGGGCCGATCAGCAGGTGATCGCCTTCGTTGAGGCCGTCGACAATCTGTACCTTGAGCCGGTCGCTGATGCCGGTGCGCACCTCGCGTTGCTGGATGTCGCCGTTGGCCGCGACCACCTGCGCGGTCTGCAGGTTGGCGCTAGTGCTGCCCTGCAACGCGGCGACCGGTGCGGTAAGCACGCCTTTGGCCTGATTGGCGACGAAAAACACTTGGGTGGTCATCTCGGCCATCAAGGCGTTGTCGGCGTTATCGACGTCGAGCAAAACCGTGTACAGCACAACGCGGGCGCTGCCGCTTTTACTGCTGCTGGCTGGGCTGCCGCCGCCCTGGCTGGTCTGGTCCAGCGGCTTGGGCGGCACCGGCAGAATCTGCCGCACGGTGCTGCTCCAGCGCCGCTGGCCGCCGCTGAGGGTGGTGAAGTAGGCGGTCATGCCCGGTTTGACGTGACCGATGTCAGCCTCGGAAACCTCGGCCCACACGGTCATCGGTGACAGCTTGGCGATGCGCAGGATCAGCGGCGTCTGCTGTTGCGCGTTGAGGGTCTGGCCTTCGCGGGCGTCGAGGGCAACCACGGTGCCGGCCATCGGCGCGTAGATCCGCGTGTAGCCGAGTTCGGCCTGATCGCTGCGCAGGCTCGCTTCGGCCTGGCGGATCTGTGCCTGGAACATGTCGACGCGGGCCTGAGTGGCTTTCAGTTCGGCGCGGGCGGTCTGCACGTCTTCTGCACGGGTGGCGCCGCCGGCGGCGAGATTCTGCTGGCGCTGATATTTCTGCCGCGCCAGTTCATGCTGGGCGCGTTGCTCCTGCAATTGCGCCTTGAGGTTTTCGATGGAGAAGCGTCCGGCGTCGAGTTTGGCCTTCTGCGTGGACGGATCGATTTCCACCAGCAGTTGACCTTCCTTGACCACGTCACCGACTTCGACGTGGATTTTCTGGATCTGCCCGGAGGCCTGCGCACCGACATCGACATATCGGCGCGGTTGCAGGGTGCCCAGTGCGGTGACGCTGCTTTCGATGTCGCCACGACTGACTTGCACGGTGGCAAAACGGTCGCGGCCCGGCGGCATGATTTGCCACGCGGCGTAGGCAACAACAGGAATCAGACAAAGGACTGCGAGCAGGGCGCGTCGAGCGGGGCGGGGACGTTTCATGCAGGGTTCCGGCCAGTGGAATTCGGCCCGTCGTCCGGCTGCACGCCACAGCGCGCAGCCGCAGAACGCTGTCGCAGGGCGCGACAGACACGGGGAGCTGTCCTGTAAACGATGAATACGCGGGGGAATTTAAGTGAAGACACAGGATGTTACAGGTATAGAACGGCACTATTTAGCGGGCAACGACAAACGCCACTTTAAATCTATATGAGAATTACTATAAATTACGCACCTCAGTTGCCACTATCTTGCTACCCGTGTTCGCGGGCCGTCGATCAGTGTGCTCAAGGATCGAATCCGCATCGATGCGGCCGGGAGTCATGTTGGAAAACTACTATCGCGAGCTGGTGTGTTTCCTGAACGCCAAGCTCGGCAACCGTCAGGTCGCCGAAGATGTGGTGCATGACGCTTATGTGCGGGTTCTGGAACGCTCCAGCGACACGCCCATCGAGCAGCCCCGAGCCTTTCTTTATCGCACTGCGTTGAATCTGGTGATCGACGATCATCGGCGCAACGCCTTGCGCCAGGTCGAGCCACTGGAAGTGCTCGACAGCGAAGAGCGCTATTTCACCCCGTCGCCCCATGGCACTCTCGATCACGGCCAGCGTCTGGAGATGCTCCAGCGCGCCCTGGCGGAATTATCGCCGCTGTGCCGCGACAGTTTTCTGCTGCGCAAGATCGAAGGCCTGTCGCACCCGCAGATCGCCGAACAGCTGGGAATTTCCAAGGCACTGGTGGAAAAACACATCGTCAATGCGATGAAGCATTGCCGCCTGCGCATCAAACAATGGGATGCCCATTGAGCCGCCATCGCTAAATTTTATTTCACTGTCCTCGTTCCTACTCAACAGACGACCTGCTGTCCTGCTCAAGGCCAGTCGGGTCACTTAGGCTCTCCTTTCCCCTTGTTGAGGGGTTCATCCAGAGGACACTGGAAATGACTCAGGCAATTGCATCGCCCATCGTTCACGACCTGATCGGCGTCGGTTTCGGACCTTCGAACCTGGCGCTGGCCATCGCTCTGCAAGAGCGCGGCCCGACCCACGGCGAACTGGATGTGCTGTTCCTCGACAAGCAGGCCAACTACAGCTGGCACGGCAACACCCTGTCGACCCAAAGCGAATTGCAGATTTCCTTCCTCAAGGATCTGGTGACCCTGCGCAACCCGACCAGCCCGTACTCGTTCGTCAATTACCTGAAGGCCCACGGCCGTCTGGTCGACTTCATCAACCTCGGCACCTTCTACCCGTGCCGCATGGAGTACAACGACTACCTGCGCTGGGTCGCCGGGCAGTTCACCGAACAGAGCCGCTATGGCGAAGAAGTGCTGACCATCGAACCGGTGCTGCACAACCATCAGGTTGAAGCGCTGCGCGTGATCTCCCGCGACAGCGAAGGCCAGCAGTTGGTGCGCACTGCGCGTTCGGTGGTGGTCAGCGCCGGCGGCACACCGCGTATTCCCGAGGCGTTCAAGGCGCTGAAGGGTGACAGCCGCGTGTTCCACCACTCGCAGTATCTGTCGCAGATGGCCAAACAGCCTTGTGTGAACAACCAGCCGATGAGCATCGCGATCATCGGCGGCGGGCAGAGCGCGGCGGAAGCCTTTATCGATCTGAACGATTCGTTCCCGTCGGTGCAGGTCGACATGATCCTGCGCGGTTCGGCCCTCAAGCCTGCGGATGACAGCCCGTTCGTCAACGAAGTGTTCTCCCCGGAGTTCACCGATCTGGTGTTCCAGCAAAACAGCGCCGAGCGTGAGCGGCTGGTCAACGAGTACCACAACACCAACTACTCAGTGGTCGACATCGACCTGATCGAGCGCATCTACGGCATCTTCTATCGGCAGAAAGTCTCGGGCATCGCCCGTCATGCGTTCCGTACCCTGACCACAGTGGAAAGTGCCACCGCCACCGAGCGCGGCATCGAACTGGCGGTGCGCAACAACGCCACCGGCGAAGTCACCGTGCGTATCTACGACGCCGTGGTCCTGGCCACCGGTTATGAGCGGCAGATGCACCGCAAATTGCTGGCGCCCCTGGAAGAATACCTCGGTGATTTCGAGGTCGATCGCAACTACAAACTGATCACCGACGAGCGCTGCAAGGCCGGCCTGTACATGCAGGGCTTCTGCCAGGCCAGCCATGGCCTGAGTGATACGTTGCTGTCGGTGTTGCCGGTGCGTGCCGACGAGATTGCCGGGTCGCTGTATGAGCATGGCAAGAACCGTGGGCATCGTTCGGTGGCAGATCTGTTGTTGGCGACGGCAAGCTGAATCTGCTTTGCCTGATACACCGCAATCGCTGGCAAGCCAGCTCCCACAGGATCTGTGTCGGATGCAAAACTTGTATTCACTGGAGATTCTTGTGGGAGCGGGCTTGCCCGCGATAGGGCCCTGGAGGCCAGCGAAAAATCTGAATCCTGAACCCTTCCTGAACACCCGCCACATTCCCCGACACACTTCCTTTTGCGGGTTTACTCTCAAATCATCGAGGCGTAAGCTTCGCGCGTTTTCATCAATAGCGGAGACCCACAGTGGGTACTTGTTCGAGTGACAGTTGTCGGCCGGTCTCGGTAACCGGCAGATTCTCGGCAAGATAACGCGCAGCCTTTCTCTGCCGTTGTCTCGCCGTAAAGCGAGCAGCGGCATCCCGATCATGGTCAGTTGAGACCATGTCCCGACGTCCTTCTCATCGACACTGAAAGTATGTGATTTCGACCGTGTGGTCGCGATCGCAAACCTATCGACACGCCTGTCCTTTGTGATCGGCGCGCCAAGCCTTGCCGTGCCGGATTTTCCGGCGTACGAGGCGCGGTCGTACCTGCTCGACGGTTTCCCGGCTGACCATAGGGGCAACAGCCATGAAACTTACGCTCAAGGAATTTTTCGCAGGCTTCCTGCGTACACGCCACATCGCCCGGCACTTCCGCCGTCTGGCGCTGCTGGAATCGATCACCGACACCACGGTCAGCCGTGAAGTCCCGCCCACTCTGGCCAACACCCTGGTCGATGCAGCCCATCGCGACAGCGGTGAGCTGCTGTCGTCACTGGGTACTCACACCGACGGTTTGACTGACTTTGAAGTCGACGCCCTGCGTGCGCAGTACGGCCTCAACGAAGTCGAGCACGAGCAGCCGCTGCCATGGTGGAACCACCTGTGGCACTGCTACAAAAACCCGTTCAACCTGCTGCTGACCCTGTTGGCGGTGATTTCGTGGCTGACCGAAGACCTGAAAGCCGCCACGGTGATTTTCTCCATGGTGGTGCTGTCGACGCTGCTGCGCTTCTGGCAGGAAAGCAAATCCAACCAGGCCGCCGACGCGCTCAAGGCGATGGTCAGCAACACCGCCACGGTGATGCGCCGCGACGAGCCGCGCGTCGAACTGCCAATCAAGCAACTGGTGCCGGGCGACCTGATCGTGCTGTCCGCCGGCGACATGATTCCTGCCGACTGCCGGGTGCTCAGCGCCAAGGACCTGTTCGTCAGCCAGGCGGCGATGACCGGTGAATCGATGCCGGTGGAAAAATTCGCCCGTCAGGCCGACCGCGACACGCGCAATCCGCTGGAGCTGGAGAACATTCTGTTCATGGGCACCAACGTGGTGTCCGGTACGGCGGTGGCGGTGATTCTCACCACCGGCAACAGCACCTATTTCGGCGCGCTGGCGCAGCGGGTCGGCGCGACTGACCGCGCGGTAACCTCGTTCCAGCTGGGCGTGAACAAAGTCAGCTGGCTGCTGATCCGCTTCATGTTCGTCATGGCGCCGCTGGTGCTGTTCATCAACGGTTTCACCAAGGGCGACTGGACCGAAGCGCTGCTGTTTGCGCTGTCGATTGCCGTGGGCCTGACCCCGGAAATGCTGCCGATGATCGTCACCTCGACCCTGGCCAAAGGTGCGGTGTTCCTGTCGCGCAAAAAGGTCATCGTCAAGCGTCTGGACGCGATCCAGAACTTCGGCGCCATGGACGTGCTGTGCACCGACAAGACCGGCACCCTGACTCAGGACAAGATCTTCCTCGCGCGCAATGTCGATGTCTGGGGTGAAGACTCCGATGACGTGCTGGAAAAGGCCTACCTCAACAGCTACTACCAGACCGGGCTGAAAAACCTGCTCGACGTGGCGGTGCTGGAACACGTGGAAATCCATCGTGAACTGAAGGTCGGCACGGCGTTTCGCAAGGTCGATGAGATCCCGTTCGACTTCAATCGCCGGCGCATGTCGGTGGTGGTCGAGGGGCGTGGCGAGCCGCATTTGCTGATCTGCAAAGGTGCGGTGGAAGAAGTGCTGGCGGTGTGCACCCGTGTGCAGCACGGTGACGTCGAGGAAGCCTTGAGCGATGAATTGCTGACCCGGATTCGTCAGGTCACCGCAGCATTCAACGCTGAAGGCTTGCGCGTGGTGGCAGTGGCTGCCCGCTCGATGCCGGAAGGTCGCGACACTTACAGCCTGGCGGATGAGCAGGAACTGACGCTGATCGGTTACGTGGCCTTCCTCGATCCACCGAAGGAAAGCACCGCGCCGGCGCTCAAGGCTTTGGCCGAGCACGGTGTGGCGGTCAAAGTGCTGACCGGTGACAACGAACTGGTGACCGCGAAGATTTGCCGCGAAGTCGGTCTGGCCCAACAGGGCTTGCTGATGGGTAACGATGTCGAGCGCATGAGCGATGCCGAACTGGCCGTGGCGGTAGAGAAAACCAACGTCTTCGCCAAGCTGACGCCGTCGCACAAGGAGCGCATCGTGCGCATCCTCAAGGGCAACGGGCATGTGGTCGGTTTCATGGGCGACGGCATCAACGACGCCCCGGCGCTGCGCACCGCCGACATCGGAATCTCGGTGGATAGCGCGGTGGACATCGCCAAGGAAGCCGCTGACATCATCCTCCTGGAAAAGAGCCTGATGGTGCTGGAGGAGGGCGTGCTCGAAGGGCGGCGGACCTTCGCCAACATGCTCAAGTACATCAAGATGACCGCCAGCTCGAACTTCGGCAACGTGTTCTCGGTGCTGGTCGCCAGCGCGTTCATTCCGTTCCTGCCGATGCTGCCGATGCACCTGCTGGTACAGAACCTGCTCTACGACATTTCGCAGATCGCCATTCCGTTCGACAACGTCGACAAGGAGATGCTGAAGAAGCCGCAACGCTGGCAGCCGGCTGATGTCGGGCGCTTCATGCTGTTCTTCGGCCCGATCAGTTCGATCTTTGACATCCTGACGTTCGCCTTGATGTGGTATGTGTTCGATGCCAACACCCCGGACCACCAGACCCTGTTCCAGTCCGGCTGGTTCGTGGTGGGGCTGCTGACCCAGACGCTGATCGTGCACATGATCCGCACGCCGAAGATTCCGTTCCTGCAAAGCCGTGCAGCCATGCCGCTGCTGGTGATGACCGGAATCATCATGGCGGTCGGGATCTTCCTGCCGATGGGGCCGCTGGCCAACTACTTCAAACTGCAGGCGCTGCCGTCGATGTACTTCGTGTTCCTGCCGATGATCCTGCTGGCGTACATGGCGCTGACCCAGGCGGTGAAAGGCTTCTACATCCGCCGGTTCGGCTGGCAATAACAACAGGACAACGCTGTTCCCTCTGTAGGAGTGAGCCTGCTCGCGATGGCAATCCGTCAGTCAAAATTTCAACGACTGACACACCGCTATCGCGAGCAGGCTCACTCCTACAGGGGATTCGGATGTTTTCAAGGACTAGACTATGCAAGCCATCAACAACCTCAACCTGACTTCTTTGCTCGACACGCTGGTCAGCCTCAGCGCAGCGTTCATCCTCGGTGGCCTGATCGGGTTCGAGCGCCAGTACCGGCAACGCACGGCGGGCCTGCGCACCAATGTGCTGGTGGCGGTCGGTGCGGCGATTTTCGTCGACATGGCCAACCGTCTCGGCGGTGCTGAAGGCGCGGTGCGGGTGGTCGCCTACGTGGTTTCCGGCATCGGCTTTCTCGGTGCCGGGGTGATCATGCGCGAAGAAGGCAACGTGCGCGGCCTCAACACCGCCGCGACCTTGTGGACTTCCGCCGCTGTCGGTGCCTGCGCCGGTGCCGACCTGCTGGCCGAAGCGGTGCTCGGCACGCTGTTCATCCTCGCTGCCAACACCTTGCTGCGGCCGATCGTCAACAACATCAACCGCCAGCCACTGGACGTGGTCTCGGCCGAAGTCACCAACATCGTTTACGTGATCGCCCGGCGCTCACAGCAGAAAGCCGTGTTCGCCCTGCTCGAAGCCGAGTTGGAACGCAGCAACTACCCGGCCAGCGACGTCGATGTACACGCCTTCGGTGCCGACGAAATCGAGATCGAAGCCACGCTGGCGACGACTTCGGTCGACGGCGATGAACTCGATGCGCTGGTGGCGCGGATTTCGACTTCAGCGCTGGTGGTGCAGGCGTTCTGGAGTCCGAGTACCACTGAATAAGGCAACAACGTCGGGCAGCCATTCGGCATGGCTCATGAGTGCGGATGAATGACCGGTTTTTTAGGAAAAGTCCTACAGAACTGCTCCTGAGGCTTGCGTAGTCTTGGCGCACCCGTCCACCTCCACGAGATCGAGCATGATCAATAAAGCCCTGCGTATCCTGATTGCCGATTCGCAGCATTTTTACCGGATGAAAATCGAGCGCCTGTTCAATGGTCTCGAATACTTCCGGGTTGCTCCGGTACAGAGTCTGCTTGAGCTGCTGACCCTGGTGGACTACGGCTGTGAACCGTTCGACGTCGTGGTCATCAACGCCGAGCTGGCGGCCGGATCGCTGGACCTGCCGGGGTTTTTCCTCAACAACCCGCAGGTGCGCCACGCCCTGATCTATAACGAGCCCTCGGCACCTGCGCCGACACCCGCAGGCTTTGCTCAGGAAAACCTGCAGATCAGCCATGTCGGCCTGCCCAATGCGGCCGCGATCAAGCACCTGATGGCGCGCGTCGACGTTGCCCCGGTGTGTGCTGCCAATGCCTGGAACCCGGCGCCAGCCTTGCAACGCCGGGCTTGAGCACGAATTACATTTTTGCGCAACTGTCAGATCTGACAGGTAGATACGACTGGCTTCCCGTGTAACAGTTCTTGCGCAGCCACCCCGGCCGGAACAGCCGATACCGGTGGCGCCATCGTCTTGTTTTTGCCCTGGGAGCGGTCATGAAGTCAGCGCTGATCGTCGACGATCATCCGGTGGTAAGGGCTGCCGTGAAACTCGTACTCGAAGCCGAAAGGTTCAAGGTGATTCACGAAGCATCGAACGCCAGCGAAGCCCTGGAGCTTAGCCGTGAGCACAAACCGGAACTGGTGATACTTGATCTCAAGTTGCCGGGGGTGGGTGGACTGGAAGCGTTGGAGCGGCTCAAGGCCAACGACCCCGAATGCAGGGTGCTGATTTTTACTTCTCAGGATCCGCTGCACTATCAGGATCGCTGTCTGCGTAGTGGCGCCATGGGTTACGTGGCTAAAACCAACCACTTGCTGCAATTGCACAAGGCTGTCCAGGCGCTGATGTCGGGCTACTCCTATTTTGCTGCACTGCCTGATAGCGGCTCTGTGTCGACCCCGTCGCACCGCAGCGAAAAACAGCTGATCGACGAGCTCTCCAACCGAGAACTGAACATTCTCGTGCAGTTGGCCCTGGGCAAGCCCAACAAGAAAATCGCCGCTGAAATGTTCCTCAGCCACAAGACCGTCAGCACCTACAAAACCCGCTTGATAAAAAAGCTCGGTCTGCACTCAAAGTCAGCGGTGTACTTGCGCGAATTCGCCAAGCGCAACGATTTGATCTGAGTAGCACAGTGAATCTGCGACGCTGGTGGTGCGTGCTCTGGTTGAGCATCACGGCCACCTGCTGGGCCAGTGAGTCGCCGCAGCCTCTTGAGTTGTTGAGCCAGGCAGCACTGGAGAACATTCAGGTCCCGCTCGACCCCCAGGATCAACAGTGGCTACGCCGCCATCCGACGTTGCGCATGGGGATTTCCGGGCCCGATTATCCACCGTTCGAGATCACGCGAAATCGGCAGGAGCTGGAAGGTCTCACCGCCGACTATGCCGAGCTGCTGGCGCAACTGCTCGGGGTGCGGATCGAGGTGCAACGCTACGCAAACCGCGACGCGGTGATGAGCGCACTCAAGCGCGGCGAACTCGATCTGCTGGGCACCTCGAACAATTTCGAGCTGGCCGATCCAGATTTCATCTTGTCGCGCCCCTATGCCGAAGACCAACCGATGCTGGTGACCCGGCTCGACGAAACGTTACCGGCCGACCTGACAGGCAAACGCATCGCCATGGTCGAGGACTATCTGCCGCTGACCAGCGTGCAGGCGTTCTACCCCGACGCGAAGGTGCAGCGTTACGCCTCGGCAATGGATGCGCTGGGTGCGGTAGCGTTTGGTGTCGATGACGGCTATCTCGGCGATCTGATCAGTGCCAATTACCTGATCAACACCAATTACCGCAATGACCTGCAACTGGCCGGGCCCTCGGGCCTGGATGCCAATCCCTTCGGTTTCGCCCTGCTGCGCAGTGAGGTGCGCCTCAAACGCATCATCGACAAGGCGCTGGCGGCGATTCCCATGGAGCGTCGTCAACTGATCGAGCAGCGCTGGAGCGCAGGGCGCGCGCAAATGGCCGCGCAGTCGCAGGTGCGCCTCAGTGCCAGCGAGCAGCAGTGGCTGGAGCAACATCCGCGGGTGCGGGTCGGCGTGATCGAAGACTTCGCACCGCTGACGTTTTTTGATGCCGACGGACGATTCAACGGGCTGTCGGCGCAGTTGCTCAACCTGATCAGTCAGCGTACCGGGCTGCAATTCGAGGTGGTTCGGGGGCGTTCGCTGGACCGCCAGATCGAACAGCTCAAGGCGGGTGAGCTCGACGTGCTGCCGGTGGTGACCCCGAGCAGCGAACGCGAAGCCGAGCTGCAATTCACTCGCGCCTACCTGAACAATCCGTTCGTGCTGGTCAGTGCGACAACCGCGGGTAGTCCGCGCAGCCTCATTGATCTGCCGGGCAAGCGCCTGGCGATTTATCGCGGTCATCCGTTGCGCGGCTACATTTTGCAGAGAGTGCCCGGGATCCGTCTGGTGGAGGTGCGCAGCCCGGCCGACGGCATGGAACTGATCACCAAGGGGCAGGCCGACGCGACCGTCAGCTCACTGCTGGTGGCGCGTTTTCTGATCGCCCGCCATTATCGCGAACGCCTGCGCATCACCAACACGATCGGCGATCAGCCGGCACGCATTGCGCTGGCGACCGCAGCGCAGGATACGTCGCTGCACACGATTCTGAACAAGGCGTTGCTGAGCATCGCGCCGCAGCAGATGGACGAACTGGTCGAGCGCTGGAGCCATGACGTGGTCGTGGAAGAGAGCTACTGGCAGCGTCATCGCCGCGAAATCCTGCTGGCGTTTGCCGGTGCGGCAGGGCTGCTGTTGCTGGCTTTGGCCTGGATCGGTTTTCAGCGCTCGCAGCTGCGTCAGCGTCAGCAGTGGCTGCACCAGTTGCAGCAGGCCAAGGATGCCGCCGACGACGCCAATCGGGCCAAGACTACGTTTCTGGCGACCATGAGCCATGAAATCCGCACGCCGATGAATGCCCTGATCGGCATGCTCGAAATGGCCCTCAAACGTGCCGAGGAGGGCGTCACCGACAATCTGGCAATCGAGCTCGCGTCCGCTGCCGGCCAGCAATTACTGGGGTTGATCGGCGATATTCTCGACATCGCGCGTATCGAGTCCGGGCATCTGTCCCTCGCGCCGGAGCGGGCCAATCTGCGCGAACAAGTGATCGCGGTGTGTCGCGTATTCGAAGGACTGGCGCGGGAGAAACGCCTGCTGTGGCAGGTCGAACTGGATGCGCACAGTGACGTCGACGTCATGCTCGACCCGACACGCTTCAAGCAAGTGCTGTCAAACCTGTTGAGCAACGCGATCAAGTTCACCGAGCAGGGTCAGGTGAGCCTGCATTTGTCATGCTCTGCGATGCCGTCCGGGATCCTGGCGGTCGCGGTGGTGATTGCAGACAGCGGAATCGGCATCAGTGCCGATGACCGCAAACGCCTGTTCAGTCCGTTCGTCCAGGCCGCTAACCAGGGCCAGTCAGCGCGTAGCGGCTCGGGACTGGGCCTGGTGATCAGCCGTAACCTCTGCGAAATGATGGGCGGCACACTGCACCTGGACAGCGAGCCGGTGCATGGAACGCGGGTTGAGGTAAACCTGCAATTGCCGCTGTTGACCGCGCTCGAACCCGAGACGGCAGGCCCGCAAGTGGCGGACACGCCAGCGCGTTCGCTGAGCGTGCTGGTGGTGGACGATCATCCGGTCAACCGCTTGCTCCTGTGCCGGCAACTGAGTGAGCTGGGCCACGCTACGGTCGATGTCGAGGATGGTGAGCTGGGCTTGCAGCGCTGGCGAACACAGGCTTTCGATGTGCTGATCACCGATTGCAACATGCCCCGGCGCAACGGTTACGAACTCGCTCGGACACTTCGTGAAGAAGAGGCGGCGAACGGTCGTGCACGCTGCCTGATCCTCGGCTTCACTGCCAACGCGCAGGTCGAGGAGAAAGTCCGTTGTCTTGAGGCCGGCATGGACGATTGTCTGTTCAAGCCGATTCGCTTGCACGATCTGCAACAGGCATTGAAGACGGCCAGCCGCGGCGACAGTGATCAGCTGTCGAACCCGACACCGCCGCTGCCTGAGATCGACCTGAGCGCGCTTGAGCAGATGGCCGGGGACAATCCTGCAGTGATGCAACGCCTGCGCGAACAAGTGTTGCGCAGTCTGCACGAGGATCTGCAACGGCTGGACGCTGCGCGCCAGCCACAGGATCTGAGCGAATTAAGCACCCTGGCGCATCACATCAAGGGCGGTGCGCAAATGGTCGGTGCCGCGCGGGTGGCGGCGGCGTGCGCGGAGCTCGAACAGGCGTGCCGCGACGCCGAAACCCTGGCTGTCCACCGCTCGGCGGATGCGCTGCGCACGGCCATGCTCGGCCTTGCGCAGCATCTTCAGGGCTGAGCGATCAATCCCACTGCGGGGCAATGCCTTTCGGGCTGGTCAGACGATGGCCGCGCTCCAGACCGGCGATCAGCGCCATGTCGGATTCGCTCAGGGTCAGCGTAGTGGCGCCGAGGTTGCTTTGCAGGTTGGCGCGTTTGGTCGACGATGGAATCACCGCGTAACCCGACTGCATCGCCCAGGCCAGGGTGACTTGCGCCGGGGTCGCTTGCAGGCGTTGAGCAATCTGCTGGATCACCGGATCCTTCAGCACTTCGCCATAGGCGAGGGTCATGTAGGAGGTGATCTGGATGCCTTGGCTGCGGGCGAACTCGACCACTTTGCGATTTTGCATGTACGGGTGCAGCTCGATCTGGTTGGTGGCGATGTTTTCCGCGCCGACCGCTGCGATGGCCTGTTGCATCAGCTCGATGGTGAAGTTGGACACTCCGATCTGCCGGGTCAGGCCCAGACGCTTGGCTTCGAGCAGCGCGCCCATGTATTCGGCGACCGGCACCTGATCTTCCGGCGACGGCCAGTGGATCAGTGTCAGATCGAGGTAATCGGTCTGCAATTTCTGCAGGCTTTCCTTGAGGCTGTCGATCAGACGGTCCTTGGCGAAGTTGGCGATCCAGATCTTGCTGGTGATGAACAGCTCTTCGCGAGCAATGCCGCTGGCGGCGATGGCCTGGCCGACCTCGGCTTCGTTCTCGTAGATCTGCGCGGTGTCGATGGCGCGGTAACCGAGTTCAAGGCCGGTGCGCACCGAATCGATGACCACCTGACCTTGCAGGCGAAACGTACCCAGACCAAAAGCGGGAACAGACATTGATGACTCCAGGGTTGCAGTGGGAATGGGCAGGAGTATCCGCGTCTGCGTGCTTGGGAAAAACCGCTGCTGGGGCAAAGCACTGTTGAGCAGAAGTCATGAATCTTTTGCCGCCGGCAACACTCCTGTAGGAGCTGCGGCACGCTGCGATCTTTTGATCTTGTTTTTCAGGATCAACAGATCGCAGCGTGCCGCAGCTCCTACAGGGCTTTGTGGATAGGTGCAGCACTGTTCTATAAGTGGAACAGTAAGGCCGGTTTTTACCGTCTAGTCCTTCAGCCGTCATGGATTTATGCTCAATCCATTGCGTCACCCACCTTTTCTGGAGGCAACCATGAAAAACATCATCGGTATCTACACCAGCCCTCGCGGCCATTGGGTCGGCGATGGTTTCCCGGTGCGCACCCTGTTTTCCTATGACAACCTGGGCAAACACATCAGCCCGTTCCTGCTGCTCGATCACGCAGGTCCGGCCGAATTCACCCCGACCACCGAGCGCCGTGGCGTCGGCCAGCACCCGCACCGTGGTTTTGAAACGGTGACCATCGTCTACGACGGCGAAGTGCAGCACCGCGACTCCACCGGCAGCGGCGGCACCATCGGCCCCGGCGATGTGCAGTGGATGACCGCCGCGTCCGGGATCCTCCACGAGGAGTTCCACTCGGATGATTTCGCCAGAACCGGCGGCAAGCTGGAAATGGTGCAGCTGTGGGTTAACCTGCCGGCCAAGGACAAAATGGCTGCGCCCGGCTACCAGACCATTCTCGACGGCGATATTCCGAATATCGCGCTGAAAGACGATGCCGGCCGGCTGCGGCTGATCGCTGGTGAGTTCGATGGGCATAAAGGCCCGTCGCACACTTTCACGCCGATCGACGTCTGGGACCTGCGGCTCAATGCCGGCAAGTTGCTGACGCTCGATCTGCACGAGGGACGCAACACCGCGCTGGTGCTGTTGAAAGGTTCGGTGCAGATCAACGGTGTGGAAACCGCAGGTGTCGGGCAGTTGGTGCTGTTCGAGCGCGACGGCCGTCAGTTGACCCTTGAGGCCAGTGAAGATGCGGTGGTGTTGTTGCTCAGCGGCGAGCCAATCGACGAACCAATTGTCGGCCATGGCCCGTTCGTGATGAACACCGAGCAGGAAATTCATCAGGCATTCGCCGACTTCCAGTCGGGACGTTTTGGCCGGATGCACGGGTAAATTTCACCCCTGTGGGAGCGGGCTTGCTCGCGAAAGCGCAGTGCCAGTCAATGCATGTCTGACTGATCCACCGCCTTCGCGAGCAGGCTCGCTCCCACAGGGGTTTTCCGGTGTTTTTGTGCTGGTGTTCTGCCTCTGAAATCAATTACTCCTACACTTGCCCAATCTGTGCGATCTTCTCGCGACCGGGCCCTGTCGGAGTGCTTTGATGTTGTCTTTTTTGACCGAACATCCGTTGTTTTGCGCGTTGATCCTGATCCTCCTCGATCTCGGGCTGTGGCGCCTGATCAGCTCCCGTGGCAGCGAGTGGAAGCTGCTGGTGCGGGTACTGATTTTCAGCCTGTTCAGCGTGCTGTTGTTCAACGAAGGCCTCAATCCGATGGAGCCGGCGCCGTGGGCCGACAACGTGCCGCTGCACCTGGCGGCGACCGGCTTGCAGATCGGCTGGTGGCTGTTTGGCGCGCGCACCCTGACCGTGCTGATCGGTGCGGTGATGATGCAGCGGGTCGGGCACACCGGACGGCTGTTGCAGGATCTGCTCGGTGCGGTGATTTTCCTGATCGCCATTATCGCGGCCCTGGCCTACGTGCTGGATCTGCCGGTCAAAGGTGTGCTGGCGACGTCCGGGGCCTTGGCGATCATCGTCGGTCTGGCGTTGCAGAGCACCCTCAGCGATGTGTTTTCCGGGATCGTGCTCAACACCACCAAGCCCTATCAGATCGATGACTGGATCTCGATCGATGGCACTGAAGGCCGGGTTATCGATATCGACTGGCGCGCCACGCGTTTGCAGACCAGTCAGGGCAGCATGGCGGTGATTCCCAACTCGCTGGCGGCCAAGGCCAAGATCATCAACTTCAGCCGTCCGAGCAACATGTTCGGGGTGGCCGTCAGTGTCCAGGTCAGCCCGCATGTCCGGCCCAGTACGGTGATCGACGCGCTGGAGCGGGCGATGCAGGGTTGCCGTCCGCTGCTGGACAATCCCTCGCCAAGCGTCGCGCTGAAAAGCTCCAGCAGCGCCGGCGCGGAATATGAAATCAGCGGTTTTGTCTCGTCGATGGATCAGAAGCGCTCGGTGCGCAATCAGCTGTTCGATCTGGCTTACCGGCATCTGCAGGCGTCCGGGATCAATCTGTTGTCGAGTGTCGAACCGATCGTCGCCGGCAACCTCTCGCGGCCGCGGGCGCTGCTCGACAGTTCGCCGATTTTCTCCACGCTGCGCCAGGAAGAGAAAGACACCTTCAGCCAGAACATGACCCTGCAAACCTTCCGTGCCGGCGAGACGATCCTCGAAGCCGGGGAGGTCAGCGATCATTTGTTCATCATCGAATCGGGCGTGGTCAGCGTGACCTTGACTCGCCATGGCAGCCCGTTCGAATCCGGGCGCATGGGGCCGGGGGAGGTGATCGGCGAGGCCGGCATTCTCTCCGATTCGTCGGTGCCGGCGACCTTCGCGGCGAAAACCTTCTGCGCGTTGTATCGCATCGAGAAGACCTACCTGAAGCCGTGTCTGGATGCCCGCCACGACATCAACGAGGCGATGAAAGCCTTGCTCGATTATCGCCTGCACAAGGCTCAGACCCTGACCCAGGACGTGCCGCCCGTGGTGGCGAAAACCGGGTTCCTGCACTGGTTGCGCAATCGCGTGTGACAGGGTGGTCTACTCGTCTTCCGGGAGATTGGCTATTTGTCCGGGGCAAGTGCGGGACTACCTTAGTCACACATTCACTGGCCCCGGAAACTCAATCATGAAAGCTCGTACCGATTTCTACACCGCCTCCCCAGACGCCCTGAAAGCGATGATCGCCCTGGAAACCGCGGTCTCGAAACTGCCGCTGGAAAAGACCCTGATCGAACTGGTCAAGCTGCGCGCTTCGCAGATCAACGGCTGTGCGTTCTGCATCGACATGCACACCGCTGACGCGATCAAGGGCGGCGAAACCCCGCGTCGACTGTTCGCCGTGACCGCGTGGCGTGAAGCGCCATTCTTCACCGAGCGTGAGCGCGCTGCGCTGCTGTGGACCGAATCGCTGACCCAGCTGAGCCTGACCCACGCCCCGGACGAAGACTACGACATCGTCGCGGCGCAATTCACGCCCAAGGAAATGGTCGACCTGAGCGTGGCGATCAGCACCATCAACAGCTGGAACCGTCTGGCGGTGGGCTTCCGCAAAACCCCGCAGCTCTAAGCCCCAGACACAATCTTTTGTAGGAGTGAGCCTGCTCGCGATAGCGATTATCCGTTCAACATTAATGTTGAATGAACTGGCGCCATCGCGAGCAGGCTCACTCCTACAGGGGGCATGCATTGCAGATCTGGATCAATGCCCATCCGCACTCGGCGCGGCCGGTGGTTGTACCTTGCGCATCAAGGGCACCATCGCCGTGGCGATGATGAAGCACAGCATGATCATCAAAAAGGTGTCGCCGTAGGTCTGGGTCTGCGCCTCGCGGTAGGTCAGTAGCCACAGTTGACGCAGGCCGGCGGTGACGCCGACGTCACCGCTCTGACCCAGCGTCGCCAGGTTGCCACCGACCTGCGCCAGCCACTGATTCATCGCCTCGTTGCTGCTGTTCAAATGCTCGGCCAAGCGGGTGAAGTGCAAGTTGGTGCGGTCATTGAGAATGGTCGCGCACGCGGCAATGCCGATGGCTCCGCCCAGATTGCGCATCAGGTTGAACAGCCCCGAAGCGTGCTTCAAGCGCGCCGGTGCCAAACCTCCCAGAGTCAGTGTCACTGCCGGCGGCACCGCCAGTTGCTGGGCGATCCCGCGCAGCGCTTGCGGCAGCATCAACTGGCCGGAACCCCAGTCATGGGTGATCGGACTGAACTCCCACATCGACACGGCAAACAGGCCCAGGCCGATCATCATGATCCAGCGCAAATCCATGCGATTGGCGAGAAAGGCGTACAGCGGAATCGCCATGATCTGGAACACCCCGGTGGAAAAAACCGCCAGACCAATGTCCAGCGCGCTGTAGCCACGCACCCGTCCAAGAAACAGCGGAGTCAGGTAAATCGTTGCGAACAGACCGATCCCGGTGACAAAGGAAAAGAAACAGCCCAGGGCAAAATTGCGATCCTTGAGTGCGCGCAGATCGACGATCGGATTGGCCACGTGCAAGGTGCGTCCGATGAAGGCCAGACCCGCCAGACCGCTGATCCATGCCGTGGTCAGAATCGTTTGATCGCTGAACCAGTTCCAGCGCGGGCCTTCTTCGAGGGTGTATTCCAGACAGCCGAGAAACAGCGCGAGAAACACCATGCTCAGGTAGTCCGCGCCCTTGAGCAGCGACAGTTCCGGCTGGTCGATTTTCACCAGCATCGGCACGGCCACCGCAACGAAAATTCCCGGCACCAGGTTGATGTAGAACAGCCAGTGCCATGAGGAAATGTCGGTGATCCAGCCGCCGATCACCGGACCCAGGGTCGGCGCCAGCGAAGCCACCGCACCGATGGTCGCGGCGGCGATCACCCGTTGTTTGCCACTGAAGAAAAAGAACGCGGTGGTGAACACCAACGGAATCATCGAGCCGCCAAGAAAGCCTTGCAGCGCGCGAAAGGCGATCATGCTCTGGATGTTCCAGGCCACGCCGCAGAGCAGGCTGGCCAGAGTAAAACCGACCGCCGAGGCGCAGAACAGCCAGCGTGTGGAGAACACCCGCGACAGCCAGCCCGACAGCGGGATCACGATGATTTCGGCGATCAGGTAACTGGTCTGCACCCACGCGGTTTCGTCGGTGCCGGCCGAGAGTCCGCCGCCGATGTCGCGCAGCGAGGCCGAGACGATCTGGATGTCCAGCAGCGCAATGAACATGCCGATGCACATCGTGGCGAAGGCGAAAACTTTGGTCGCGGTGGCCATGTCGGCGGCGTTGAACGGTTGCGCCGGGGCGGTGAGGGCGGTGCTCATGGCGCGACGGCCACGGCGCTGGTTTCGGCTTGCGCGCGGGTGTCGACTTCAGCGGTCACCGATAGCCCCGGCCGCAGATGGCCGAGCACGCCATCAGCCGGATCGAGGAGGATTCGCACCGGTACCCGCTGGACGATTTTGGTGAAGTTGCCGGTGGCGTTCTCCGGCGGTAGCACGCTGAATTGCGAGCCGGTGGCGGGGGCGAGGCTGTCGAGGCGGCCGTGGAATTCCTGGCCGGAGAGCACGTCGGCACGGATGCTCACCCGTTGCCCGGGTTTCATCCGCGCCAGTTGATCCTCCTTGAAATTGGCATCGACCCACAGACCGCTGGCCGGCACCACCGACAGCTGTTGCGAACCCGCCTGGGCATAGGCGCCGACCCGCGCGCGGCGGTTGCCGATCACGCCATCAACCGGCGCGCGCAGTTCGGTGTAGCCGAGATTCAACTGCGCCAGATCACGCTCGGCCCGGGCTTGTTGCAGGGCGGCGCGGGCCTGTTGTTTCTGGGTGTCGATCACCGCCAGTTGGCGCTGGGCGGCAAGCAGTTCGGCCTGGGCGCGGGCACTCAGGGCCTGGGCGGTCTTGAAGGTGGCGTCGGCGCGTTGGGCGCTTTCCACCGACACGGCATTGGTGCTGACCAGACGTTTGTAACGCGCATTGTCATCCCGCGAGCGGGCGGTTTCGGCACCGGCGGCATCGATGCCGGCGCGGGCCTGGCCGATCACCGCTTGCTGCAGTTGTTCAGTGGCATCGAGGTTGGCCAGCAGCGCCTCTTCGGCGGCAACCGCGCCTTCGGCTTTGGCGAGATTGGCACGATAGTCGCGCGCATCGAGGCGGATCAGCACGTCGCCGGCCTTCACCGATTGGTTGTCGCTGACCAGCACTTCTTCGATGTAACCGGCGACCTTCGGCCCGATCACCGTCACGTCGCCACCGATGTAGGCATCGTCAGTCTCTTCAAGAAAACGCCCGGTGCCCCACCAATGACTGGCGTAAACGCCGACCACGACCAGCGCGACCAGGCCAGAGCCGGTCAGCAGCAGGCGTTTGCGCAGTGGCGGTTTGGCGGGGGTGACCGGGGCAGACAGGTCTGGCTCAACGGTTGGCATGCTGGTCATGGCGTAATACCTGCGGAAACGGGCTGTTATTACGGCTGTAATATGACGCAAGTAATATTTTGTGGCAATTATGTTTTTGTGCCAATCGTCAGTTGCTTACCCGGCCTCGGGGTTTGGAGCGGTTTCGATTCATGACGGCGCCAGTAATATGGGCCAAATCTTCAAGAACTCAATGAAAGCCCTCGGGGAACCCCTGATGGCGTGGCGTTGAACACAGCAAAATCAAATGTTTAAGAAATGTAAGCGTTGTAGGAAGCGTCTTGCATTTGTGTAGGAAGGCTCTGACTATCACTCGCATTGATGAGGTGGCATTACGCTACTTTATGATTGCAAGGATGTTGCGTGTCGTATTTGCTTTGCGCTGTTTTCCGTCGTCGTTCCACGCTTTGCCCGCTGTTGTCGGCCTTTGTGTTGAGTGTGTGTGCCTCCTCGATTCAAGCGGCTGATCCTGTTGCGCCGGGCCAGGAAGTGCTGCGCCAGCAGCAACAGCAACAGCGCGATCTGCAACAACTGCAAATGGAACAGCGCAAGCGCCAACTGGAGCGCGGTGCGTTCGGCCCGGCACCGGTCACCCCGGCGATCCCGCAGACAGTCGCCCCCGATGAGCGTTGCTGGCCGCTAAGTGGGACGCGCATCGGCGGTGTCACGCTGATCGACAGCGACAAACTCAACGCCCGGATCAAACCGCTGCTGGCGCCGTGCATGGGCGTCGGCCAGATCAACCATTTGCTGGCGACCATCACCGCGGCCTACGTCGAGCAGGGCTACATCGCCAGCCGCCCGTACCTGTTGAGCGCGCCAGCGGCGGGGCAGTCGCTGGACATCATGATCGACGAGGGCTACATCGAGTCCATCGAGCTGGCCGATCAGAGCCTGCCCGTTTCGCTGGGTGGCGCGTTCCCGCACATGCTCGGCCAGCCGCTGAACCTGCGCGATCTGGAGCAGGGTCTGGATCAGTTGAACCGTTTGCGCTCGATTGACCTGACCGCCGACATCGCCCCCGGCAGCCAGCCCGGCGCGTCGCGAATCATCCTGCGCTCGCGCACTTCCGGGCAGTCGCGCTGGGCGTTGGGCCTGGGCATGGACAACCTTGGCAGCGCCAGCACCGGGCGTGATCGCGACAGCGTCAGCCTGAGCTTCGACAGCCCGCTGCAACTCAACGATCTGTTGAGCCTCAGTGCCAGCGACACGTTGAATCAGGGCGACCGCTACAGTCGCAACGCCAGCCTGTATTACGCGATTCCCTACGGCTACTGGACCTACAGCGCATTCGCCAGCCACGCCGAATATCGCGCGCCGTTCAAACTGCCCAGCGCGACCTTGTACAGCACCGGCATCACCGATCAACTGAGCCTGCGCGCCGACCGCGTGTTGTGGCGCGACCAGAGTCGCCAGCTCAGCGCCAACCTGCAACTGGCGCACAAAGACGTCGACAGCTATCTGGAAAATGTCCGTCTGGGCATTCAAAGCCCGACCCTGACCGTGGCCGAAGCCGGACTCAATCTGTTCTGGCTCGACCGTGCGGTGTGGAACCTCGACTTCACCTATTCGCAAGGCCTGCGCTGGCTGGGCGCCGATGACGACGCCAATCATGCGGTCAACAATTTGCCCAAAGCGCAGTTTCGCAAGTACCGCGCCGGCCTCAGCCAGTGGCGCAACGGCCAGTTCGGCGCGCAAGCGTGGCAGTGGCAGAGTCAGCTCAATCTGCAATACAGCCCCGACCCGTTACCGGCCATCGAACAGTTGCTCGGCACCGATGATTCGGCGGTGCGCGGCTATCGGGTCAGCAGCGCATCCGGTGCCAGCGGCGCGATCTGGCGCAACACCTTGCGTCTGCCGCTGCGCAGCGATTGGCCGGTGCAGATCACCCCGCGCGTGGGCCTGGACATCGGCTGGCTCAAGGCCGACCAGGGCGCTCAGGGCCAACGCCTGAGCGGTGCCAGCGTTGGGCTGAATCTGGGCTGGAAGAATCTGCAAGTGGACGTCGATTACCAACGCGCCCTCAACACCCCCAACGGTTTGCAGCACGAGCCAGAGACCTGGCTGATGCGCGTGGGGTTGCAGATATGAGCACCAGCGAGACTCATCAAGCAGTGAAAAAACCGCCGTCGGATCTGAGCGCGACAGCCACGGCCAAGACTAAATCGCGCGCCGTGATGCCGTACTTACATGGAGACGTTTTTATGCCAGCACACACCTTTGCATTCCATCTTTCTCCTCGGGGTAAACTGCGCTGGGCGATTGCCAGCCTGTTCTTCGCCGTGCACCTGCCCAGCGCCATCGCCGGCGGTGTGGTGGTCGCTCCCGGCCCCGGCGGCACCGCGCAATTGCAGACCCAGGGCGGCGTGCCCATCGTCAATATCGTCGCGCCCAACGGCTCGGGCCTGTCGCACAACCAGTTCCTCGACTACAACGTCGACCGTCAGGGCCTGGTGCTGAACAACGCCTTGCAGGCCGGGCAATCGCAGCTCGCCGGGCAACTGGCGGCCAACCCGCAACTGCAGGGCCAGGCGGCGAGCGTGATCCTCAACGAGGTGATCAGCCGCAACCCTTCGGCCATCAACGGCGCCCAGGAAATCTTCGGCCGCGCCGCCGATTACGTGCTGGCCAACCCCAACGGCATTTCGGTGAACGGCGGCAGTTTCATCAACACGCCTAACGCGAGTCTGCTGGTCGGTCGTCCGGAGTTGAACGACGGCAAACTGCAAGCCTTGAACACCCGCGACGCCAGCGGTCAGTTGCAGATCCAGAGTGGCGGCCTGCGTAACGCCGAGGGTTCGGTCAATCTGATCGCCCCGCGTATCGACAGCCAGGGCCGCATCGATGCCCGCGATCAGTTGAACCTCACCGTCGGGCGCAATCAGGTCGATTACGTCAGCGGTCAGGTCAAAGCCGTGGATCCGGCGGGCAATACCCAGGATCAACGCATTGACGCCAGCCTGTTCGGCGCGATGCAGGCCGGGCGCATCAACATCGTCAGCACCGCCGAAGGCGCGGGCGTGCGTGTGGGGGCGGTGCAAGCGGCCGGGCGTGACGGGGTGCAGATCCGTTCCGCTGGCGATCTCAGCGTCAGCGGTGAAGCCATCCCCAACAGCCTCGAAGTGACCCGTGCCAGCATTCGCAGCAGTCAGGGTGATGTCGGCCTGCACAGCGGCAACGACCTGACGCTGGCCGCCACCGATGTCAGTGGTCGCGACGTCAACGTCAATGCCAAGCGCAACCTGACCCTGAGCACCGTAGAAAGCCGCAAGCTTCAGGAAAAACGCGAGAACTGGAGCAACAGCACCATCGGCATCACCTGGGAAACCTACGATCGCACCCAGACCGACAGTGAAACTCGCCAGCACGGCAGCCAGATCGTCGCCACTCGTGACGCCAAATTGTCCTCCGGCAAAGACACCGAACTCAAAGCAGCCAAGGTCGAAGCGGCGAAAAATCTCGATGTGCAGAGCAGCGGCGATCTGCGCCTGAGTGCGGCCACCGAAAGCCACACCCAGACCGATCAGGGCAACCATCGCAAGCATCTATGGAAGGCCGACTGGAACAACAGCAGCGAAGAGCAGCGCAGCATCGGCAGCCAGCTGAAGGGCGGCAATATCGCTTTGCAGACCGCCGCGTTGCTGCGCGCCGAAGGTGCCGAACTGAACAGCACCGGCGATGTGAAACTGGCGGGCAAGCAAGTGGACGTCACCACGGCCACGCGCACCAGTCGCAGTAATAACAACAGTTACTCCGGCGACCTGGTTGGCGGCGGATTCTTCGGCAAGACCGGTGATGCCGACAAGGGCCAGACCCGGCATCAGGGCAGCAAAATCAATGCGGCCGGCAAACTGATCGTCAAGGCTGACGACGTGCGCATCAGCGGCAGCCAGGTCCGTGGCGGCACCGAGGCCAGCGTGATCAGCGATCAGGGTTCGCTGGTGATCGACGGCGTGCAGGACACCTCGCACAGCAACAACCACGACAAGGACAGCAAGTTCTTCGGTATCACCAAGGACGAGTCGCGGCAGAACGCCAAAGACAGCACCACGCTGCGTAGCGAGTTGGTTTCCGACAGCAACCTCAAGCTCAAAAGTGCAAAGGACATCGAAGTCGCCGGCTCCACGGTCAAGGCCAGTGGTGCGCTGACGGCGGACGCAGCCGGTGATGTAAACGTGCATTCCACGCAGAACACTCACGACAGCAGCTCGACCACCGAAACCCGTGGCTTCGATGCCTACGCCAAAGAGCAAACGCCGGAGCAATACCGCGCCGGGGTGCACTACGAAGACAAGCAGCAGACCGTCACCCGCAACGACGTCAACCAGCAGGGCTCGAGCCTCAGCGGCGGCAGCGTGCAGGTGAAGGCCGGCGGCGATCTGACGATCAAGGGCGGCGAAGTCAAATCCACAGCCGGCGATACCACGCTGGGCGGCAAGAACGTGTCGTTGCTGGCCGAACAGGACAGCCACAAAACCTCATCCGACACCTCCAGTACTGGCGGCGGTTTCTACTACACCGGCGGCCTCGACCGCGCCGGCAGTGGCGTCGATTTTGCCCACAGCACCACGCAAGACAGCAGCAGCAAAACCAGCGCGCAAACCACACACGTGCAAAGCAGCGGCAGCCTGAACATCAATGCCGACAAACTGCTGACCGAAGGCGCGCAGGTCAATGCTGGCAACGGCGTGAACGTCGCGGCCAACGCGATCGACAACCGCGCGGCCAGCAACACCGAAAGCAGTACGCACAACCAGAGCAACTGGTCGGCGGACATCGGCGCCAACGTCGAGTACAAGGACATCGCCCGCCCGATTGCCGGTGCAGTCAAGGATGTGCTCAACGGCAAGGTGCCGGACAAGGAAGCCCTGAGCAATCTTGGCCAGCCGAACGTCGGTATCGACGTGGCGATCGGTCACGGCAGCGCCGACAAGACCGAGCACAACAGCAACGCCGTGGTCAGCCGTTTCGACGGTGGCAGTGTCGAGGTAAAAACCGCCGGCACCCTGCACGACCAGGGCACCCAGTACAGCGCGAGCAACGGCAAGGTCAACATCAGCGCTGACAAACTGGTTGCCGATGCCGCGAGCAACACTCACAGCAGTACCGATAACTCGGTGGACGCCAAGGTCGACGTGCGCGTCTACACCAAGACCGGCGAGGACGTGAACGTCGCCGGCAGCGGCGCGGGTGGCAACAGCTACAGCAGCAAGGACAGCAGCACCGCAGTGGTCGGCGGTTTTGCCGGCAGCCAAGGTGTGAACATCAAGGTGGGCGGTGATGCGCAGTTCGCCGGCAGCCGTTTCGACGGCGGGCAGGGCGGAGTGAGCATCAAGACTGGCGGCGATCTGGCGCTGAATCAGGCAAACGACCGTCAGAGCAGCAGCGACTCCAGCCTGCGCGGCAACGGCTCGCTGACGGTCGGCACCTTGCCGGGCACCGACGGCACCAACGTCGACCTCGGCGCTGGCTTCCAGCTTGATCACACCGGCAAGCAGACCAATGACACCCAGGCTCACGTGGCGAGCATCAGCGGCAACGGTCCGGTGCAACTGAGCAGCGGCGGCAATCAGGTTCAGCAAGGCACGCAGATCGACAGCGTCGGCGGCATTGAGCTGCACGCTGACGGCAAACTCGATCTGCAAGCGGCCGTTGATACCCACACCGCGACTGGCAGCAATCTCGGCGGCGGTTTGAAGGGCGGCGGCAGCAAATCCAGCAGCGAGAAGAGTCGCGATCAGGGCGGCAACCTGAGCGGCAACTTCAACATCGGCCGCATCAACGAAAACTCGCAAACCCTGACCGGTGGCCAGCTCAACAGCCAGAGCAACGTCGCCTTGAGCGGTGACGCGGTGCACCTGCAAGGCACGCAAGTCAGCGCGCCGAACGTCAGCATCAATGCGCAGAAGGGTGGTTTGGTTCAGGAATCGGCGCAGTCCACCGAGAGCCGCAACAACTGGAACGTCGCGCTGAATGCCGGCGGCAACCTGAGCAGCAAGACCCCGACCGCAGCCGATGAAAAGGCCAGCAGTGACCACGGCTTCAACGCCGGGGCCAAGGTCGGCGTCGATTACCTGCAAGGCACCACCCAGCAAAACAGCCAGATCAAGGCTGACAGCGTGGTGCTCAACAGCGCGGGGGATGCGCAGCTGTCGGGCGCGCGGATCGACGTGAAAAATGTCAGTGGCAAGGTCGCCGGTGATCTGATCGTCGAAAGCCGCCAGGACTCGACGACCCAAGCCAAGGTCGATGTCGATCTGGGCCTGACCGCGAAGAAGAATCCACCGAGCGACAAGGAAAAACTCGCCGGCACTGACTACAAACCAACGTTGAAAGCGCAGGGCGAATACGCGCAGAAGGACAGCGTCGCGCAGGCGTCCGCCATCAGTGGCAATCAGGGTGTGAAGTTGAACGTTGGTGGTGGTACGCAGCTGACCGGCGCGCGGATTTCATCGACTGACGGCAAGGTCGATCTGGGCGCTTCGAAGGTCGTTGGCAGCGATCTGGTCAACCGTGACTACGGGGTGAAAGCCGGGCTGGACCTGCCGCAGAAAACCGAGGAGAACGCACCGAAGGTGTCGTTCGATAACGGCAATCTGAAAGTCGGTCCGGTGACCCTGAGCGGTAATCTGGACAGCCAGACCCTACAGGCCGGGATCGACGAAAAAGGCTGAGCAGCACCGCTATAAAAACTGTGGGAGCGGGCTTGCTCGCGAAGACGTCAGTTCAGTCAGCGAGGCTGTTGACTGAACCAGCGCCTTCGCGAGCAAGCTCGCTCGTTTTGATCTGTCGCATTACCGCGAAGATAGTCGCTGCGCAACCATCGCATGCAAATACGCAAGTCGAATATATATATCAAAAATGAATATTCGGCATAGCGAAGAGTTTTAAAAAACTGTCATTTATAACAGTTGTGAGAGTTTCCTTGAAAACTGAAGATCAGGTTCCGGTACTTCCAACCAGATTGGTTTTATCCCGGCCTTTATCAAGTCATTTCAAGGAGCTGCAAAAATGAGCGATATCACATTTCCGGATGCAAAAGAAGGCGTCATCAATTGCCGTTCGAATCCAATGGGCGGTGTAAGGGTTAAAGTGAGGCTGGTGCCAGACACGCAGATCGGGGCCGTATTGAAACTGAACTGGCAGGGATATACCGATCAGGCGGGCGAGCAACCCATTTTCGATACCGAGACTTCGTTCAAGCACACTATCACTTCGGAGGACATCTCCGAGGGTGTTGTAATAACAGTCGGTGATTGGTCAAAGCATATCAAGCCTATTAAAGATGGATCGGCCCGTGCTAGCTATGCAATCAATGGTGGCGAGGTGGGGGATGCACTGGTCCAGGTAAGATTGTTAAATGCTGCAGGGCAGTCATGCGACGAAGTTTGAGGTGCAAAAAGGCTGATTTGCACAGTGAAGCGGGATCTGTTGCGGGCGCAACGTCTTGAGGTGACTGAAGGATCCAGAACCGTCGGGGCGCAACAGTTCCGGATCGCGTAGCTCGGTTGCAATCGCCTCAGTCCCAGTCAACGCGAGTTGACCGGGACTGCTTGCCGCAGAGGGTCAGCTCGAAGCCTTCGCCTTACCCGCACTCATCAGCACGACCACCGCCAGCAGCGCGGACAGGATCGAACCCAGCAACACCCCAACTTTCACCGAGTCGACCAGATGCGGCGCGCCCGGGAACGCCAGCGCGCCGATGAACAGGCTCATGGTGAAGCCGATCCCGCAGAGCAGGGCGACGCCGTACAGCTGCAGCCAGCTCGCGCCTTGCGGCAGTTGTGCCAGACCACTGCGAATCGCCAGGGCGCCGAGGCCGAGGATGCCGATCTGCTTGCCGAACAACAGCCCCAGCGCCACGCCCAGTGGTACCGGCTCAAGCAGGTTGCTCGGAGAAATGCCGGTCAGCGACACACCCGCGTTGGCGAAGCCGAAAATCGGCACCACGGCGAACGCCACCCACGGATGCATTTTTTCTTCGAGGTACAGCAGCGGCGAGTTGTGCTCGTCTTCGGGATTTCCCAGCGGAATGCACAGGGCCAGAATCACCCCGGCGAGGGTCGCGTGGATCCCCGATTGCAGCATGAAGAACCACAGGAAGGCGCCGGCGATCAGGTATGGCCAAAGTTTTCTGACACCGCAGCGGTTGAGGATCACCAGCAGTGCAATCACTGCCAACGAGGCCAGCAGCATGCTCACCGACAGGCCGCTGGTGTAGAAAATCGCGATGATCACCACTGCGCCCAGGTCATCGAGGATGGCCAGCGCCGAGAGGAAGATTTTCAGCGACACGGGCACCCGTTTGCCCAGCAGCGACAGCACGCCCAGGGCGAAAGCAATATCGGTGGCGGCGGGGATCGCCCAACCGCTCAGGGTCTGCGGATTGCCCCAGTTGATCGCGACGTAGATCAGGGCCGGGACCAGCATCCCGCCCAGCGCGGCGAAGCCCGGCAGCGCGCGCTGACCCCAGGTCGACAACTGACCGGCGAGCATTTCGCGCTTGATCTCCAGGCCCACCAGCATGAAGAAGATCGCCATCAGGCCATCATTCACCCAATGCTCGATCGACAGACCGGCGATCTTGATGTGCAAGGTCGAGAAATACGTGGCCGCCCAAGGCGAGTTGGCGACCAGCAGCGCGGCCAGGGCAGCGGCCATCAGAATCAGGCCACCGGCGGATTCGGCAGCGAAAAAACGCGAGAGAAAGGCCAGGGCAGAAGGCGACTCCTGGCGGGCAGGGGCAGTCTGCAGGCGTGACGGATCGTGGCTCATAGGCACAGCAACTCCGCGCGGCGGCCCGACCTGCGCTGAATTAAACCTGCCCTGCCGCGTTGTTGCGGTGGCACCCGGGCGGCATTTTACACAATAGGTGGGACGGCTGCGAAAAACTCGACGACGTGAGTCGCTGCCCGGCAATTTCTCGATACGTGGAAATTGGCTTCCTGATGTGTGCTTAGCTGTGCGCCGTCCGTTTCAGCCTCTGACCCTTTATAAAAATGAAAACAACCCTCGTCGCCTTATTCGCTTTGTTATCAGTCATTCAGACCTCCCTGTCCGTGGCAGAAAATGCCAACGGCAAAAATCTTTATGTCCAGCGCTGTGCTGTGTGCCACGGCGCCGATATCAAGGCAACCGGGCCATTGGCCAATAAAAGCAATCCGCCAACGCCTGACCTGACAACAGCCACCTTCAAGAAACGCCTTAAGGATTATCCGGGCGTCATCGTGTCCTCGATCATCCTTCGTCCCAATGGAAACCTGATTCCAAAAACCTTGCAGGACAACGGCGTGAAGATCGCGCCGCACGCCTGGAGCGTTCAGGATTTTCGCGATCTGCATCAATACATGAGTGAGGTTATTGCAAAAGCACGATGACCTGGAGATGAACGGCGGATCGGGTCTCCAAGGAATGAATTGCCGGCCTTAATAGGAAGCATTACTATTCACGCCCTTTCCACAGCACGCCGTTATGAACCCCATGCTGCCCCGCAGACCCGGCTTTTTCGAGCATTACGAAGAGTTGATCGGCACCTGGACCCGGCGTCTGCGCAATCGCGCGCAGGCCGAGGATCTGGCGCACGACACCTTTGTGCGGGTGCTCGAATCCGATTCGGCGGCGGTGCAGCAGCCACGGGCGTATCTGCACCAGACCGCACGCAACATCGCGGTCGACGGTTATCGGCGTGAGGATCGACGGGAAGCCATGGAGTCGCAGGCGATCGATCACAGTGTGTCGTCCACCGGCGACCCGGAGCATTACATGCAGGCGATCCAGTTGGCCGACTCCATCGAACGGGCGCTGCAGGAACTGCCGCTCAACTGCCGGAAGATTTTCGTCTGGCAGAAGATCGAAGGGCTGACCCAGGCGGAAATCGCCGAACGCCTTGGGCTGTCGAGGAACATGGTCGAAAAGTATATGATCCGCACCCTGCGCCACTTGCGCGATCGCCTCGACGGCATGCAGTCATGAGCGGCCGCCGCTTTTCATCCCCAGCCCGACAGGACATTCCATGATGGATACCCGTGATTGCGCGTGCGGGCAAACAACGGTGCGCGATGAAGCGGCACGCTGGTTTGTGCGTTTGAAGGAACCGCTGATCAGCGCCGACGAACAGCAGCGCTTCGATGCCTGGCTGAACCAGCATCCGCAACACCGTGACGAATTCCAGTTGCTGCAAGGCCTGTGGACGGCGGCCGATCTGCTGCCGGCGCCACGTCTCAAGTCCCTCGTCGAAACCCCGCCGGCCCGTCGCGAACGTCGCCCGCTGCTGCGCTATGCCGTGGCCGCCAGTGTGCTGGCGGTGGCGCTCGGCCTCGGTCTGTTCAGCGGTCTGAATCTCCCCGACGGCTACAGCGCCGAGTTCGCGACGGCGCTGGGTGAGCGCAAGCACGTGGCGCTGCCGGACGGATCGGTGATCGACCTGAACAGCCGCAGCCGTCTGCAGGTGCGTTTTGAGAAGGATCGGCGGCTCATCGAATTGAGTGAAGGCGAGGCGCTGTTCAGCGTTCAGCACGACACCGCGCGGCCGTTCGTGGTCGAGGCCGGCAGTGGCAAGGTCACCGTGACCGGTACGCGGTTCGATGTGCGCCGCGACGTCATGCAAACCCGGGTCGCGGTGGAGCAGGGCACGGTAAAGGTCCAGGGGCGCAATGCGCCGGACAACGAGTTCATCAACTTGACGGCAGGTCTCGGTACCCACGTCGATGCCGAGGGTCGCGTCGCCGCCGCATATGCGGTCAACCCCGCCGAACTGACGGCGTGGCGCAGCGGCAAACTGGTGTTCAACAACGCCAGCCTCGGCGAAGTGGCAGCGGAAGTTTCGCGTTATCGCGACAAGCCACTGACGGTCAGCAACCCGGCCGTGGCCAGTCTGCGCCTGACCAGCGTGTTCAAATCAGACAACACCGACGCCTTGCTCAAGGCCCTGCCAAACATCCTGCCGGTGGCCGTCCGAACCCTGGCCGATGGCAGTCAGGAAATAATTTCAAAATAACATTCAGGTTTTTTTCGAGTTCATCGTCTTCCTGTTCAACTGCAACTGGTTTGCATTAACAGACGCACACTCTTGCGCTCCACAGGACTACGTTCGACGTGAAAAACACCTCAGCCAACAACAAAAAATCCACCTGGTTACCGCTGGCCCTCGCGCTGGCAGTCAACGCTGCGATGCCACTGGCGTATGCCGCCGAGGCCATTCACATCCGCGCCCAGCCGTTGGGCCAGGCCCTGAGTGAACTGGGCCAGCAAACTTCGCTGCAAGTGTTTTTCAGCCCGGAACTGGTGGCCGGCAAACAGGCACCCGCGGTCGATGGCAACATTTCCCCCGAGCAGGCGTTGCGCCAATTGCTTCAGGGCAGCGGCCTCGACTATCAGATCAACGAAGGCTCGGTGACTTTGGCTCCAGTCGCGACCGCCGCCAGCAATGGCCCGCTGGAACTGGGCGTGACCGACATCAAAGTGGTCGGCGACTGGCTCGGTGACGCTGACGCCGCCGTGGTGCAGAACCACCCGGGCGCACGCACGGTGATCCGCCGCGAAGCCATGGTCGAGCAGGGCGCGATGAACGTCAGTGATGTGCTCAAGCGTGTGCCGGGCGTACAGGTGCAGGACTCCAACGGCACCGGCGGCAGCGACATCGCGCTGAACGTCGGCGTGCGTGGCCTGACTTCGCGCCTCTCGCCACGCTCCACGGTGCTGATCGACGGCGTGCCGGCCGCGTTCGCGCCGTACGGCCAGCCGCAGCTGTCGATGGCGCCGATCTCCTCGGGCAACCTCGACAGTATCGACGTGGTACGCGGTGCCGGTTCCGTGCGTTACGGCCCGCAAAACGTCGGCGGGGTGATCAACTTCGTCACCCGCGCCATTCCGGAAAAAGCCACCGGGGAAATCGGCACCACCCTGGAGACCACCCGTTACGGCGGCTGGAAGCACATCGACACGGCGTTCCTCGGCGGCACTGCCGACAACGGCATGGGCGTGGCGCTGTTGTACTCCGGGGTCAACGGCAACGGTTACCGCGAGCGCAACAACGGTAACGACATCGACGACGTGCTGCTCAAGACCCATTGGGCGCCGACCGATCAGGACGATTTCAGCCTCAACTTTCATTACTACGACGCCAGCGCCGACATGCCCGGCGGCCTGACGCAGAAGCAGTACGACGACAAACCGTATGATTCGGTACGCGATTACGACAACTTCAGCGGTCGGCGCAAAGACGTGTCGTTCAAGTGGATTCGGCAGATCGACGAGCGCACTCAGGCAGAAATCCTCACCTACTACACCGACAGCTTTCGCGGCAGCACCATCGCCGCCCGCGATCAGAAAACCCTCAGCTCGTACCCGCGTTCCTACTACACCCTCGGTGTCGAACCGCGTGTGTCGCGGGTGTTTGACGTCGGCCCGACCACGCAGGAAGTCAGCGTCGGTTATCGCTACCTGAAAGAGGCGATGCACGAACAGTCGAGCCGTCTGGCGCTGGTCAACAATCAGCCGGTGGTCACGCCGACGTCCGATGGTCATGTGTTCCAGGACCGCACCGGCGGCACCGAGGCTAACTCGGTGTATGTCGACAACAAGATCGACGTCGGCAACTGGACCATCACCCCGGGCATTCGCTTCGAACACATCAGCACCGACTGGCATGACCGCGCCGTGCTCGACACTGCAGGCAAACGCGTGCCGGAGAAAAACCGCAGCATCGAAAGCAACGAACCGCTGCCGGCACTGAGCGTGATGTATCACCTGTCGGACGCGTGGAAACTGTTCGCCAACTACGAAACCTCGTTCGGCAGCCTGCAGTATTTCCAGCTTGGCCAGGGCGGTTCGGGTGACCAGACCGCCAACGGCCTGGAACCGGAAAAAGCCAAGACCTACGAGATCGGTACGCGCTACAACGATGACGTGTAGGGCGGGGAAGTGACGCTGTTCTACATCGACTTCGATGACGAACTGCAATACATCAGCAACGATGTCGGCTGGACCAACCTCGGCGCGACCAAGCACCAGGGCATCGAAGCGTCGGTGCACTACGACATGGCAGCGCTCGATCCGCGTCTCGACGGTCTGACCGCCAACGCCGGTTTCACCTACACCCGTGCGACTTACGAAGGTGAGATTCCGGGCTTCAAGGGCCGTGATCTGCCGTTCTATTCGCGGCAGGTGGCGACCGTGGGCTTGCGTTACGACGTCAATCGCTGGACCTACAACATCGACGGTTTCGCCCAGTCGAAACAGCGCTCGCCGGGCACCGGGGTCAACGCCGATGGCAGCTTCAACGGCAACTACATCACCGAAGGCACGGCCGACGGGCAGTACGGCGACATCCCGGGTTACGTGACCTGGAACGTGCGCGGCGGGTATGACTTCGGGCCGCAAGTGTCGAATCTGAAACTGGGTGCCGGGGTGAAAAACGTCTTCGACAAGCAGTACTTCACCCGCTCCAGCGACAACAATTCGGGGATGTATGTCGGTGCGCCGCGTACGTTCTTCGTGCAGGCCAGTGTAGGTTTCTAAGGCGCTGTTGTGGCTGAATCGGTTTCACACGGTTCAGCCACAAAAAGCCTGAAGCTATTGAGGGATCAGAAACTCGATGGTCGGCCCGGGATTCCCGGCCAGGTCTGCGCCTTTGAGGCAGGCGTTCTTTCGGCCATTGGCAATGGAAACATGGAACACGCCTGTGGAGGGTGATACGCGTTGAAATCCCTGCCCGTCATTGCAATTGATGCTTCCGGGCTGGCCGTACTTGTATTGAAATCGGGCGGGATCCAGATCCGGTGAAACCGGAAATACCCTGATGTCGTATTCGTCGCCACCTACCGCTTCGACCTTATAGGCAGGCTTCAGCGGTGCGGGCGCGTCCATCATCCAGCGCCAGTAGACGCTGGGTGTTCTTCCGGCCCATTGCTTGGGTACGTCCGTAGGCCGCTGTTGGCCAATCAGGCAGAGAAAGTACAAGCCTGAGCCGTCTTTAAGTTCATGACTCAATTGATTATCGGCGTCCGGTGCAGCCGTTCGCACTTGGCTATAGCCATCAAGGTTCTGACATTCGTCCAGAGTGCGCGTAAAGCGATAGCGGTAGTAAGGCGCGGTTGTGGTGAACGTTTGCAGCCATCGCCAAGGCACGACTTGTCCATGTTCGTCGCGCTCGAGCTTGATGTAATCGCTGTTTTGCGACGAACCAGGAAACGACCAGTTCTCGCCCAGCGAACAACCGTCCAGACGTGGATTGAAATGTCCGTTGGCGAAACAGGCGTCCAGCCCATCGGTTGTGGAGGCGTAATTGGTATTGCTGCGTTTGTTGACCTGTCCCGCCACGACTTCGCAGGGCGCGCCCTTGTCGCAGCGATTGCGGTCACTCCCGCGAGTGGTGGTGCCGAGCACACCCACAATTTCATTGGTGTAACGCGCAAGCAGTGGCGAGCCTGACAGCCCGCTGACAACATCGAGACAACGGTTGCTCAGTTGTCCGACCCAACGCCATGGGCCTTCAATAATCGCCGCCGAGTGTTCTTGTTTGCAGGCCATGCGCTGAATGAAACCGTTCATGGGCGCGCCGGTGATCAGAATGTCGTCTTCGCTGTCCAACGGGGCCCGCGCCAGTTTCAACGGCTGGATACCGTCTCTGATCAACTGTTCCAGAGGCTGTTCAAGCTCAATGATAGAGAGGTCTTGACCGCGTAGCGTGCTCCAGCCGACGCGACTGACCGTGTAGGAACGGCTTTGCGGTTGCGTGTCGAAAAAATAATTGAACGTCACCCGACCCTTTGCAGGTTGATTGACGATGATCTCGTTATTGCCTATCTCCGGATGTGTGCAGTGTCCGGAGGTCAGCACGTAGGCGGGTTGCGATACTGCTCCGGGTTCTCGAGTGTCAATCAGCGTGCCGGAGCAGGTCATGCCGTCTTCAACTTCAACACGGCCAATGGCTTGCCAATGCGCATAGTTCCCGCCGGCATTGGCCAGGCGCTCAGCGGGCGCAAAATTGGCAGTGCCTTCACCCCAGTCGTATCGATTGACGGAGGCACATCCCTGGAGAATAGTGATTAGCGCAATAACTGATCCTGTTCCAATGTTCATGCCGGATTTCCTTTTCTCCAGAGCTGGAAATCAACCCTATGATTGGGGGCAGGGCTTGTCTACTGTCAAACCTGACAGGTACCGCGCCAATGTTCAGACTTTCAAGGTCTTGCCGCCGATGGCCACAGCCACCAACAACACCGCCATCAAGCCAAACGCAAAACTCAAACTGCTGGCATGCGCGACAAAACCGATCACCGCCGGCCCCGCCAGAATCCCTGCGTAACCCAGCGTGGTGATTGCCGGCACCGCGATGCTTTCCGGCATCACCGTCTGCTTGCCCACCGCCGTATACAGCACCGGCACGATGTTCGAACAGCCGGCGCCGACCAGCGCATACCCGAGCAGCGCGGCTTCCCAGCTCGGGGCGAAGGTCGCCAGAAACAGGCCTGCCGCTGCCAGCAGCCCGCCAAACAGAATGATCCGCGTGGCCCCGACACTGCGCACGACCCTGTCACCCAGCAGGCGTCCCGCCGTCATGGTCAGGGCAAATGCGGCGTAACCCAAGCCCGCATACGCCGTGTCGATCCCGCGTTCCTGGGCGAGGAACACCGCGCTCCAGTCCAGCGCTGCGCCTTCGGTGAGGAACACGATGAAGCACATCCCGCCGATGAACAGCACGATGCCGTGGGGAATGGCGAATGCCGGGCCCGAGCTTTCACTGCCGTACGGCAGCATGTGCGGCACCGCTTTGAACAGCGCGCCGATCAACACCGCCACCACCACCAGCATCGCCGCCAGTGGCGTCAGGCCGAGGCCGAGGAGGGCGCTGACACCGGCCGCGCCGACAATCCCGCCGAGGCTGAACAGGCCATGAAACCCCGACATCATGTGCTTGCCGCTGGCCCGCTCGACGATCACCGCTTGCAGGTTGACGGTCGAATCCACCGTGCCCAACCCGGCACCGAACATGAACAACGTGGCGATCAGCGCCGGTATCGACGACACCGTCGCCAGCAACGGCAGCGCCGCGCAAATCAGCAGGGTGCCGCCGGTGGCGACTTTGCGGCAGCCGAAGCGCGTGGCGAGAATCCCCGCCAAGGGCATCGCCAGAATCGAGCCGACTCCCAGGCACAGCAGCAACAGGCCCAACGTGCCTTCGTCGAGTCCGGCGCGGGCCTTGGCGTACGGCACCAGCGGCGCCCATGCGGCAATGCCGAGGCCGGCGATGAAAAAAGCGATGCGCGTCGACATCTGTTGCAGGCGTCCGGGGACGAAGGTGTCTTGGGGGTTGAGGCTGGTCATATCGATCCTTGGCAAAAAACGTCGCGTCCCCGAATGACAGTGATAGCGCGTCGAGGTTCGATCGCAAGTCTCGGGGGCGGTGCAGCCGACATCCTAACCTGTGGAAGCGAGCTTGCTCGCGAATGCGGTGGTTCAGGCGATGAGATTGGTGGCTGATACGCCGCTTTCGCGAGCAGGCTCGCTCCCACAGGGTTTTGCACAGAACGGACATTTGTGAGCGCCAGTCATCCAATGTGGGAGCGAGCCTGCTCGCGAATACTGTGTATCAGCTAATCAATATGGCGGCTGATGCACTGCTATCGCGAGCAGGCTCACTCCTACAAGGGATCGCGGTTTACAGTGATGGCTCGACAAGGTGAGTGAGGCTAGTGATGACGCAGTTTTACGATGCACGGGGCAATATCTACGGGGTGGTTTCGCCTCAGGCACTTCGTGAGGCGGGGATCGATTTGCCTGTCGGTGCCGCGCAGTGTGCCTTGTCGAGACAGGCATGGAGTCAGGCAGCCATTGCGCTGTGCTGCGACTGGCCTGAGGGGCAGCGTCCGGCGGGGAGCAAATCCCATCGCAGCGATGGCCTGCTGATCGGCCCGTTTCAGTCGGCAGCGCCGTTCGACGTGCTGATCGTCAATACCGACGGCACCTTGGCCGAGCGCAGCGGCAATGGTCTGACGATCTTTTCCCAGTCGTTGCTGGAACAGGGGTTGATGCCGGCGGAAGGGGCGTCGCTGCGAGTGCATCACGACAAGGGCGACGCCGTGGAAACTTCGGTGAAAACGGCCACAGTTGAAGGCATGAACGGCTTCTGGCTGAACCTCGGTCAACCGGGCTTCGGGCCTTCAGCGGTGACCGCCCGGAATGTTGAAAACCGCGAATTCAATGGTCATGAAGTGAGCCATGTAAAACCATTGGCGCAGCTCGATCCCGCGTGGCAGCACAGCCAGTTCGTGCGCATCGGCAATCCGCATTGCGTGACCTTGCTCACCGACGTTGCCGTGTTGCCGAGCAACTCACAAATGCGCGAATCGCCCTGGGCTGAAGGCCTGACCCGAATCGCCTACGCGATGCCGACCGGCGCCGGCCAGCCATGCCCGGCGGGCATCAATCTGCAATGGGCCGCGCTTGAGTCCGCGCAGCGCATCGTCGCCCGAGTATTCGAGCGTGGCGAAGGGCCGACGGCGTCTTCCGGCACCAGTGCCAGTGCGGTGGCGTGTGCCGCATGGGCGGTGGGTTGGGTGGCGAGCGGCGAAGTGCACGTCGTCATGCCGGGCGGTACGGCGCCGGTGTTGCTCGAAGAAGAGCAGGGCGAATTGGTGCGGGTCAGGCTGTTTGGTACGGCTCGATTGATCGACTGAAGCGGCAATCGCCTTCGCTGGCAAGCCAGCTCCCACAGAGTTATGTGGTGAACACAAATCACGCGTTCACTGCTGGATACTGTGGGAGCTGGCTTGCCAGCGATGAGGCCATCAGCCTGACAAAAGTTTCAGATTTGTCCGCCGCTGAACGCCACCACCGGCATCTGCCGCTGCATCAGCACCTTGCCGCCACGAATCGAATACAGCGGCAGGCCCTGGCTGCGGATCACTTCGTAGTCGCTGTCCGCCGACAGAATCAGCAAGTTCGCCGGACGCCCCTGTTCCAGGCCATAACGCTCGCCCAAGTGCATGGCCTTGGCGCTGTTGTCGGTGACCAGGTCCAGCGCGTTCTGCAGGTTGCGGTAACCGAGCATGTGGCAGATGTGCAACCCGGCTTCCAGCACCCGCAGGATGTTGCCGTTGCCTAGCGGATACCAAGGATCGACGATCGAATCCTGGCCAAAACACACGTTCATCCCGGCTTCAAGCAATTCATTCACGCGGGTCACGCCACGGCGTTTCGGGAAGTTGTCGAAGCGCCCCTGCAGGTGAATGCTTTCGGTCGGGCACGAGACGAAACTGATCCCGGAATGCCCGAGCAGGCGGAACAGTTTGGCGCAGTAAGCGTTGTCGTAAGAACCCATCGCCGTGGTGTGGCTGGCGGTGACCCGCGCGCCCATGTCGCGGCTGCGCGCCTCTTCGGCGAGCACCTCAAGAAAGCGCGAGTGCGGGTCGTCAGTCTCGTCGCAATGCACATCGACCAGGCACCCGGTGCGCTCGGCCAGGTCCATCAGAAACTTCACCGAACTGACACCCTGATCACGGGTGTACTCGAAATGCGGAATGCCGCCGACCACATCGGCGCCCATGCGAATCGCTTCTTCCATCAGCTCGCGACCGTTGCGGAACGACTCGATGCCTTCCTGTGGGAACGCGACGATTTGCAGATCGATCAGCTGCCGGGATTCTTCGCGGACTTCGAGCATCGCCTTGAGCGCGGTGAGTTGCGGATCGGTGACGTCGACGTGGGTGCGCACGTGCTGGATGCCGTGTGCGGCCAGGGCCTGGATGGTCTTTTTCGCGCGGGTCTTGGTGTCTTCTTCGGTGATGGTGACTTTGCGCTCACCCCAGCACTCGATGCCCTCGAACAGCGTGCCGCTCATGTTCCAGCGCGGCTCGCCAGCGGTCAGCGTGGCGTCGAGGTGGATGTGCGGTTCGACGAAGGGCGGCACCACCAGATTGCCGCCGGCGTCGAGGTCGCCGGGGTTGAGGGTCGGGGCTTCGGTCTGGCGGCCGATGCTGCGGATCAGGCCGTCTTCCAGGTGCAATTCGTGCAAACCGTCCTGGTTGCGCAGTCGGGCGTTGATGATGTGCATCAGGCGAATCCTTCTTATAGGTCTTGTAATGGCACGGTGGCGCGACGGGCGCCGAGCAGGCCGGTGACGATGACATACGTTAGCGCGGCGGCGGCAATCCCTACCAGCGGCGCGACCCAGGGCGAGTGGAACGCAGTGAGCGTGCCGACCGCGTAAGCCCCCAGCCCCGGCCAGTTGAACGCCGGCAGCCGTGCGTCGGCCAGCCGCGGATAGCGCCCGCGCCAGCGGAAGAAAAAGTCGGCCATGATCACTCCGCCAATCGGCGGAATCACCGTGCCCAGCAGAATCAGGTACGGCACCAGCATGTCGTACATGCCCAGCAGGGCGAGCAGGGTGCCGATTACCGCGCCGGCCAGGGTCACGGTTTTGCGTCGGCCGGTGCGCAGCAGGTTGCAGCCGGCGACGGCGAAGTTGTAGATGGTGTTGTCCTGGGTGCTCCAGATATTCAGTAGCAGCATGGCCATTGCGGCCATGGCGAAACCTTGCAGCAGCAACACTTCAACCACGTCGGGCTGCTGATAGACGATCGCGCCGTAGGCACCGATCAGCACCATCAAGCCATTGCCGATGAAAAATCCGATCAGGCTCGCCAGCACGGCAACCCGTGCCGAGCGCGAGAAGCGTGTCCAGTTGGTCGCCTGGGTCGCGCCGCTGACGAAGGTGCCGAACACCAGCGTGATCGCGGTCGACCAGTCCAGCGAACCCGTCGGCACCACGCTGAGCAAACCTTCGAGGCCACCGACTTTTACCGTCGCGACCCACATCGACAGCATCAGCAGCAACATCATCGCCGGCACCGCGATGTACGACAGAATCTCCAGACCGCGATAACCGACATACGCCGTGGCGCAGAACACCAGGCCGAACAGCACCATCAAGCCGAGCACTGTGCCTTGCCCCAGATCGAAGTATTTGCCGAGCACCACGGCGGCGGTCGCAGTGCCCCAGGCGTACCAGCCGATCTGGGTGAAACCGAGGATCAGGTCACTGAGCTTGCTGCCGACTTCACCAAAACAGAAACGCCCCATCAGCACGGAGTTAAGTCCGCTCTTGAAGGCGATATAACCGAGGCCTGCCGCATACAGACCGAGCAGCAGGTTACCGACGACGATCACCGCCAGCATCTCGCCAAAACTGAACGCCACGCCGAGCTTGCCGCCGGCGAACATGGTTGCGGTGAAAAACGTGAAACCGAGCAACACCATGGCGGTTGAGGCCAGACCTTTGCGGGCATGCATCGGCACTTCGCTGAGCGGGTAGTCGTTGCCAGGGTCGTTCTGCGTCATGGGGCGTTCCTTGCTGAAGAGGGGGGACGCGGGTTGGGTTGCAGTGGTCGTGCCAAATGCTGATTGGCGCGGGTTATGTATAGACGAGGCGCATGGATTGGCGCGAAAGCGGTGCAACTGAATGCACCCGAGCCCAATGTGGGAGCGAGCCTGCTCGCGAAGGCGGCGGGTCAGGCGACATTTGCAATGGCTGATATTCCGCTTTCGCGAGCAGGCTCGCTCCCACAAGGGATGGGTGTTGGGTCAGAGGAATCTGAGCAGGGCGGCGACGATCGCTTCCGGGGCGTCCTCCTGGACCAGGTGGCCGGCGTTGGTGATGGGGTGAAATAGCGCGCCAGGAATCATCTTGTGCAACGCCCGACCCCGCTCGATGGGAATCCACTGATCGGCTTCACCCCAGAGAATCTGCACCGGACAGCGGATGCTCGGGTACAGCGGTTCGGCCTCGCGGGTGTAGCGTTCGTCCATCTGCGCGATCTGCCGATAGAACGCCGCTTGCCCGGGATCGCCGAGCCACGGTTGCACGTAGGGCGCCAGTTCTGCGTCGGGGATGTCGCGGTGAATCGCCCCGCGAATGTAAGTCGGAACGATCGCGCGCTGAATGTAATCGGGCAGGCCGCTGAACGCCGCTTGATGCTGGCGCACATGCTGCACGAACGGCGAACCCCACGGCGTCAGCGCCACCGGATCGATCAGCGTCAGGCTGCGGTAGTCCCTGTCATTGAGCAAATGCGTGCGCAACGCGGTGGCGCCGCCGAAGTCGTGGGCGACCACGTCCGGGCGCTGGATGTTCCAGTGATCGAGCAACTGCGCGAGCAGTTGATTCTGCACGCCGAGGGAAACATCGGCATCCGGTTGTGCGGAGCGCCCGTAACCCAGCAGGTCGAAATAATGCACCCGGTGACTGGCAAAGAAATGCGGCGCGATGCGGTGCCACACATACGATGAAAACGGTGTGCCATGCACGAACACCAGCGGCGGGCCGTCACCGCGCACGGCGTGGCGCACCGGATGCCCATTGAAATCGAAGACCTGATCCAGCAGCCAGTCTGTCATCGGCCTGTCCTCTTGGCGGGGTTGAGCCAAAAAGCATAGGCATAAAAAAACAGCCGTGAAGGCTGTTTATTCATTGACTGACACGCCGCCTATCCCTGTGGGAGCTAGCCTGCTCGCGAAGACATGGTGTCAGTCAACATTTGTATGACTGGCAGAGCGCATTCGCGAGCAAGCCCGCTCCCACAGGTTTTTCGGTGATCTCTGGATCAGGTCATTCACCGCGATAAATGCAACCGCTGGTGCAGGTCTCGTGAATGCGGATCGCGCTGAGTTCCGGCAGCAGCGGCTTCATTTCATTCCAGATGAATTTGGCCAGCACTTCGCTGGTCGGGTTTTCCAGACCGGGAATGTCGTTCAGGTAGTTGTGATCCAGACGCTCGTACAGCGGCTTGAAAATCGCCTTGATCTCGGAGAAGTCGCGGATCCAGCCGGCGTGCGGATCGAGGTCGCCGCTCAGGTGCAGCGCCACCTTGAACGAGTGACCGTGCAGGCGTCCGCACTTGTGGCCCTCCGGGACGTGCGGCAGGCGGTGGGCGGATTCGAAAGTAAATTCCTTGAAGATTTCCACAGTATTTTCGGCTCTGTTCAGGTGGCGTTCGCCGCAGCGATTCGGGCAGGCGGCGAGTTTACCAGCTTGTGTTTGGCGATGCGGGAAAACACTGACTAAAGGGTCAGCAAGCGTTCGGCGAGGCGACAGTTGGCGGTCAGTTCAAGAAACTCGTCGCCGAGACGGCGGCTTTCGTCCATCGCCGCGTGCCAATACTTTTGGCGGCTCGGCGCATCGCCCATGAAGCGCTTGAAGTCGTTACGGTCGGGCAGTTTGCCGTAGGGCAGCCGTGCCAGATATTCCTTGGATGGCGCGAGCAACAGCACGTCCTGCAAGCGCTCGACCGACGCGCGGCGCCACGGCAGAGTCTTGTCGAACCAGCCGGGAATCACCCGGTCGGTGAAGTGCGGATAGAGCACGATGCCGTCGCCGCTGTAGGGCAGGTCGAGGTGGTAGTCGAGCAGCCCGCCATCGCGGAACGTGCCGGCACCGGCACCCGGCAGGTCACGCACGCCTTCCATGACCATCGGGATCGACCCCGAGGCCAGCAGCGCCTGACGCAAGTTGCCGGCATTCAGGGCGACGAAGCGCGACGGAAAGTCATTCAGCGCATTCACCGGCGGGGCGAGGCGCGGGTCGTGGATGATCAGGCGCTCAAAGTGCCGCGACAGCCGCGGGCGACCGCGCAGGTTATCGGCGATCACCGAGCCCAGCGCCAGACCGAGGCGGCCGCGATGGTCATCGGCCAGGCGTCCGTGGCTTTTCACCACCATGATGTTCAGGCGGTAGTCGGCGTTGTTGAGGATGCTGGCGTCGCGGCCGTCGAGCAGGTCATTGAGCATGCGCTGCGAACTCTGGCTGATCTCGGCCATGGTCACGCCTTTGTTGAAATTCTGCTCGGCGTACAACTGGCCGAGGCGGCGGATGCCCTCGGCGGCGTCCGGCAGACAGGCGCTGGCGAAGCGCCAGGAACCGACCGACGCGCCGATCAGCGAGCGCTCACGCGGCGCGCTCGGCAGCCATTCACCGAACAACGCCAGGTCCAGCCCTTGAATCCCCAATGCCTTCGGCCCGCCGGCCGCACCGGGCAGGGTGCCGACGTCAGCGGCGTTCAGGCCCTGGGCACGAATGCGCGCCATGGCCCGTGGGCCGGCCTTGAGGGTGAGGGCGGGGAACTTGATGTGGATGGCAGTCATACCGGTCTCGATCGTTAGCAAGCTTTGGATTATAGGCGCACTACTTGACCCAGTGGGAGCGGGCTTGCTCGCGAAGGCGTTGTGTCAGTCGCCGTCATTATTGCTGACCCACCGCCTTCGCGAGCAAGCCCGCTCCCACAGGGTTTTGCATGAATCTGCAAATGTGGTTGGTGCCATGGACAATGATGGCAATTCAGTTTCAGTTAAGTTCGCACCGCTATGGTGCCCACCGTAGCTGCACATAAAAATATGGAGACACCCATGAGAACCCTGACTGCCCTGTCCATTGCCTCGATCATCGGCCTGACCGCCAGCCTCGCCCACGCCCGCGATCTTGGCCCGGATGAAGCCCTGCGTCTGCGCGACGCTGGTACTATCGTCTCCTTCGAGAAGCTCAACGCCACGGCGCTGGCCAGACACCCGGGCTCGACCATCACCGAAACCGAGCTGGAAGAGGAGTACGGCAAGTACGTCTACCAGGTCGAAATGCGTGATCCGCAAGGGCTGGAGTGGGATCTGGAATTAGACGCGGTCACTGGGCAGGTTCTCAAGGATCATCAGGATACGTAATGAAGGTTAATGTTCGCGCCACCAGCCGCACGGCGTTGGCGCTTGTGATTGTTTGCTCGGCGGCGATGGCCCGCGACCTCGATCAGGACGAAGCGCTGAAGCTGCGTCAGCAGGGCGTGATCCTGCCGCTGGAGCAGGTGCTGCAACAGGCGCTGGATCGCTATCCGGGGGCCAAACTGCTGGAGGTCGAGCTGGAGGAAAAGCACGACGTCTATGTTTATGAAGTCGAGCTGCTGACGGTCGAGGGCGTGGCGCGCGAGCTGCATCTGAAAGCCGATACCGGCCAATTACTCAAAGACAAGGAAGATTGACCGATGCGTTTGCTTCTGGTGGAAGACCACGTGCCGCTCGCCGACGAACTGATCGCCGGCCTGCAGCGCCAAGGCTACGCGGTGGACTGGCTGGCGGACGGACGCGATGCGGTCTATCAGGGCAGCAGCGAGCCCTATGACCTGATCATTCTAGACCTCGGTCTGCCCGGCGTTCCCGGGCTGGAGGTGCTGGCGCAATGGCGTGCCGGTGGCCTGTCGACCCCGGTGCTGATCCTCACCGCCCGCGATTCCTGGGCCGAGCGCATCGAAGGCCTGAAGGCCGGCGCCGACGATTACCTGACCAAACCGTTCCATCCCGAAGAGCTGCACTTGCGGGTGCAGTCGTTGCTGCGTCGCTCCAAGGGCCAGGCCAATCAGCCGACGCTCAAGGCGGCCGGCCTGCATCTGGATGAAGGTCGCCAGTGCGTGATCCGCGACGGCAGCGAGATTCAGCTGACCGCCGCCGAATTCCGCCTGCTGCGCTATTTCATGCTGCACCCGGAACAGATCCTGTCGAAAACCCACCTCGCCGAGCACCTCTACGACGGCGAAACCGAGCGCGATTCCAACGTCCTCGAAGTTCACGTCAACCACCTGCGGCGCAAGCTGGGTAAAGCGGTGATCGAAACCCGTCGCGGCCAGGGTTACCTGTTCGGCGGGCAAGCTTCGTGAGGTCGATCCAGCGCCGCTTGAGCCTGGGGTTGATCAGCGTGATGGTGATCGTCGGCCTGGTGTTGGCGCAAACCAGTCTGTGGTTGTTCGAAGTCGGGTTGCAGCGTTACCTCGAGGCCGGTCTGCGCAACGACAGCGAAAGCCTGCTGGTCGCACTGGTGCGTGGCCCGCAAGGTTTGCAACTGGATGAGCGGCATCTGTCGCCGGCCTATCAGCGACCGTTTTCCGGGCATTACTTCCGCATCGATTTTGCCGACAGCCACTGGCGCTCGCGTTCGCTGTGGGATCAGGATCTGCCGCTGCTGGAACACCCGGGTTTGCACAGCAACCTGCAACTGGGGCCGGACGGTCAGCAGTTGCTGGTATTGCGTTCGGATTATCGGCGTCTGGGGCAGTCGATCTCGATCAGCGTCGCCCAGGATTACACCCCGGTGCGCGAGAGTTTCCAGCGCATGCGCCAGATCGGCCTCGGTCTGGGCCTTGCCGGTTTGCTGCTGATTCTGCTGCTGCAACGGCTGACGGTGCGCCGCGCGTTGAAGCCGCTGGAACGCGCGCGCGAGCAGATCGCCCAGTTGCAGCAGGGCCAGCGCTCGCAACTGGACGATCAGGTGCCAGTCGAGCTGGAGCCGCTGGTGGCGCAGATCAACCATTTGCTCGCGCACACCGAGGACAGCCTCAAGCGTTCACGCAATGCGCTGGGCAATCTGGGGCATGCGCTGAAAACGCCGTTGGCGGTGCTTTTGAGTCTGGCGTCGAGCGAAAAACTCGATGCCCACCCGGAGCTGCGCCGAATCCTCAAGGAACAACTGGAGCAGGTGCAACAGCGGCTCAATCGCGAGCTTAATCGCGCGCGGTTGTCAGGTGATGCGCTGCCCGGTGCGCTGTTTGATTGCGATGCGGAACTGCCGGGATTGCTGGCAACGCTGAACATGATCCACGGCGAGCATCTGGCGTTGAGTTACGTCGCGCCGCCGGGGCTGCAACTGCCGTGGGACCGCGAGGACTTGCTGGAACTGCTCGGCAACTTGCTGGACAACGCTTGCAAATGGGCGGATGCCGAGGTGCGCCTGAGTGTGATCGAACGAACGGACGGCTACGCCCTTGGCGTTGAAGATGACGGGCCGGGGATTCCTGAAGAGCAACGCACTCAGGTGTTCAGCCGTGGCACACGGCTCGATGAGCAGACTGACGGGCATGGCCTGGGGCTGGGAATTGTGCGTGATATCGTCGAGATGTGGGGCGGGTTGCTGGTGTTGGGCGAGAGTGAGTGGGGCGGGCTGAAGGTGGTGATCGAGTTGCCTAAACGCTGATCACCCAAACACTACCAATCCCCTGTGGGAGCGAGCCTGCTCGCGAATGCGCTGGATCAGACACATCATCGCTGACTGACATACCGCTTTCGCGAGCAGGCTCGCTCCCACATTGGGTTTGGCAATGGGCTGTCAGACCCGGAACTGATCCATCAGACTCTGCTGTTGATTCGCCAGGCTGTTCAGCGACTGGCTCACCCGCGCCGACTCATTGGCCTGTCCGGACAGCGATTCGGTCACGTCACGAATGGTCGCGACGTTGTTGTTGATCTCCTCGGCCACCGCGCTCTGTTCTTCCGCCGCGCTGGCGATCTGCAGATTCATGTCGCTGATCACCGTCACTGCATCGCCGATCTGGCGCAGTGCGGTCACCGCTTGCCCGACCTGTTCGACACTGCCCTGCGCCTGACGATGGCTGTTGCCCATCGACCCGACCACGTCCTGGGTGCCGGTCTGCAGTTGCTCGATGACCTGACGGGTTTCTTCCACCGACTCCTGCGTGCGGCGGGCAAGGTTGCGCACTTCGTCGGCGACCACGGCAAAACCACGCCCGGCTTCACCGGCACGCGCTGCTTCGATCGCCGCGTTGAGCGCCAACAGGTTGGTCTGTTCGGCGATGGCGCGGATGGTTTCCAGCACGGTGCCGATCTTCTCGCTGTTGGCAGCCAACCCTTCGACCTGAACCATCGCCGCGCTCATGTCGGCGGCGAGCGTGTCGATGCTCGCGGTGGTGCGGTCGATCACGGTCAGGCCCTGACGGGTGGCGCGGTCGGCGTCCTTGGCCGCTTCGGCGGCTTGCGCGGCGCTGCGTGCAACGTCCTGCGCGGTGGCGCTCATTTCGTGGGAGGCAGTGGCGACCTGATCGACCTGCCGGTATTGCTGCTCCATGCCGGCGCTGGTCTGGGTGGCGATGGCCGAGGACTGGTCGGCGGTGTTGCGCGCATCCTGCACCGAGCGTTTCACCTCGGCGATGATCGGCTGCAACTTGTCGAGGAACTTGTTGAACCAGCCGGCCAGTTGACCGAGTTCATCTTTCTTGTCATAGGCCAGACGGCGGGTCAGATCACCTTCGCCGCTGGCAATGTCTTCCAGCATATGCGCGACGCCGAGGATCGGTTTGGTCACGCTGCGCGCCATCAGCCACACCAGCAGCAGGCCGACCAGGGCTGCGAGCACGCCAAGGCTCAGTTCGATCAGGGTGCCGGAGTTGTTGCTCGCATCCAGTTGCTGCTTGAGCGCTTCGGCGCGGCTGACCAGCACCTTTTCCGGCACGTCGAGCAACACGCCCCACGACGGGCCGCCGGGGATCGGCTGGAACGGCGACAGCACTTTCAACTGGCCGTTGCTGTGCAGGCTGCTGACGCTGCTGCTGGCGGCGAGTTGACGCAGCAGTTCGGCGCCGCTGACGGTGTCCACGGCATCCAGGCGCTTGCTCAGTTTGCTGGCGTCCGGGCTGTAGCCGGCGAGCAGGCCGGTGGGGCTGATGATGCTCACGGCGGTCTGGCCGTCGTAGAGTTTTTTGCTCGCGCCCTGGCTGATCGCCTGCAGGCTGTTGAGATTGATGTCCACCGACAGCGAGGCGATGACTTTGCCGTTGACCATCAGCGGGAAGACGATGCTGGTCATCAGCACGTTCTGACCGTCGATCACATAGAAGTACGGTTCGATCACGCACGGCTTGAGCGTGGTGCGCGGGCAGGTGAACCAGGCGTTGGCGGCCTGGCCGCTGGGGCCGGTGCTGGTGTCGGTCATGTCGCTTTCCGGCAGGGCCATCGAGGTGACTTTGCCGGGAGTCGGCTGCGACCAGTACAGGGCAAAACGACCCTTGTCGTTGCTGCCGAGTTCAGCCTGACCGGCGAACAGCTCATCCTTGCCATCCAAGGCGTTGGCTTCGAACACCAGCGACAGACCGAGCAGCTCCGGGTTGGCCTGCAGCGCGGACTTGACCTGACGGGTCATGTCTTCGCGCAGGTCGAAGGCATCGAGGAAGCGCTTCTCGGCCTGTTCGCGCAGGAACAGCACCTGCCGCGAGAAGCCGTGGCCATATTGATAGGCGTCCATGAACTGCTGGTGAATCCCGGCAGCCTGCACCTCACCCTGCGACTCAATGCGCGCCTGGGCCGACTCGGTCAGCATCTCCATGCTCGAAGCCTTCACCAGCTCGGAGCTGTGCTCCATGCGGTACAGCGAAAGACCCACCAGCAGGGTCACGATGCCCGCCAGGCACAGGCCGGCGAGCAGGGTGATTTTCCATTGAATGGAAAGTTGTCTGAGCGACATGGAGACGTCCTTATTCGATAAATATCTGAGACTTTGCACTGTAACGGCCGCGTTTCGGCTTTCTTTATTGTTCAAGCGCAATATGACCAATTGCCGCATGCTGGCGATCAGATACCTGTGGTGAGGGGATTTATCCCCGATGGGGGGCGAAGCCGCCCTCACAATCGTTCAGAGAAATTGCATAGTCAGGTTTGGCGACTGCTGCGCAGCCGATCGGGGATAAATCCCCTCGCCACAGGGTTCTCCATTGCCCGTTACATTGATCTCCTTACCGCAGGGTTCTGCATTGCCAGTTACATTTCAGTTCAGCCGCTCGCTTTGACACCGCCGCCACTCTGCGGCACAGTGCGCGCCCTTCTAATAAGACCCTCTTTGCAAATCCGCCGGTGCTCCGTGGGCGGACTCATCCTGTCTGGCGGTGATGATTTCATCGCAGTGTTTTTGAGGTAGTGAAATGAATGCAGTGATTGCTGCGGTCGGCGTCATGCTGATCCTCAGCCTGTCCCGCGTGCACGTGGTGATCGCCCTGATCGTCGGTGCGCTGGTCGGTGGCCTGACCGGTGGTCTGGGCATCGACGCCACGCTCAAGGCGTTCAACAGCGGCCTGGGTGGCGGGGCGACGGTGGCGTTGTCCTACGCATTGCTCGGCGCTTTCGCCGTGGCGATTGCCAAGTCCGGCCTGGCCCATGCGCTGGCCGACAAGGCCCTGGCGATGGTCGATCGTCAGCATTCGACCGGCGGCGGCAGCGTCAAGTGGCTGCTGATCGGCCTGCTGTGGGTGGTGGCGATTGCCTCGCAGAACATCCTGCCGATCCACATTGCGTTCATCCCGCTGCTGGTGCCGCCGCTGCTCTATGTACTGACCAAGTTGCAGCTGGATCGCCGGTTGATTGCCTGCGTCATGACCTTCGGCCTGATCACCCCGTACATGGTGTTCCCGGTGGGTTTCGGCAACATCTTCCTCAACCAGATCCTGCTGGCCAACGTCAGCAAGGCCGGGGTCGATATCAGCCAGATCAACGTCATGCACGCCATGGCGATTCCGGCGCTGGGCATGGTCTTCGGCCTGTTGCTGGCGGTGTTTTTCAGCTATCGGAAAAAGCGTGTTTACGATCTGGAGAAAATCGAGCAGGTCGAGCAAGTCAGCGTCGCCTACAACCCGAAGACCATTGGCATTGCCGGTCTGGCAATTGCCGCCGCGTTCATCATTCAGCTGCTGCTGGACTCGATGATTATCGGCGCACTGGCCGGGTTCCTGATTTTCTCGGCTTCGGGCATCGTCAAATGGCGTGAGACCGATGACCTGTTCACCGAAGGCATGAAGATGATGGCGATGATCGGCTTCATCATGATCTCCGCCTCGGGTTTCGCCGAAGTGCTCAAGGCTACCGGCGAAGTGCGCTCGCTGGTCGAAAGCGCGGCGGCGTGGATCGATCACAGTCAGGCGATCGGCGCGTTGTTGATGCTGCTGGTGGGCCTGATGGTGACCATCGGTATCGGCTCGTCGTTCTCCACGGTACCGATTCTGGCGGCGATTTTCGTGCCGCTGTGCGTGCAGCTGGGCTTCAGCCCGATGGCCATCGTGTGCATCGTCGGCACCGCCGGTGCATTGGGCGATACCGGCTCGCCGGCCTCGGACTCGACGCTGGGCCCGACCTCCGGTCTGAATGTCGATGGCCAGCATCACCACATCTGGGACACCGTGGTCCCGACCTTCCTGCACTACAACCTGCCGCTGCTGGCGTTCGGCTGGGTGGCGGCGATGGTTCTCTAAACCCGCCAATCACCTGTGGGAGCGGGCTTGCTCGCGAAAGCGGTGTATCAGAAACATAAATGTTGACTGACACGACGCTTTCGCGAGCAAGCCCGCTCCCACAGGGGAATGCGGTGAATCCCCCGCTCAACTTTTGCTTTTGCGTGCCGTTAACGCCTTTAACCACGCCAATAAAACCAAAAGAGTGAGCCCCCCAATGCGCTTGAGTCTCAAGGCCAAAGTCCTGTCCCTTGCCGTCCTGCCGGTGCTGCTCTTTGCGCTGGTCATCAGTCTGACCACGCTGTTTATCCTCCAGCAACAGGCGCACACCGAGGTCGAACAGACCCGCGAGCGCCTGCTCGCCGACGCCAAGGCCACGCTGCAAAGTTACGTCGCCGTGGCCATGACCACGATCAAACCGCTGTACGACGCAGCCGCCCCCGGTGACAACGCGGCGCGGGCGCAGGCGATCAAGCTGCTGTCAGGCATCCGCTACGGCAAGGACGGCTACTTCTTCGGCTACGACTCCGAGACCGTGCGCCTGTTCAAGGCCAACGACCCCGAAGGCGTGGGCAAAAGCTTCAAGGACAACCGCGATCCGAATGGCGTCTACGTCAACCTCGGCCTGGTGAAAGTGGCGAAGGACGGCACCCACTATCTGCAATACAGCTCGCCACTGCCGGGCAATGCCAACGTGCTGGTGCCGAAACTCGGCTACACCGAATACCTGGCGAAGTGGGACATGGCGGTCGGTACCTCGGTCAACCTCGACGGCATTGAAGCGCAAGTGGCAGTGGTCGAGGCGCAAGTGCAGGAGCGCATGCAAGGCGTGATCCTCAGTATCGTCGGCGTGGCGGTGCTGGTGCTGTTGGTGATTGCCATCGCGGGGATGCTGTTGGCCAACACCATTCTGCGCCCGCTGAACCTGATGAAAGCCAACCTCGACGACATCGCGGCGGGCGAGGGCGACTTGACCCGCCGGCTGAACATCACTAGCCAGGACGAACTCGGCGAACTGGCCGGCTCGTTCAATCGCTTCGTCGACAAGATTCACGGCCTGGTGCGGCAGATCACCGAGATGACCACACAACTGACCGGCCTGGTGACCCAGGTGTCGGATCAGGCCCAGCGTTCCGATCAGGCGATGGAGCGTCAGCGCCACGAGACCGATCAGGTCGCCACGGCGATCAACGAGATGTCCGCCGCCGCCCAGGAAGTCGCCAAGAGCGCGCAGAACGCCGCGGTCGCCGCGCAGCAGACTGATGAAGAAGGCCAGAGCGCCAAACGCGTGGTGGCCGGCAGCATCAAACAGATTCATGCGCTGGTGGATGACATTCGCAGCAGCGGCGTGTCGCTCGACAGCCTGCAGCAGGACGTGTCGTCGATTGTCGGCGTGCTCGGGGTGATCCGTTCGATTGCCGAGCAGACCAATCTGCTGGCACTCAACGCCGCGATTGAAGCGGCGCGCGCCGGGGAGGCCGGGCGCGGTTTTGCGGTGGTGGCGGACGAAGTGCGGGCACTGGCCAGCCGCACGCAGATCAGCACCCAGGAAATTCAGGGCATGATCGATCGTCTGCAAGCGGGTACCCAGTCGGCGGTCGAGGCGATGCGCCGTTCCAGTGAAGCGGGCGATGGTACTTCGGCGCAGGCCAATCAGGCCGGGGCGTCGCTGGACGCGATGGCTGACCTGATCGCGACCATCAACTCGATGAACGCGCAGATCGCCAGCGCGGCCGAGGAACAAACGGCGGTGGCCGAAGAGATCAACCGCAGCGTGCATCAGATCGCGGTGGCGGTGGACAGCGTGGCGGATGAGACCCAGTTGGGCGCGCAGACTTCGCGCAGTCTGGCGGAACTTGGCCAGCGATTGGGCAAACTGGTGGGCCAGTTCCGCATTTAAAAAGTCTGTAAAACCTCATTGTGGGAGCGGGCTTGCTCGCGAAGGCGTCATGTCAGTCAGTATTCTTGTATCTGACATACCGCCTTCGCGAGCAAGCCCGCTCCCACATTGGGTTTTGTGTAGGACTTAGGGTCTGTCCCAGTACGGGATTTCGCCAAAGCACTCGACAAAGAAATCGATCACCGTACGCACCTTCACCGACAGCCGCCGGCTCCCCGGCCACAGCACTGCAATCTGCTGCGGCTCCAGGCTGTTCGATACCTGATACTCGCGCAACACCGGCACCAGCGTGCCTTCGCGCACCGCCTCACCAATCAGCCAGGATGGAAACATCACCAGCCCCAGGCCTTGCTCGGCGGCCTGGGTGAGGGTGTCGGCGTGGTTGCCAGTGATCGGGCCTTTGACCGAGTAAGGCGTCCAGTCGTCCTGATCCTGACGGAAAAACCAGCGTTGCTGACCGGTCGCACCTTTGTAGGCCAGGCACTGGTGTTGCGCGAGTTCGTCGGGATGCTGCGGCGTGCCGTGGCGCTTCAGATAAGTCGGGCTGGCCGCGACCTGAAAGCGGTGCGGCGCCAGAATCCGCGCCTGCATGCTCGAGTCGTGCATCGGGCCGATGCGAAACAGCAGGTCGGCGCCTTCCTGCAACGGGTCGACGTAATGGTCGGTCTGCTGGATGTCCAGTTGCAGCTTCGGATAGCGCGCGCACAACTGACCGAGCCACGGCGTCAGATGACGTTGGCCGAACACCACCGGTGCGTTGATCCGCACCAGTCCGGTGGGTTCGCTTTGCTGCTCCTGCAACGCCTGCTCGGCTTCCTCCAGTTGCACCAGCACCAGCCGCGCATGGTGGCCGAGCATGCGCCCGGCTTCGGTCGGGGTGACAGCGCGGGTGTGGCGGTAGAGCAATTGCTGGTTCAGCGCCTGCTCCATCAACTGGATCTGCCGCGAGATCGAAGAGGGCGCGACGCCCTCGCGGCGGGCGACTTCGGAAAAACTGCCGTGGTCGAGCACCGCCACAAACAGCCTGAGTGCCTTGAATCCCAGTTCATTCAGCCCGTGCATGGATCTTCCTGCTGTGCGAGTTGCGCAAAAGTGTTGTCCGGATGCTCCCATTTATCGCACAGCTACGCCAGCCGATAATCCGCGCCATCGTTTACTTGCGTGGGTTTTGGATGATGCAGACATTGGATGAAGTGAGTGTGCCGGCGCCGGCGACCCGGTCGTGGTTGCGCCTGTTGTTGCTGCCGCTGGTGATTCTGGCCGGCATGGGCCTGTCGGTGGAGGCCGGGTTACTGGGGCCGCTGGGGGAGCAGGTCGGGCATCTGTGGGCGACCTTGAGCATCTTCGGCGTGGGTTCGGCGATTCTGTTTTTGCTGCTGTTGTTCGCCGGCCCGCAGAAAGGCCCGGCGCTGACCGATCTGCCGCGCTGGCAATTGATCGGCGGCTTTCTCGGGCCGATATACGTGGTGGTGCTGACCCTGGCAACGCCGCATATCGGGATCGCGATGACGATGATCGCGATCCTGTCCGGGCAGGTCGGCAAGAGTGTGCTGATCGACCATTTCGGCTGGTTCGGCGCGACGCGCAAGAAGGTCAATGCCGAGCGGTGGCTGGCGTTGGGGTTGATAGTGGTGGCACTGGTTCTGATTGCGCGGGGTTGAGAATATGAGTCTGGTTATTTTGTTGGCAGTGGTGGTGTTGGCTGGCGCGGTGTTGAGTGTGCAGGCGGCGATCAATGGGCGCCTCGGTGAAAGCGTCGGGGTATTGCGCAGCAGTTTGCTGACGTTTTTCGTCGGGGCTGTGGTCACCGGATTGTTGATTGTGTTTTTTGAACCGGCGCATGCGGTGAGTTTGCTCGATGTGCCGAAGTGGCAGGTCTGCGGGGCGCTGTTTGGGGTGGTTTACATGATGGTCATGGTTGGCGCGGTGCCTGTTGTGGGGACTGCGGTGGCGACGGTGGCGGTGATTGTTGGTCAACTTGGGATGGGGATGTTGATCGACAATTTTGGCTGGCTGGGGAATCCGGCGATCGAGCTTTCGTCTTCGCGGGTGTTGGCGATGGTGTGTCTGGGGTTGGCTTTGGTCTTTATGTATCGGAGTAGTGTTCGGGGTTCTGATTGAGTTTTGGGTGTATATCCGTTGCTGCGGTAACGGCCACTTAGGGTTCCGCCCTTACGGCGGGTCACTTTTTCCAGACGCCGAAAAAGTAACCAAAAAGGCTTTACCCTGACGTTCGGCCCTCGCTTAGGCTCGGGTTCCTTCGCTCCGGGATTCATCCGGGGGGCAGCGCCTACGGTTTGCTTCGCTGCACCTCCTCTCGCTGTGTTTGGCTGCGCCAAACGGTCGCTGCGCTCCCACCCCCGGATAAACCCCTCCACTCAGCCTGCCGACGGGCCCTCAGATCAAAAGCGGTACTCGAGCTAACGCTCATTGTGTTGAGTGGGGCGGCCTCGCCGCATGGGGCGCACACTCTCTAAATTGTAGGAGCTAGCCTGCTGGCGATGGCGGCCTGACAGCCGACCAATTTCCAACTGAAGCCACCCATTCCAACTGTGGGAGCGGGCTTGCTCGCGAAGGCGGCCTGCCAGCCGACCAATCTCTAACTGAAAGCGCCCCCCCATCCCATGTAGAAACTGTCGAAGGCTGTGATCTTTTGATCTGCTTTGGCTTTGCTTTGGCTCTGGCTCTTGATTTGGCTTTTGATCTTCAGCCCCTTCGGCAGGCCGAGCGGAGGTGTTCATCCGGGGGTTAGGCGCGCAGCGCCATGCGGCGAAGCCGCATCCATCGAGAGGAGGTGCAGCGAAGCAAACCGGAGGCGATGCCCCCGGATGGACACCGTAGCGAGGGAACACTGAGCCTAAGCGAAGTGCCGTACGCCGGGGCAAAGCCTTTTGGGTTACCTTTTCGGCGTTTGGAAAAGGTGACTCGCTGTAAGAGCGAAACCGCCAGCGGCAGCACCCGAAGAAACGGATATTCACCCAATTCCCGAAAAAAACCAGATCAACAGATCGCAGCCTGCGGCAGCTCCTACACTGGTATTTACGGCTTATCCCAAAAGCCCAGACAACCACCAAAAAAGGAGTCTGCCCCCATGCCCGATAGAAAATGCGACTGCCCCAACTGCAAATGCACGATCAAGGAAGGCGACCACGCCTACGCCGTGCACGGCAAACACTATTGCTGTGAAGCCTGCGCCCACCACCACAAGGGCGGTGAAGAGTGCTCAAGCAAAGGCTGCCATTGCGCCCACCCCAAATAACCGCGCGCAAAAAAAGTGGAGCCTAATCAGGCTCCACTTGCAGTTTCAGGCTTTCATCATCCAGCCGTTCGGTACGGCGAACCGTGCCTTGCAGCCGTCGACCGTCAACCCTGACTACCACGGTTTTCGCCTGGTCGAGGTCTTCCGGTAACGGCGCCGGTATGCGCAGGGCGAAGCTATAGGGATCGTCTTCGACAGCCTCAAGACCCACCTGACAGTCCACGCTTTTGGTGATACGTCCGAACAGGGTGTCCAGTCCGTAATCCAGATGCGCCGGGCTGAAGATGCTGGTCATTGTGTACGCCCCCAAAGAGTCCCCATCGCCTGACGAGAGTCTAGCTCGCCGGTCGCCATGTGACGTTTTCCACGCCGAATTTCTCCGCCATCGGTTTGCTGGTCTTTTGCACTTTTTCCCGGCCGAAACGCGGGATGCGACCCACACCGGCGTCGCAGCTTGCCCAGTGCCACGCCTCGGCGTTGTCCATTCTGTCCGAGCGGATAATGAACGACTTAGGCGTGCCGTGAAGGGTGTAATCGATGACAAACAGTTTTGCGTTGTTCATAAAGCCCGTAATCCTCCCTGTGGTATTAGAAGGATCGCGGCGCGTCGGGAAAATTCACTCGGATTGTCCGACGGTATCTATCGTTGTCGACGCTGTGACCGACTGGTTACCATGCGCCTTCCGCCAACCCCAATGAATGCTCGCCATGGCCCTCGCCGCACCCCCCGATCTCACGGATACCGATGTGCCGGTGCAACCGCTGGCGCGCACTTATCCGCGCGGGTTGTTCATCGAGCCGCACGAGCATGTCTGGGGGCAGTTGCTGTATGCGATGAGCGGAGTGATGTGGGTCGAGACCCCGCATGAGGCACTGGTGGTGCCGCCGCAGCGCGCGGTGTGGTTGCCGCCCGGGGTGCCGCATGGAATTCGCGTGGTCTCGGACTTGCAGATGCGCAATATCTACCTGCGCCCGGTGCTGGCGGCAACGCTGGATCCGACGGTGCAGGTGATCGAGGTCGGAGGGCTGTTGCGCGAGTTGATCGTCGGGCTGGTGGAGCAGGGCGATAGCGGTGAGCCGGCTTATTACGACGCCTTGGTCGGGCTGGCGTTGCTGGAGCTCAAGCGTGCCCGGCGCTCACAATTGAAGATCCCGCTGCCGGACGATTCCGACCGGCGCCTGATGAATCTGTGCCAGGCGGTGATGGCGTCACCGTCGCTGGACATTCCGTTCGAACAGCACGCGGAAAACGCCGGGGCCAGCGTGCGCACGCTGGCGCGGCTGTTCAAGGACAGCCTCGGCATGGGCTTCGCCGAATGGCGGCGGCAGGTGCAACTGGCGACGGCGGTGGCCGAGTTGATTCAGGGCGTGCCGGTGAGCGCGATCGCTCGCGAGCTGGGGTATTCGCCGAGCAGTTTCAGTGACATGTTCCGGCGCGAACTGGGCGTGGCGCCTTCGCAATTTACGATCACCTGAACGCAATCCCTGTGGGAGCGGGCTTGCTCGCGAAAGCGGTTTGTCTGTGAAGCATAAAGTGACTGACCCGCCGCCTTCGCGAGCAAGCCCGCTCCCACATTTTTACCGTGTTGTACTCAGGATTGCGGGACGCCGTTTTCCCACGCCGACCAATTTTTCAGATTGTCCTGCACCAGCGGATTGCCGGCGCGGAAGAGGTTTTCCAGCGCCGGCTCCCCTGACACCGCAAAACACCTGGGGGAGCGGGCTTGCTCGCGAAAGCGGTGTGTCTGTGAAGCATAAGGTGACTGACCCGCCGCCTTCGCGAGCAAGCCTGCTCCCACATTTTTTACCGTGTTGTACTCAGGATTACGGGACACCGTTTTCCCACGCCGACCAGTGTTTCAGGATGTCTGCACCAGCGGACTGCCTGTGCGATAGAGGTTCTCCAGCTACGGCTCCCCTGACACCGCAAAACAACTGTGGGAGCGGGCTTGCTCGCGAAAACGGTGGGTCTGTGAAGCATAAAGTGACTGACCCGCCGCCTTCGCGAGCAAGCCCGCTTCCACAGGGGACGGCAGAGAACGCGGGAATTGGCCGAAATTCAGAAGTCCTTGGCCGACACCTCTGCCGATCCTTCCCTAGACTTTGCCCATTCCTTTCACGCGGCGGAGTTTCCTCCCATGAACTACCTGATTTCGCTGGGCATCGGTCTCGGTGTCGGCCTGCTCTATGGCGCGCTGGATTTTCGTTCCCCGGCACCTCCGGCCATCGCGCTGGTGGGGCTGCTGGGCATGCTCGCGGGTGAGCAGCTGTGGCCGATGGGCCGGCAACTGGTCGCCGGTTGGCTGTCCTGAATTCCTTTTTCCCTTTGATGGATGTCCTCATGAAAGCACTGCAATTCGATAAAACCGGCGATCTGTCTTCCCTGCATTTCGTCGACGTACCGACCCCGCTGCCCGGCGCTGATGAGGTGCTGGTCGAGATCAAGGCGGCCGGTCTGAACCCCAGCGATGTGAAGAACGTGCTCGGGCGATTTCCGTACACCACATTGCCACGGATTCCCGGGCGTGATTTCGCTGGTGTCGTGGTCGAAGGCCCGCAGGCGTTGCTCGGTCAGGAAGTCTGGGGCACCGGGCGTGAGCTGGGCTTTTTCGCCGATGGCTCGCACGCGCAGTTCGTCAAACTGCCAGCCAATGGCGTGGCGCACAAACCGTCGCACTTGAGTTTCGCCCAGGCGGCCAGCCTCGGCGTGCCGTACACCACGGCGTGGGATGCGCTGGAGCGCAGTCTGGTGAGCGCTGAAACCCGTTTGCTGGTGATCGGCGGCGGCGCGGTGGCCACGGCGGCGTTGGCGCTGGCCAAGGTGCGCGGCGCGCAGATCCTCGCGGCAGCGCGGCGGCCGGAGCAGGTCAAGGAGTTGCAGGCGCAGGGCTTCCAGACGATTCAGCTGGATAAACCCGAAGACCTCGGCGCGCAGGTCAACGCGGTGTACAGCGGCGGCGCCGACGTGATCTTCGACACCACCGGCTTCTGGCTGCCGGCCTCGGTCGCGGCATTGGCAGCGTTCGGGCGGATCGCGATCATCGCCGCACCGGTCGACGGCCATGTACAGTTGCCGGCGCTGGCGTTGTACCGCAAGGGCGGTTCGGTGGTCGGGATCAACTCGCTGCTGTACGGCGTGCAAGCCTGTGCGGCGATGCTCGAGCAGTTTGGGCGGTTCTTTGATGAGGATCTGTTGCCGTTGCCGCAGGGGTTGGTGCAGGTGCCATTGGCGGAGGGGTTGGACAGCTACGCGCAGGTGAATCAAGGCAGTGGCGACAAGATAATTCTCATCCCCTGACTCAGCCACAAGCCCTGTAGGAGTGAGCCTGCTCGCGATAGCGTCAATTCAGTCGACAAACTCGGCGGCTGAATAACCGCCATCGCGAGCAGGCTCACTCCTACAATTGATTGGCGCAGGGCTCAGGATTGCGGGACGCCGTTTTCCCACGCCGACCAGTTTTTCACGATTTCCTGCACCAGCGGGTTACCTGCGCGATAGAGGTTTTCCAGCGCCGGCACGAACCCGCCCTGATCGGCGTACTTGAGCAGATTGTCCACTTCACTGCCGCCCGGTGCCGGCCGATCAAAGTCAGAGCCGGCACGCACCACGGCCAGACGCTGCACATCCACCAGACCTTCGCGACTGGCACGCAGCAGCGCTTCATAGGTGGAGTTGTCTTCCTGTTGTGTGGTGCAGTATTCACCCTTGTTATCGGTCAGCAGTTTGGTCCAGACCTCGGCGCGTTCGCTCAGGCGTGTACCGGAGAACCAGGTGTTGCCCGCCAGCGTGTCGCAGCGCGTGACCACGGGCGGCTGATTGGCCGGGGCCGAGGGGTATTTCCGGCGCCACGCCGCCGACTCCTTGCTCTCGCTCAGTTCGACCTTGTGGCTCAGGGCGAAGGCTTTGGCCTGCAGTGTCGGGTTGAGTTCGAAGACTTCGGTCTTGTAGTCCAGCGGCGGCTTTTCGTTCGGACCCTTGGTGTTGATGCCCAGGTAGCCAGTCGGCCAGCTCGCCGGCGCGTCGCGCGAATCCAGCTCCCATTGCGTGCCGAATTCCACCAGGTAATGCGCCCACGCCGCAGTGCCGATGGTCCCGTGTTTCGGGCTGATGCCGGCGATCCCGGCAATCAGGAACCAGCTTTTGCGCAGGTCGAATTTCGGCGACAGCGCCAGTGCCAAGGTCGAGGCGGCGGCGTTGGTCTGGCCCATGCCGGTGGTCAGCAGGCACACCTGTTGTGCGTTGCAGCGGATGGTCGGGTACTCGGCGGACAGGCCCGGTACGCGGATTTCCTGCTTGAGATTCAGGCGCTCGATCCAGTTCTGTGCCTCGGGGGCGAACATGGTGATCAGCACCACTTTCGGCTGGATCGGCGCTTCAGCCGCCCACGCCGTGGAAGAGAGCAGGGCCGCAGCGGCCAGGGTCAGACGCGTCATTGCTTGCATGAGAATCTCCTGATTTCAGAACTGGTATCCGATGCCGGCGTAGTAACCCCAACCGTTGGAGCGCGCGCGGAAATTGCCGTCGCCGAAGTTCAGCTCGCTGCCGTCTTCCCAATTGCCGCCGTTGTGGAAGTAACGGCCGACCAGGGTGAAACGCAGGTGGGTGAACGAGTACAACAGCACGTTGGTCGCCACCGTGGCATTGGCGGTGCGCGCCGGATTGTCCTTGTGAATGTCCGAGCCGAAATCGAAGTTGGTGAAACCGATGTAGGTCAGCGACGCGCCGTTGCTGAATTTGTCGATGGGCACGATGTACTTGAGCTGCGCGCGGTAGCCGTCCCATGAATACTCATTGCTCGCGCCGTAGTTTTCCCACTGGTAGCGCCCGTACAGGTTGGCCGACAGGTTGACCCGCGAATGGGTGTCGATGTCGGTGCCGAAGCCGCTGTACAGGGTGTTGGCGCGGTTCTCTTTACGGCTGCCGTGATCGTAGATCCAGTCGAACGCCACGTACCATTCCTTGAACGGGCCGATGGCCAGGCTGCGGCCGGCGAGGTAGTCGATAGAGATGCGCGGCTCGTGTTCCATGAACACCGGTGAGCCGTGATCCCACACGCCTTTGTCGTGGCTGTTGCCGATGTTGAAGATCTTCGGAATGTCGACGTAGCCGTACAGCTCGAACGGGCCCTTGCGCCCGAAGTACTCGTATTCCAGATAAATGTCGTCGGCCGGTTGCGGCCCGAAGCTGATGTCCTTGCTGCCGATCAGCGTCAGGTCCTGGTTGTACCAGTCCGACAGATACGCGCCTTTTTTCGGCGGGGCAGCTTCCGGGCTGAGGGCTTCGCCCTGAGCGGATTCGTCGGGCAGCGCCGGTTGCGCCAATGCGCTGTGGCTGAGAACTCCGGTAACGCCGGTCAGTAGCAGGGAAACAGCAAACGTGCGCGCAAACGGGGCGCGAAGAAGGGAAGCAACGTGCATTCAAAGTCCTTTTTTGCGGATCGAGGCCCGGGTTCTGCGGGTCTGTACGGTTTTGTTACGAAAAAGCCGTTAAAGGCAGGTCGCAAACGTTTGCACAAGGCGTACCAGTTTCTTTTAAACGCTGAAATTCTCCTGTGGGAGCGGGCTTGCTCGCGAAGGCGTCGGGTCAGCTGACATATCCTTCACAGATACACCGCTTTCGCGAGCAAGCCCGCTCCCACAGGGTTAGTCAGGTGTCGCCAAACCCAGTGTTTACTGACCGAAACCCGCGTTCTAGACGGTCCTAGTATTAAAGTATTAACACCATTTAATCAGTGCCCCATCGCGGGGCGTCTACTAGCTTGTCAGCCAAGACGCGGTTTTGTGATGACCGTCGCAGTCTTGATTCGCGTGTGGAATAAGCACGTCTCCCACGCCTTCAAGGAAGAATTTGGCCACGACAAGGAGTAGCCCGTGGAAGCAAGGTTTGGTGTCGCCCTCGTTTCGCGTTTTTCCCCACTTTCCCTTGCTGTGCACCTGAGCGTTGCCGGGCTGTTGTTCGGCGGCGTCAGTGCACCGGCACTGGCCACATGCTCCACGGCAGGCTCCACGGTGACCTGTACCGGCGTGCCGAGTCTGCCGCTGTTTCTCAACAATTTCGCCAGTGCCACCAACGGTCTGACGGTCAACGTCAACTCCGGGGCGCAGATGAACGCGACGCTCGGCGGCCATGTGATGGACCTGACCGGGGTCAACATCAGCCTGAACAACTCCGGGACGATCGACCCGGCGCTGCTCGGGCTGGTCTCGGTGTTGAGCGGCGGTGCCTTCATCGGTACGGGCGCAACCAGTACGGTCAGCGTGCTCAACAATGCCAGCGGGATCATTCGCGGTACCGGCATGTTGCTCGGGCTCAACCTGACCAGCGTTGACGGCCTGGGCATCGCGGTGAACAACGCTGCGGCCGGCACTACCAGCATCACCAACAATGGCACCATCACCTCGACCGGACTCTCGGTCGGCGGCATCACCCTGGCCGACACCCCGGTGGTCGGTGTGTACGGCGGCTCGCAGGTCAACATGACCAACAGCAGCACCGGCGTGATCAACGGCCGGATCGCCTTCGAGACCTCGGCGGCGGGCAACACCTTCACTAACGCCGGTGCGATCACTGGCGGCGTGTCGATGGGCGCGAGCAGCACCAACACCTTTACGGCGGTAACCGGCTCCAGCGTCAACGTGGGTGACGGCGTGCAGGTCAGCGTCGGCCTCGGCGGACTGATCGGCATCAACCTGACCTTCGCCCCGACCGGTACTGTCGATGGCGGCGCGGGCGGTACCAACAACCTGATCCTGCAAAACCCGGCCGGTGTCGGCGGCGGCACCACCGGGGTCGGCACGGCGTCGAGCGCCACTTACGTCAACTTCAACAACCTGACCATCAACAGCGGCACCTGGACCTTGCAAGGGCCACTGGTCAGCGGCGCGACCACGCTCAATGGCGGTGTCGCCCAGTTCAACAACAACGCCACGTTCGGCAGCGGGGTGCTCACCTCCAACGGCGGGATCCTCCAGGCCAGCAACGCCGGGTTGAACCTCAGCAATCTGATCTCCCTCGGCGCCGGTGGTGTGACCGTGCAGGGCACCAACGCCACCACCCTGAGCGGGGTGATTTCCGGCAGCGGCGGCCTGACCAAAGTCGGTTCCGGGCAACTGAGCCTCAGCGCTGCCAACACCTATCTGGGCAACACCACGCTCAATGGCGGCACGGTGCAGATCAGCAACAATCAGGCATTCAGCACCGGCACCCTCAACGTCACTGGCGCGACGACCCTGAGCGCGCCGGGCACGATCAGCCTGGCCAACGCCATCAACCTCGGCGGCACCTTGACCGCCGGCGGCACTGGCGCACTGACCCTCGGCGGCTTGATCAACGGCAGCAGTGGCCTGACCAAAACCGGCAGCGGCAGCCTGACCGTCAGTGGCGCCAACACCGGCTTCACCGGTACTACCACCCTGAGCGCCGGCAGCCTGCTGGTGACCAACAACAATTCACTGGGCAGCGGTGCGCTGAACACCGCCGCTGGCACCAGCCTCGACAGCACCGCCAACGTCACGCTGGCCAACAACATCGCCATGACCGGCGCGCTCAACGTGCTCGGCAGCAATGCCCTGACCCTGGGCGGCGTCCTGTCCGGTACTGGCGGGATTACCAAATCCGGTACCGCCAGCCTGACCCTGACGGGGAACAATACCAACGCCGGCAACACGCTTCTCAACGCCGGCAGCCTGTTCGTCGGCAGCAACACCGCACTGGGGACTGGCGCGTTGAACGCCGCGGCCGGCACCACGCTGGATGCGACCACGGCGGTGACCCTGGCCAACGCTGTCGCGCTGGCGGCGGATCTGACCATTGGCGGCACCCAGGCACTGGGCCTGAGCGGGGTCGTCAGCGGCGCCGGCAATCTGATCAAGAACGGCACTGCGAGCCTCAGCCTCAGCGGCAATAACACTTTCTCCGGCGGCACTGCGCTGAATGCTGGCACGCTGATTGTCGGCTCCAACACCGCGCTGGGCACGGGCGCATTGACCACGGCAGCAGGTACCACCCTCGATGCCAGCACAGCGGTGGCGCTGACCAACGCGGTGTCACTCGGTGGCAATCTGAACATCGGCGGCAGCGCCAACCTGACCCTCGGCGGTATCGTCAGCGGCAGCGGCGGGCTGACCAAGAACGGCGCGGCCAATCTGATTCTCAATGGCGCCAATACTTTCCTCGGTGCCGTCGCGTTGAACGCCGGCACCATTACGGCCGGCGCGAATGCGGCGCTCGGCAGCGGCAACATCACCGTCGGCGGCGTGGCGACGCTCGACAGCAATGCGGCGGTGACACTGAACAACAACGTCATTCTCAATAACAGTCTGGGGATTGGCGGCAGCAACGCGCTGACCCTCGGTGGCGGGATCAGCGGTACCAGCCAACTGGTGAAAAACGGCGCCGCCAATCTGACCCTCAACGGCAGCAATACCTACAGCGGCGGCACCACCCTGAATGCCGGCAGCCTGACCGTCGGCAACGGTGCGGCACTGGGCACCGGCGCCTTGTCGGTGGAAGGCGCAGGCACCCTCAACAGTAGTTCCGCCGTGACCCTGAACAACAACGTGATTCTCAATGCCAACCTCACCGCAGGCGGCGCCAACGCGCTGACCCTCGGCGGGGTAATCAGTGGCGCGAACGGCCTGATCAAGACCGGCGCATCGAGCCTGACCCTGACCGGCAACAACACCTACACCGGCACCACGGCGTTGAATGCCGGTTCGCTGGTGGTCGGCTCCAACACCGCTCTGGGTACGGGCGCACTGAACGCGTCGAACGGCACCACGCTGGATGCAAGCACGGCGGCGACCCTGGCCAACAACGTCAACCTCGGCGGCACGCTGACCGTCGGCGGCAGCAATGCGCTGATTCTCGGCGGGGTGGTCGCCGGCATCGGTGGGCTGACCAAGAACGGCGCGGCCGACCTGACCCTCAACGGCGCCAACACCTATTTCGGCAACACTGCACTGAACACCGGCAAGCTGATTGTCGGCAGCAACACCGCGCTGGGCGTCGGTACGCTGAATGCGGCGGCCAATACCACGCTGGACGCCAACACCGCCGTCAGCCTGAACAACGCAGTGGGCCTGGCGGGAGCCTTGAATATCGGTGGCACGGCAGATCTGACCTTGACCGGTCTGGTCAGCGGCGCCGGCAGTCTGGTGAAAGACGGCGCGGCCAATCTGATTCTCAATGCGGCCAACAACTACCTCGGCGGCACCACGTTGAACGCCGGTACGCTGACCGTCGGCAACAGTTCGGCGCTGGGTTCCGGCGCACTGACCGTCGCTGGCGCTGCCACACTGGACAGCAATTCGCCGCTGGTCAGCCTCAATAACGGCGTCACTCTCAACGCTGGATTGACCGTCGGCGGCACGCAGAATCTGACCCTCGGTGGCGTCACCAGCGGCAGCGGCCAATTGATCAAGAATGGCGCAGCGAATCTGACACTCAACGGCAACAACACCTTCAGCGGCGGCACCACCCTCAACGCCGGTACCCTGACCCTGGGCAATGCCAACGGTCTGGGTAGTGGTGGCTTGACCGTCGGCGGCGCGGCGACTCTCGATAACAGCGCCTCGTTCGGTATCGGCAACGCGATCACCCTCAACGCCGGGCTGACGGTGGCCGGCAATAACGACCTGAGCCTCAACGGCATCATCGACGGCGCCGGCAGCCTGACCAAAAACGGCCTGTCGGACCTGACTCTGGCCGGCAACAACACCTTTACCGGCGCCGTGAACATCGTCTCCGGCAGCGTCACTACCCTCAACACCAACGCACTGGGCAACACTTCTGGCGTCAACATCAGTGCCGGTGCCGGCCTGAATCTCGGTAGCGATGCCAGCCTCGGCGCGCTGACCGGCAGCGGCAGTGTGCAACTGACTGGCAGCAACACGTTGAGCGTCGGTGGCGGCAACGTCACCAGCACCTTTGATGGTGATCTCAGTGGCAGCGGTGGCCTGACTAAAGTCGGCACCGGCACCTTGAACCTCACTGGCATCAACGGCATTACCGGCAATACCGCGATCGATGGCGGTATCGTGAACCTGAGCGGTTCGCTGGGCAGTGCACAGGTCAACGTCAACACCGGCGGTACCCTGACCGGTACCGGCTCGGCGCTTGGCACAGTGAACATTAATAGCGGGGGCCATCTGGCGCTGTCATCGGGCAATACCTTGTCAGCCAGTGGCCTGACCCTCGGTGCCGGTAGCAACGTGGATGTGGCGCTGGGGACTCCGTCGACCAGTTCGCTGATGAACATCGGCGGCAACCTTACCCTTGACGGCAATCTCAACGTCACCGATGCCGGCGGTTTCGGCGTCGGTGTGTATCGCCTGTTCAACTACACCGGTGCCCTGACTAATCTCGGTCTGGACGTCGCCAGCGTGCCGGTCGGCTATGGCCTTGGCGATCTGGTGGTGCAGACCGGCGTGGGCAATCAGATCAATATTCAAGTGTCGGCACCGAACAGCAACATCCGTTACTGGGACGGCAGCCAGACCATCGCCAACGGCGTGGTCGATGGCGGCAGCGGCACGTGGAATGCTGTCGGCACCAACTGGACCGATGCCAATGGTCTGGTCAACCAGCCATGGGCCGGTGACTTCGCGGTATTCCAGGGTGCTGCGGGCACTGTGACGGTGAACGGCACGCAAGCGTTCACCGGTATGCAATTCCTCACCGACGGCTACAACCTGGTCAACGGCGCGGCGGGGCAACTGACCGCAGTCAACGGCACTGGCGGTACCACAGCGCTGCGGGTTGATCCGGGCGTTACTGCGACCATCGGCGTGAATATCGATGGCAGCGGCATCCTCAATAAACTCGACGCCGGTACCCTGGTACTCAACGGCGCCAACAGCTACACCGGTGGTACGCAACTGGACGGCGGCACCTTGGTGGTCGGCAGCAACATCGCACTGGGCACCGGCGCATTGATTGCCAACGCCGGCACGCAACTGGACAGCAACACGGCCGTGACCCTGGGCAATGCCGCCACGCTTAACGGCAATCTGACCCTGTTGGGCAGTAATGCGCTGACCCTCAACGGTGTCATTTCCGGCACCGGCGGTCTGATCAAGAACGGTTCGGCCAGCCTGACTCTCGGTGGCAACAACGCTTTCCTCGGGCCGGTGGCGCTGAATGCGGGCGGCTTGATTCTGGCGTCGAACAGCGCGCTGGGCTCGGCCATCCTGAACGCGGCGAACGGCACCACACTGGATGCCAGCGGCGCCTTCACGGCGGGTAATGCGATCAATCTGGCGGGCAACCTCGGTGTCGTCGGCAGCAACGATCTGACACTGAGCGGTGCGATCAATGGCGCCGGCAGCCTGACCAAGAATGGTGCGGCCAACCTGATCCTGAGCGGGGCTAACAATTTCCTCGGCGGCGTCACTCTCAACGCCGGCACACTGACCGCCGGCAGCAACGGCGCACTCGGTCTGGGCAACCTGACCGTGGCCGGTGCCTCGGCGCTGGACAGCAACACCGCGGTGTCGCTGGGCAACAACGTGGTGCTCAACGCCAATCTGACCAATACCGGCAGCAGCGACGTCGCGCTCAGCGGCGTGGTCAGCGGCACCGGCGGTCTGATCAAGAACGGCGCGTCCAACCTGACCCTCAACGGCATTAACACTTACAGCGGCGGCACCACACTGAACGCCGGCACCGTGACCCTTGGCACCTCGGCGGGCCTGGGCTCCGGCGCGGTAACCGTGGCGGGTGCGTCGACCCTCGACACCACCGCGCCGCTGGTGCTGGCCAACAACGTCAACGTCAATGCCAACCTGAGCGTGGCTGGCAACAACAACCTGACGCTCGGTGGCGTGATCGCCGGCGCGGGCACCCTGACCAAGAATGGTCTGGCCGACCTGACGCTGTCCGGCAACAACACCTTCAGCGGCACCTTTGATGTGCAATCGGGCAGCCTCACGACACTGGGCAACTCGGCACTGGGCAGCAATGCCGGGGTCAACCTCGGCGCTGCGTCAACTCTCAATCTCGGCGGCTCCGGCAGCCTCGCCAGTCTGACCGGTAGCGGCACCGCACTGATCGGTGGCGGCAACACCCTGAGCATCGGCGGCAACAACGCCAGCAGCCTTTTCGCCGGTGTCCTCACCGGAACCGGCGAATTGAGCAAGCTCGGCACCGGAACGCTGACCCTGACCGGCCTCAACAGCCTGACCGGCAACACCACGGTCAACGCCGGCACCTTGAACGTCAGCGGCTCGCTGGACAGCGCCAGCGTACTGGTCAACAGCGGCGGCACCCTGACCGGCGGCGGCTCGCTCGGCGGTGCGGTGACCGTGGCCGACGGCGGTCATCTGGCCGGCGCCACCGGCAGCACCCTGTCGGTGAACTCGCTGGTGTTCAACGCCAACTCCAATTTCGATGTCGGACTGGGCACGCCGGTTTCCGGTGGCGGCAATGCGCTGGTGAATGTCGGCGGCAACCTGACCCTCGACGGCACCCTGAACGTTAGCGACATCGGCGGTTTCGGCAGTGGTGTGTACCGGTTGATCAACTACACCGGCGGCCTGACCGACAACGGCATGCTGATCGGCACGGTGCCGGGCAGCGTCACCCCGGGCGATCTGACTCTGCAAACCGCGCTGGCCAACCAGATCAATTTGCTGGTCACTGCACCGGGCGTCACCGTGCAGTTCTGGGACGGCAACCAACTGGTGGCCAACGGTTCGGTCGATGGCGGCAGCGGCACCTGGGGCACCGGCACCACCAACTGGACCGACGTCAACGGCACCACCAATCAGGCCTGGACCAACAACTTCGCGGTGTTCCAGGGCACGGCGGGCACGGTCACCGTGAACGGCGCACAAACCATCACCGGCATGCAGTTCGTCACCGATGGCTACAGCCTGCAGGACGGCACCGCGGGTTCGCTGAATCTGGTCAACGGTTCGTTGGGTAACGCCACGGTGCGAGTCGATCCGAACGCCACCGCGACCGTCGGCGTTGCGCTTAACGGCAGCGGCACCCTCGGCAAATACGACACCGGCACGCTGGTGCTCAACGCCGCCAACGGCTACACCGGTGGCACTGCGCTCAATGGCGGCAAGATCGTCGTGGGCAACAACGCAGCGCTCGGCAGCGGTTTGTTGACCGCTGCGGACGGCACCGCGCTGGACAGCAACGCAGCCGTCACGCTGGGCAACGATGTGGTGGTGAACGGTGGCCTGACTGTCGCTGGCAGTAACGCCTTGACCCTCGACGGTGTAGTCAGTGGGGCGGGCAACCTGATCAAGTCTGGCGCTTCGAGCCTGACCCTCAACGGCAGCAACACCTACAGCGGTGGTACTCAGCTCGCTGGCGGTACGCTAGTGCTGGGCAACAACAGCGCAATCAGCAGCGGTGCACTGAGCGTGACCGGCAACGCCAGCCTCGACAGCACCTCGGCGCTGCAACTGGCCAACGCGATCAATCTGGGGTCGCAACTGACCCTGGCCGGCAACCAGAACACCACGCTGCTCGGCGCCATCACCGGCACCGGCAGCCTGGTGAAAAACGGCAGCGCTGACCTCGTGCTTAGCGGCGCCAACACCTACAGCGGCGGCACCACGCTGAACGCTGGCACTACCACTGGCGACACCAGTAGCCTGCAAGGCGCCATCGTCAACAACGCGGCGCTGACCTTCGCGCAGAACGCCGACGGCAGCTACACCGGCAACCTCACCGGCGCCGGCACGTTGAACAAAACCGGCACCGGCCAATTGCTCCTGACCGGCAACAACACCTTCACCGGTGACACTTCGGTGCAGGCCGGCAACCTGATCGTCAACGGCGTGCTCAACAGCGCCAACGTCAACGTCGCCAGTGGCGCGAAAGTCGGAGGCAGCGGACAACTGGGCGGCAACGTGCAACTGGCCAGCGGTGCGACGCTGACCGGTGGCGGCACGGCTACACCGTTGTCGGTCGGCTCGCTGGCGCTGTCCTCGGGCACCAACCTGGACTTCAGCCTCGGCTCGGCCGCCAGCTCCACCACGGTGGTCAACGTCGCCGGTAACCTGACCCTCGACGGCACGCTGAACATCAGCAACGCCGGCGGCTTTGGCACCGGGGTCTATCAACTGTTCCGCTACGGTGGCAGCCTGACCGACAACGGGCTGGTCTACGGCAGCCTGCCGGTATCGGCGGCCAACCTGACCCTGCAAACCGCGATCGCCAATCAGATCAACCTGTTGGTACAAGGCACGCCGGGTGAGGTGCAGTTCTGGAACGGCGGCACTACCAACCCTGATGGCAGCATCGGTGGCGGCAGTGGCGTCTGGGGCCCGGGCACCAACTGGACCGATCCGAGCGGCACTCAGGCGCTGGCGTCCAATGGTCAATTCGCAGTGTTTGGTGGCCAGGCGGGTACCGTCACTGTGCAGGGCAATCAGAACTTCACCGGTCTGCAGTTCCTTACCAGTGGCTACAGCGTGGTTCCGGGGGCTGGCGGCACGCTGACGCCGGTCAATGGTGCCGACGGCAGTCTGGCACCGGTGCGGGTGAATGCCGGCGCCAGCGCCGAAGTCTCCGCACCGCTGGTGGGTACGGGAGGGATCGAGAAACTCGATTCCGGCACTCTGGTTCTTACGGGCGCCAACACCTACAGCGGTGGCACCACGGTCAGCGGCGGTACGCTGGTCGGTAACACCACCAGCCTGCAAGGCAACATCACCAACAATGCCTCGCTGGTGTTCCAGCAAAACACCGATGGCCAGTTCAATGGTGTGCTCAACGGCACCGGCGCGCTGTTCAAACGCGGCGTGAGTCGCCTGTTGATGGTCGGCAATCAACCGTTCAGCGGTACGGTTTCCGTCGATCAAGGCCTGCTGCAAGTCGGCAGCCGTGCGGCCCGGGCTTCGCTGGGCGCACAAGTCACGGTCGCCAACGGCGCAGGCCTGAGCGGTAACGGCAGCGTCGGTTCGGTGGTCAACCACGGTGTGGTCGCTTCCGGTGGCGCTGACGGCACCTTGAGCGTGGCCGGCAACCTGACCAACAGCAGCGATGGTGTACTGGCGCTGACCGTCAGCTCGCCAACCGCGACACCGTTGGCGGTAGGTGGCACGGCAGCTCTGAGTGGCAGTCTGGTGGTCAACAGCCTGGCGCCGTTCACTGGCAACACCACTTACTCATTGATCACTGCGGGCGGTGGTGTGACCGGGACCTTCAGTGCCGCCGATCTGCCGCAGTACGCGTTCCTCGACAGCTCGCTGGTCTACGGTGCCGACTCGGTCACCCTGGCTGTGAGCCGCAACGGCAACTCGTTCGCCGACGTCGCTGCCACGGGCAACCAGCGCGGCACCGCCACGGCACTGTCCAATAACGGTGCGGCCGGTGCGGCGTTGCAGAACCAGATCGTCAACCTCAGCGTGGCCGGTGCACGCAATGCGTTCGACAGCCTGTCGGGTGAAATCCACGCCAGCACCGCCAGCGCCATGCTGGAAGACTCGCGCTTCATCCGTGAGGCGGTCAATGACCGCATGCGCCAGCCGTCGTGCAGCGCTGCGGATGATCCACGCAAAACCCTGGCACCGAGCGACACGCAACTGAGCAGCAACGGCTGCCACGGGGAAATGGTCGGCTGGATCCGGGCTATCGGTGCCTGGGGCGACATGGGCGGCGACAGCAACACGGCGAAAGTCGATCGCAACCTCGGCGGTTTCATGCTCGGCACCGACAAGGCTCTGGATGACACCTGGCGTGCCGGGATGGCGGCCGGCTACACCCGCAGCAACCTCAATGCGCACGATCGCAACTCAGATGCCAAGGTCGACAGCTACCACCTGGCCGGTTATCTGAACTCGCAATTCGATGCACTGGCGGTGCGCCTCGGCGCGGCTTACAGCTGGCACAGCATCGAGACCAAACGCGATGTCAGCGTCGGTACTTACAACGATCGCCTGAAGGCCGATTACGACGCGCGCAGTGCGCAGGTGTTCGGTGAAGTGGGTTACGCGATCAACGCGGCAGGCGTTGCCATCGAACCGTTCGCCGGGCTGGCCTACGTCAACTACGACAGCGACACCGGCAAGGAAAAAGGGGGAGTGGGGCGCCTGAAGGCCGACGCCGATCAGGACATCACCTACTCGACCCTTGGTGTGCGTGTCGGCAAATTGGTGACCCTGGCCAACGGCAGCCAACTGACGCCACGCGCGGCCATCGGCTGGCGGCATGCCTACGGCGACACCAAACCTGACGCCGACCTGACCTTCATCGACGGCGGCGCCTCGTTCAGCACCCAGGGCGTACCCATCGCCAAGGACAGCGCATTGCTCGAAGCCGGCATCGACTTCCAGGTCACCCCGACCGGCAAGCTGGGCATCGGCTACTCGGGCCAGGTGTCGAGCGACAACAACGACAGCGCGTTCAACATCAGCTTCAGTCAAAGCTTCTGAATCATGGTCGAAGTACTTTAGCCGCCCGAAAGGGCGGTTTTTTTTGGGAGGCAGAATAGAGCGGCTTTATAGGTCCGGCGATGAAGTGGCGGTGACCGCTCGATAGCTTTCGCGAGCAGGCTCACTCCCACATTTGCTCTCTGTCACCCACCGACTCTGTGTCCACTGGAGATCCCGTGTGGGAGCGAGCCTGCTCGCGAAGGGGCCGTGACAGTCAGCGCAAAAATCAGCCGGCCCGCGCTCTGCTAGAATCCGCCCCATCAATTGCCAGAGACTCTCCCATGAGCGAGCCGATTCGCCTGACCCAATACAGCCACGGTGCCGGTTGTGGCTGCAAGATTTCCCCGCAGGTGCTGGAAGTGATTCTGGCCGGCAGCGGAGCGCAGAACCTTGACCCGAAACTGTGGGTCGGCAATGCCTCGCGTGATGATGCGGCGGTGTACGAGATCGACGCCGAGCGCGGTGTGGTGTCGACCACTGATTTTTTCATGCCGATTGTCGACGACCCGTTCGACTTCGGCCGTATCGCCGCGACCAACGCGATCAGCGACATCTATGCGATGGGCGGCGATCCGTTGATGGCGATTGCGATCCTCGGCTGGCCGGTGAATGTGCTGGCGCCGGAAGTGGCGCGGGAAGTGATTCGCGGCGGGCGCGCGGTGTGTGACGCCGCCGGCATTCCGCTAGCCGGTGGGCATTCGATCGATGCGCCGGAGCCGATTTTCGGCCTGGCCGTGACCGGTCTGGTGGAAAAGCGCCACATGAAGCGCAACGACACCGCCACCGCCGGTTGCCTGCTGTACCTGACCAAGCCGTTGGGCATCGGCATCCTCACCACCGCCGAGAAGAAAGGCAAATTGCGTTCCAGCGACATTGGCGTGGCCCGTGACTGGATGTGCACCGTGAACAAACCCGGCAGCCGTTTTGGCAAACTGGCCGGCGTCACCGCGATGACCGACGTTACCGGTTTCGGCCTGCTCGGGCATCTGGTGGAAATGGCCGACGGCAGCCACCTGACCGCACGTATCGGCTACAACCACGTGCCGCGTCTGGACAGCGTCGAGTACTACCTCGAACAGGGCTGTGTGCCCGGTGGCACCTTGCGTAACTTTGACAGCTATTCGAGCAAGCTCGGCCGTCTGCAGGAGTTGCACAAGCGCGTGCTGTGCGACCCGCAGACCAGCGGCGGTCTGTTGATTGCAGTTACACCGGAAGGCAACGCCGAATTCCTCGCCGTGGCTGCCGAACTGGGCCTGAACCTGGCGCCGATCGGCGAGCTGGTCGAGCGACAGACCCACGCAGTCGAGGTGAACTGATGTCACGCGACTGCACCGATTACCGCGATATTTTCCTCAACGACCGGCCGATGATGGATGCCCGTGCGCCGATCGAGTTTGCCCACGGCGCGTTTCCGGGCGTCGTCAACCTGCCGCTGATGAACGACCGCGAGCGCGAGCAGGTGGGGACTTGCTACAAGCAGCATGGACAACAAGCCGCCATCGCCCTGGGTGAGCGGCTGGTTTCTGCCGAAGTGCGGGAGCAGCGCATTCAAGGCTGGGTCGAGTTTGCCCGGGCACACCCCGACGGCTATCTGTATTGCTTTCGCGGCGGCCTGCGTTCGCAGATCGTCCAGCAATGGATCAAGGAAGAGGGCGGGATCGATTACCCGCGTGTCGGCGGTGGCTATAAGGCGATGCGTACGTTCCTGCTGGAGACGATCGATCAGGCCGTGGCCGAGTGCGATATGGTGCTGCTGGGCGGCATGACCGGCACCGGCAAGACCGAACTGTTGGTGCAGTTGAGTAATGGTCTGGATCTGGAAGGCCACGCCAATCATCGGGGTTCGAGTTTCGGCAAGCGCGCCACCGGCCAACCGACCAACATCGATTTTGAAAACCGTCTGGCCGTTGATCTGCTGAAAAAACGCGCCGGCGGGATCCAGCAGTTTGTGCTGGAAGACGAGAGCCGGGTAGTCGGCAGTTGTGCCTTGCCACTGCCGCTGTACCGAGGCATGCAAGTGGCGCCGATGGTCTGGCTCGAAGACAGCCTGGAGCAGCGGGTCGAGCGGATTCTGCAGGATTACGTGATCAACCTGCACGCCGAGTTTGTCGCGGTGCATGGCGAGCAGGGCTTTGCGCTGTATGCCGAGCGGCTGATTGCGAGTTTGAACAATATCCAGCGCCGGCTGGGCGGCGAACGCCATCAGCGGATGTTCCTGCAGATGGAAGAGGCCCTGGCCGAGCAGGCGCGCAGCGGTTCGGTCGAGCAGTTCCGTGACTGGATCAGCGTGTTGCTGCGCGAGTATTACGACCCGATGTATGCGTTTCAGCGTGAGAAGAAGGGCGGGCGGATCGAGTTTGCCGGGGAGCGCGGGGCGGTGCTGGAGTATCTGCGTGAGCGGCTGAATCAGCGGGTTTGAGGGTGCTCTTGCGGGCCTCTTCGCGAGCAAGCCCGCTCCCACATTGGGTCTCCACTGGGCAGAAATTTCTGCCTGACACAGATCCCCTGTGGGAGCGGGCTTGCTCGCGAAAGGGCCGGTACAGGCAGCGCAAAACTCAAGTCGGACAGGTCGCCTTGCCGTTATCCAGCCCCTGCTTGTAGCTGTGGCTCTGCAAACTGGCCTTGCCGTTGTGCCAGGTCAGGGTCAGCACGTACAGCGAATCGAAATCGCCCGACGCCCAGTCATCGGTGATGGTCTGCTTCTCGCCGACGGCCTTGCCGGCAACCTTGTTGATCAGCTCCGGCAAATAGCCGTGCGACCAGGCGGTGTAGATCGTCGCGTTGTGGTACTTGTCCTCGATCAGTTCGCGCGCCAGATCACTGGTGTCGTTGGCGGAGAACTCGATGTTCACCGGCAGGCCGAGCTTGATCGCGGCGGGGCTGATGGTCATCAACGGACGGATGTAGCTGTAGGAGTTGTCCAGTTCGCCTTCCTCGACATTGCGTGTCGGGTTGGCGGCGAACACGTAATCGGCCTTGCCGAATTTTTCCGGCAGCAGGGTCGACAGCTCGATCGCCCGGTTCAGACCCTGACAGTTGAGCTGGCCGAGACCGCCCTCGGGTTTTTCCGCGTGGCGCAGGAAGATCAGCGTCTGCGTACCGTCCACCGGTTGCGCGCGAATCTGGCTCGATTCGAGCGACAAGGTCAGCGCACTGACTGCCAGCAGGGAGGGCAGGGCCACATAGGCGCGATGTTTGAAGCGTTTGGCGAAACTCATGAGGTTCGTCATTGAATATAGGATTCTTCAGCAAATTCGGTTGGGGCTGACCAACCCTTACACCGCGGGCTCCCAGCACCGGGTGTTGTCCATGTCGTGTCGTACTTCCCTTGCAAAGACATAGCTCAGAGTCCACTGAGGCCGCTTGGTTCGATCCTGGCTTCTGCACACTAGCTGCAGAATGTTACGGTTCCTGGATTATGATCAGCGCTTCCCATGTGACTGGATGTTTCCCATGACCGATCTGTCCGCGTTCCCCATCACCCAGAAATGGCCGGCGCAGTACCCCGACTGGATTCAACTCTATTCCCTGCCGACCCCCAACGGCGTCAAGGTCTCGATCATGCTCGAAGAGATCGGCCTGCCCTACGAGCCGCACCGCGTGGGTTTCGACGCGCAAGACCAGATGTCCCCGGAATTTCTGTCGCTGAACCCCAACAACAAGATCCCGGCGATCCTCGACCCCCACGGCCCGCAAGACCAGCCGCTGCCGCTGTTCGAATCCGGCGCAATCCTGATCTATCTCGCCGACAAGAGCGGCCAGTTGCTCGCCCAGGAAGGCGCGCTGCGTTACGAGACGATTCAGTGGCTGATGTTCCAGATGGGCGGTATCGGCCCGATGTTCGGCCAGCTCGGCTTCTTCAACAAATTCGCCGGCAAGGACTACGAGGACAAGCGTCCGCGTGACCGCTATGTCGAGGAGAGCAGGCGCCTGCTCAACGTGCTCGACAAACGCCTGGAAGGTCGCGACTGGATCATGGGCGAGCGCTACACCATCGCCGACATCGCCACGTTTCCGTGGGTGCGCAACCTGATCGGGTTCTACGAGGCGGGGGATCTGGTCGGGATCAGCAACTTCCCGAACGTGACCCGGGTGCTGGAGCGCTTTCTGGCTCGCCCGGCTGTGGTGCGCGGGTTGACCATTCCTTCCTGACCTTCACCCGACCCTGTGGGAGCTGGCTTGCCAGCGATGTAGCCGGCACAGTCAATATCTATGTTGCCTGACCCACCGCTATCGCTGGCAAGCCAGCTCCCACAGGTAATCGGATTGTTCCGAGGATTATTGCACCCCCGGTAATGCTGTCTTGATTGATCCAGGTTTGTACCTGCGCCCACCGAAGGCATAAGCTTCGCCCCCTACGACTTTCGTCTCATCTTCCGATTTCAGGAAAGCCCCATGTCCAGCCAGTTCCCCGAAGCACGTCCCCGCCGTCTGCGCCGCAATGCGAGCCTGCGCAGCCTGTTCCAGGAAACCGAGTTCAGCCTGAATGATCTGGTGCTGCCGATTTTCGTCGAAGAAGAGATCGACGACTTCGTGCCGATCAAGAGCATGCCCGGGGTGATGCGCATTCCCGAGCGCAAGCTGGCCAGTGAAATCGAGCGTTATGCCCGTGCCGGGATCAAGTCGGTAATGACCTTTGGCGTGTCCCATCACCTGGACGCCAACGGCAGCGACACCTGGCGCGAAGAGGGACTGGTCTCGCGCATGTCGCGGATTGCCAAGGACGCCGTGCCGGAAATGATCGTGATGTCCGACACCTGCTTCTGCGAATACACCGATCACGGCCACTGCGGCGTGATGCACAACCACGAAGTCGACAACGACCAGACCCTGATCAACCTCGGCAAGCAAGCTGTGGCGGCGGCGCGTGCCGGTGCTGACGTGATCGCCCCGTCGGCGGCGATGGACGGCCAGGTGCGGGCGATTCGCCAAGCGCTGGACGCCGCCGGTTTCACCCAGATTCCGATCATGGCCTACTCGACCAAATTCGCCTCGGCGCTGTACGGCCCGTTCCGCGAGGCCGGCGGCAGCGCGCTGAAGGGTGATCGCAAAAGTTATCAGATGAACCCGATGAACCGCCGCGAAGCCCTGCGCGAATCGCTGCTCGACGAGCAGGAAGGCGCCGATGCGCTGATGGTCAAACCGGCCGGTGCGTACCTGGACATCATCCGCGACATTCGTGAAGCCTCGAACCTGCCGCTGTCGGCGTATCAGGTCAGCGGCGAGTACGCGATGATCAAATTCGGCGCGCAGGCCGGTGCAATCGACGAGGATCGCGTGGTGCGCGAAAGCCTGGGCGCGATCAAGCGCGCGGGGGCGGATCTGATCTTCACCTACTTTGCGATGGATCTGGCGCTGGCCGGGATCTGACGAATACCGCACAACCCCCTGTGGGAGCGGGCTTGCTCGCGAATGCGGTGTATCAGCAACGAATAGGTTGACTGACACGACGCCTTCGCGAGCAAGCCCGCTCCCACATTGGGACTGTGTAGAGTCAGGGGCAGGTGAAGTAGGGCCGGATCCCGTGATCCCGAAAGTACCGCTCGATCACCTTCGGATCCGCGCTGTTATCGGCAATCGCCACATAAGTATCCGGGCGCAGCAGATAAAACCCGTTACGCCCCAATCCCGCCGTTTCAAACGCCGGCCGCCAGTCGAACACGTGCAGCGGCAGATGGTGTTCGTTGCACCAGGCGATCATTTCGTCGCTGGTGTCGCCGTATACATGCACCTGCCAGCAAGGTTGTCTTAGCGGTTCGTAGTTATCCCCCTCACCATCGTGGGCCCACGGCAAGCGGTCGCCGCCGTGGACGTGGCCGGCCGTGCCCTGGCTCAGCGGCATGCCGCGGTAGTTGAGGGTGACCTGTGAGACGGTGCGAAAGAGGAATTCGCGGCTGGCCTCGAACGTGGCCATTTTCGGGATCAGAAACGGTGCCAGGCGCGTGCGCAGCAAATCGGCGATGCGCCCCTCGGCGGTGACGAAACTGAACACCTTGTCGGTGGTCGACACCAGCCGCCGGGCGAAGGCGATGCGCTCGGTTTCGTAAGTGTCGAGCAGCTTCGCCGTGGCGCTGCCGTTGAGCACGGCGGCGAGTTTCCAGGCCAGGTTGATCGCATCGCCGATGCCGGTGTTCATGCCCTGGCCGCCGGCGGGGCTGTGCACATGCGCGGCGTCGCCGAGGAGAAACGCCCGACCGCTGCGAAAGTGCTCGGCCACGCGGTGATGCACGCGGTAGGTGGAGAACCAGTTGACCTCGTCGATATGCACTTTCAAATGTTCGATGGCGCGGCTGCTGACGTCGGCAAATTGCAGGGTTTCAGCACGGTCGGCACGTTCGTCACGCACCGTGCCGATCAGCCGGGCGCGGCCTTCACCGGCCAGCGGGAACACCGCGAGAAAATCCGCTTCGTCCAGATCCAGATGCAGCTCGCCATTGAGTGCCGGGCCGCTGGCCTGCACATCCGCGACGTAGAAAATCTGCTGATAGGTGCCGCCCGGGAACCCGGTGTCGAGGGTTTTGCGCACCACCGAGCGCGCGCCATCGCAGCCTGCCAGAAAGCAGGCCTGACAGATTTCCTGCTGCCCGTCCGGCAAGCGCAAATGCGCGCTGAGGCCGTCGCCGGTTTCTTCGAAACTCTCCAGTTCGGTGTTGCGCTCAACCGTCACGTCATAGTCTTCGAGGCGTTCGAGCAGCAGCCGTTCGTGCAGGTCCTGGGGAAAGATTTCGATGAACGAGTAGGGCGTCAGGCCTTCGCCGATGCGCTGCAACGGCAACCGCGCGACCGGTTTGCCCTTGACCCAGAAATTCGCCGCCGCGACCTTGTGACCGTTGCGCACCACGGTATCGGCCAGGTCCAGCTGGCGGTACAACTCCAGGGTGCGCGCCTGCACTGCCAGTGCCCGTGAGGTGGTGCCGGGCGCGGAGGTCTTGTCGATGATGCGCACGCGCATGCCCAGTTTGCTCAGCCACAGGGCCAGCACCAGACCGGTCGGGCCGGCGCCGATGATCAGTACGTCGCTGCGGTTCATGGGCCTGTCCTCCGTTTGCTGTGGAGCAAGTATGGATCAGATGGAAAGGCTAGCCAGTGCCGGCCCCTTCGCGAGCAAGCCCGCTCCCACAGTCGAACGCATCCCAATGTGGGAGCGAGCCTGCTCGCGAAGGGGGCTTATAACTCGCCGTGAAATGAAAAGGCCCCGCAACGGTAAAGCTGCGGGGCCTTTTCATTTCACGGCGAGGTTTAGAAATCGATGGTGCCCGACAACTTCGCCACCCGTGGCTCACCCTGGGTCAGATAGCCGCCTTGCGCCGATTCCCAATACTTCTTGTTCGCCAGGTTTTCGACGCCCAGGCGCAGGGTCACGTCTTTCTGCGAAACCTTGAAGGCGTAACGCGCACCGGCGTCGAAGCGGTTCCAGGTCGGCAGGCTGAGGTTGTTGGCCGCGTCGGCATACTGGCCGCCGGTGCGTAGCATCCGCGCATTCAGCGCTACGCCTTGCAGGCCCGGCACATCCCAGTCGGCGCCAGCGTTGAACTGGAAGCTCGGCACGCCAATGGCGCGGTTGCCGTCGTTGGCGCCGTTCTGGGTGTTGCGCAGCTCGGTGTCCATCAGCGTCAGGCCGCTGATCAGGCGCAGGCCGTTGATCGGCTCGCCGAACACGTTCATTTCTACCCCTTTGTTGATCTGCTCGCCTTCACGCACGTACGTGCAGGTGGTGGCGCTGTTGATTTCGCAGTAACCGTCGCTCGGCTGCTCGATGCGATACACGCCCAGGCTCGCGCCGTAAGTGCCCATGTCGACCTTGACCCCGGCCTCGGTCTGCTTGGAGCGCGCCGGTGCGTAGACTTCGTTGCCGTTGGTCACGCGCAAGCCGCCGGTGCTGGTCGGCGAGGTCGGGCCCTGGGCCAGGCCTTCGATGTGGTTGGCGTAGAACGACACATGCTCCCACGGCTTGAACACGATGCCGTAGACCGGCGTGGTGATCGATTCGTCGTAGCTCGACTTGCGGCTGCCGCTGCCGTAGCTGGCGTAGTTGTAGCCTTGCACCACCAGTTGCTGGCGACGCAGGCCAGCGGTGATCAGCAGGCGATCATCGAAGAAACCGAGGGTGTCGGAGAGCGCGAGGCTGCGGTTGAAGGTCTTGCCGACGATGCCCGGGTCATTGAGATCGCCGCCGGAAAAATTACCGACCGGCGACGGCGTTTCCACCGGGTGGTAGATATTGTTGGCGTACTTGGTCAGGTCGAAATCATAGGCGCTGCGCTGTTCCGCCCACAGACCGCTGAGGCCGAAGTTGAGTTTGTGGCTGACCGCGCCGGTATTGAACTTGCCGTTGAGGCCGGCCATCAGGCTGGTGTTGTCCTCATCGTGGGGGATGAACGAGCCGGTGGTGTAGGAGGCGCCGTTGTTGCCCACCAGGGTTGTCGAGTTGTAGCGGCCGACTTCGCGGGTGTGCTTGGCGCCGCCGGCGACGTACGCGGTCCAGTTGTCGTTCAGGTCGTATTCGGCGCGGAGCATGCCGAAGGTGTCTTCGATGTCTGTGTAGCCCCACTTCGGCGCGTAGTTGGTGTCGGCCGACGGCGCGTCCGGAATGTGCGTGGCGGTGCCGAGGTTGACCGAGTTGCGGCCGCCGTTGACGCGTTCTTTCTGGTAGGCGAAGTCGCCGGAAATACGCAGCGCGTCACCGCGATAATCGAGGCCGATGCTGAACAGTTTCGAGCGCTGGTTTTCGTGATCGATGCCGGTGTCGCCTTCGCGCTGGGACAGGTTGATCCGCGCGCCGAAGCGGTTGTCTTCGCCGAATCGCTGGCCGATATCAAAGTGCTGACCGATGCGACCTTCGCTGTTGATATCGGTGGTGTAGCGGCGCAGCGGCTCGTCGCCGGCACGCTTGGGCTGCAGGTTGACGCCGCCACCGATGCCGGAGCCGGTCGGCGTCACGCCGTTGATGAAGGCGTTGGGGCCTTTGAACACTTCCACGCGCTCCAGCGCATCGGTGGAGATGATCTGCCGGGGCAACACGCCGTACAGGCCGTTATAGGAAATGTCGTCACCGTTCAGCGGCAGACCGCGGATCATGAACACCTGCGCCTGATTGGAGAAACCCGAAGCCTGACGCACCGAAGCATCGTTGAGCAGGACGTCGGCAACGTTTTCCGCTTGCTGATCCTGAATCAGCTGTTCGGTGTACGACGCGGCGCTGAACGGCACGTCCATCATGTCCTGATTGCCGAGCACGCCGAGCTGGCCGCCACGGGCGACCTGACCACCGGCGTAGACCGGGGGCAGGGCGTTGGGCGTCGGTGCCTGGGCATTGATGTTGACGTTGTCGAGCACCAGCTCCTTGCCGTTTTCATCGGCAGCGTGAGCGGTGACAGTCAGGGAGCACAGCAGGGCGAGAAGCGTCGGGCGAAACGGGACGGCGAGTCGAGCTGGAGCGGGCATGTCGATACCTGGAGGCGTACGGCCGGTGAGAAAATTAGAACGGCGCGGGGAACTCCTTGCGCAAATACGACTCCAGGTGCAAATGATAGGAGTTCGCAGTAACGTTTTGCAAACTGTTTATCTCGCTGAATTTTCGGTTCCGAATGGAAACCTGTGGTGAGGGGATTTATCCCCGATGACGCGCGGAGCGGGTCGCTTTGATATTGGAAGGCTGCTGCGAAGTCCATCGGGGATAAATCCCCTCACCACAAAGGTCACAGTCCTAGCCTGCGTCACCCCTTTGATCGTATGGTGAACCCGCCTCAACGCACGCCAAGGAGCGCCATGCACACCCCTCGATTAGTCATTACCCTCGCCACGCTGCTGGCGCTCGCCGGTTGCGCCGGCCAGCGCAGCCAGGAGCCGGCACCGCGTGCGCCGGCTGAAGTGAAAGCCGAAATAGTGCGGCTGATGCCGGCCAAAGTGCCCGACCGTCAAGGCTGGGCCACCGACATCTACGCCGCGTTCGCCGCACAGAACATCAGCCCGACCATGCAGAATCTGTGTTCGGTGCTGGCCGTGGCCGAGCAGGAATCCACCTTCCAAGTTGACCCCACGGTGCCGGGCCTGGGTAAGATCGCCCGCGACGAAATCGACCGTCGTGCCGCCAAAGTGCATATTCCCAGCCTGTTGGTCAGTGGCGCTCTGCAAGTGCGCTCCACCAACGGCAAGACCTACAGCGAACGCCTGAACGCGGCACGCAGTGAAAAAGAACTCAGCGCCATTTTTGACGACTTCATCGGCAGAGTGCCGATGGGCCGCACCTTGTTCGGCGGCTTCAACCCGGTACACACCGCCGGACCGATGCAGGTCAGCATCGAATTCGCTGAGCAGCACGCCAAGGAGTATCCGTACCCGGTAGACGGCACGATCCGCCACGAAGTGTTCACCCGCCGTGGCGGCATGTACTTCGGCATCGCCCATTTACTTGGCTACCCGGTGAGTTACCGCGAGCCGCTGTACCGCTTCGCCGACTTCAATGCCGGCTGGTACGCCAGCCGCAATGCCGCGTTCCAGAACGCCGTCAGCCGAGCTTCGGGCATCCCGCTGGCGCTGGATGGCGACTTGATTCGCTACGACTCGATCATGCCTGGCACCACCGAACTGGCGGTGCGCACCCTCGGCAAGTCGCTGGGCATGCGTAACCCGACCATTCGCGATCAACTGGAGAAGGGCAAAACCCTGGAGTTCGAAGAGACCAAACTCTATCAGCGGGTGTTCGAACTGGCGGAGAAGGCTGAAGGCAAGACCTTGCCACGCGCGGTGTTGCCGGGGATCGTTTTGCAGAGCCCGAAAATCACCCGCAAGCTGACCACGGCGTGGTTCGCCAAACGCGTGGATGAGCGCTACAAGCGTTGCATGGCCAAGGCCGGTTGACGCCGGTTCAAAGCACCTTGACGGCTCGGCCAATCGCCTGAATCGGCCCGGTTGGTTTGCCGATCGGCGAGCCATTGGCGCCTTCCAGCGTCAGCTCGAACAGCTGATTCGGTTGCAGCGGCGGCAATTTGTCCAGCGGCACCGACAGCGTCTGCCCCGGTTTGACCAGTCCCAGCGACACCGGCCCTTGCCAGCCGTCAGCCTTGGTCCAGAACTCCAGCGCCTTGTCCGCCGGCACTTCGACCACGCCCAGCGGGATTAACTGAATTTCCCGTGGATTACTGGCCTGAATCACCCAGCCTGGCGCCTTGTCCTGCGGCGCGACCAGCACCACCAGATAATTCGGCTTCGGCGTGGTCTGGGTCAGCAGGATCGAGCCCAAAACCAATGTGGCGACCAAGCCGGCCGCACTCAAGCCGCGCCACAGCGGCAGCAGATTCCACCACGAGGTTGACGGCGCAGCCGGCGCTTTTTGCGCGAACCGCTCGACACTGCGCTCGATGCGCGGCCACAAATGCGGCGAAGGCTGCTGCGTCCCGGCAAATTCGGTCAGGTCGAGCAAGCGTCGCTCCCAGGCATCCACCGCCGCTTGCAGTTCGGGGTCGTGTGGCAAGCGCTGTTGCAGCGCTTCACGCTCCGGCGCCGACAGGGTGCCGAGCACGTATTCACTGGCCAGTTCATCACGTTCCTGCGCCGATTCAGTGGTCATCCCATGCACTCCCGCAAAGCGTTGAGGCTGCGTTTGATCCAGGCTTTGACCGTGCCCAGCGGCGTGCCCAACCGTTGGGAAATCTGCGCGTGGCTGTAGCCGTCGACATAAGCGTGGAGGATGCAGCTTCGCCGCTGCGGGTCGAGTTGTTCCAGACAACGATGGATCCGCGCCGAATGGCCCTGCACATCGAAGGCGTCCTCGTCAGGCTCGGCATCGTGTTCTTCGTTGAACGGCGTCTCCCGGCTTTGATCACGCAGCTGGTTCAACGCCAGATGTCGGGTCACGCTGAACATCCAGCCGCGCGCAGAACCGCGCGCCGGATCAAATTGCGCCGCACCGTTCCAGATCTTGATGAACGCCTCATGCACGATGTCTTCGGCCAGCGCCGTGTCACGTACCAGTCGTTTTGCAACGCCGAGCAGGCGCGGGCCTTCCTGCACGTACAAATCGCGCAGGGCCGACTGCTCGCCGCGGGCACAGGCAGCGAGACGGGCTTCGTAATCAAACAGCGGTTCAGGGAAAGACATGAAGTGCAATCTAGCTCACATTCTTCAAACATCCAGACAACACAGTCTTCTACTGTGGGAGCGAGCCTTTGTGGTGAGGGGATTCATCCCCGACCGGCTGCACAGCAGCCGTAACCGTTGGTTGCGGTGAATGCCTGACTCCGCAGTTGCCGGATTTTGGGGCGCTTCGCGCCCCATCGGGGATGAATCCCCTCGCCACAAGTTCGCTCCCATAGGGACATCAAGGAACTAGTTCGCCGCCCAGAAAATGTAATCGGCCTGATACTTCACCACTTCCTGCTTGCCCTTGTTCGCCGCCGTGCATTCGCTGCCCGGCGCCACGCCGCCCTTGAGCGCGACACGCTGGATATAACTCACGCCGCTCATCGCGCCTTTGCCTTCAGCCGGGTTGGCCTTGACCAGTTGATAGGGCAGGTTGCCCGGGCTCGACGGAGCGACGGCCAATTGCGTGCCGGTGACTTTCGAACCGTCCTTGGCCTGCCAGGTGGCGGGCGGGCCGAAGTAGGTGCCGACCTGCTTGCCGCTGCGATCATTGAGCACCGCTTTCGGGCCGACGAAGGTCCATTCGGTCTGCCCGGCGGCGTTGGGCTTGTCGCGGCATTCGTAAGTGATCTCGCCGACCCCGGTGGTTTCCATCGCGATCTTGTGGCCTTCCGGGACTTTGATCGCATCGGGATAGCTGCTTTGGGCGAAGGTTGTCGAGGACAGGGCGAGCAAACCGGTGAGGCCAATCAGTTGAGTGAAGTTCATCAGTGTTATCTCCGAAAGGGGTAGACCGCTGACAGCCGAAGAGGGCTGTTACAGGGACTACCCGTGGCGGAGGCGTTTGGATGCAGTGCCTGAAAAATATTTTCCACCTCCACCGATCTCCCCCTGTGGGAGCGGGCTTGCTCGCGAAGGCGTTCTGTCAGTCGATATTCATGTCACAGGCATATCGCATTCGCGAGCAAGCCCGCTCCCACAGGGATTTACGTCGGGCTTGAGGCCGGAGGCTTTCAGCAGTTCCTGGGTGTAGGGGTGGGTTGGTGCGGCAAAAATCTCCCGCGACGAACCCTGTTCCACCACCTTGCCATCCTTGATCACCAGCAAGTCATGGGCCAGCGCATGCACCACCGCCAGGTCATGGCTGATGAACAGATAGGTCAGCCCATGCTTGATCTGCAGTTGCCGCAACAGGTCCACCACTTGTTTCTGCACCGTGCGATCCAGCGCCGAGGTCGGTTCGTCGAGCAGGATCAGCGCCGGCTCCAGCACCAGTGCACGGGCGATGGAGATGCGCTGGCGCTGGCCGCCGGAAAATTCGTGGGGGTAGCGATGACGACTCTTGGGGTCGAGGCCGACTTCCTCCAGCACGCGAATCACCGCAGCTTCGCGCTCGGCCTCGGTGCCGATGCCGTGGGTCAGCAACCCTTCGGCAATGATCTGCTGCACCGACATCCGTGGACTCAGGCTGCCGAACGGGTCCTGGAACACCACCTGAATCTGCCGCCGCAATGGCCGCATCAAGCGTTGATTGAGCAGGCTCAGTTGCTTGTTGCCGAAGCGGATATCGCCCTCGGATTCCACCAGCCGCAGGATCGCCTGACCCAGCGTCGATTTGCCCGAACCGGATTCGCCGACAATTCCCAACGTTTTGCCGCGTTGCAGGCGGAAACTGACCCCGTCCACCGCTTTGATGTACGCCTGCGAACGACTGAACAAGCCCTTGGGCAGTGGAAACCAGACCTTGAGATCATCGACTTCCAGCAGGTTGTGCTGGTACGGGCTCGGCACCGGCGCACCGCTCGGTTCAGCTTCGATCAACAAGCGGCTGTAAGGATGCTGCGGTGCGCGAAACAGGGTCTCGCAGTCAGCCTGTTCGACGATTTCGCCGTGGCGCATCACGCACACCCGTTGCGCGATGCGCCGCACCAGATTCAGATCGTGACTGATCAGCAGCATCGACATGCCGAGCCGCTGCTGCAACTCGATCAGCAGCTCGAGAATTTTCTGCTGCACGGTCACGTCCAGCGCCGTGGTCGGCTCATCGGCGATCAGCAGTTCCGGCTCATTGGCCAGCGCCATTGCAATCATCACCCGTTGCCGCTGACCGCCGGAGAGCTGATGCGGATAGGCTTTCAAACGCTGCAACGGCTCGCGAATGCCCACCAGTTCCAGCAGCTCCAACGTGCGCTCACGAGCGGCGCGTCCCTTGAGGCCCTTGTGAATCTCCAGCACTTCGCCGACCTGTCGTTCCACGCTGTGCAGTGGATTAAGCGAGGTCATCGGCTCCTGGAAAATCATCGCAATCCGGTTGCCGCGCAAACCGCGCATCTGCTGCTCGCTGGTGTGCAGCAAGTTCACCCCGTTATAAGCGATCGAACCGTTGCTGCTGACGGTTTTGCCCGGCAACAGGCGCAAAATCGAATGCGCCGTCACCGACTTGCCCGAGCCGGACTCACCGACCAGCGCCAGACACTCGCCACGACGAATATCGAGGTTCAGACCGTGCACCACTTCCTGCCCGGCGAAGGCGACACGCAGGTCGCGGATTTCAATCAGGTTGTCGCTCATGTCAGCCCCTCGGATCAAGATCGTGGATCAAACGCATCACGGCAAGCCTCACCGATGAACACCAGCAACGACAGAATCAGCGCCAAGGCAAAAAATGCCGTCAGCCCCAGCCACGGCGCTTGCAGATTGCGCTTGGCCTGGCCAATCAGTTCGCCCAGCGAGGCGGTCCCGGCGGGCATGCCGAAACCGAGGAAATCCAGGGCGGTGAGGGTGGCGATGGCGCCGGTCAGAATGAACGGCAGGTAGGTCAGGGTGGAGGTCATCGCGTTGGGCAGGATGTGCCGCAGCATCAGTTCGCTGTCGGTCAGCCCCAGCGCCCGCGCGGCTTTGACGTATTCCAGATTGCGTCCACGCAGAAACTCGGCGCGCACCACATCCACCAATGCCAGCCAGGAAAACAGCGCCATGATCCCCAGCAACCACCAGAAACTTGGTGAGACAAACCCGGACAAGATGATCAGCAGATACAGCACCGGCAGCCCCGACCAGATCTCCAGCACCCGTTGCCCAAGCAAATCGACCCAGCCGCCGTAATAACCCTGCAGCGCCCCGGCAACGATGCCGACCAGCGCACTGATGCCGGTGAGGATCAGCGCAAACAGAATCGAAATTCGTGTGCCGAAAATCACCCGCGCCAATACGTCCCGCGCCTGATCGTCGGTGCCCAGCCAATTGCTGGAAGAGGGTGGGCTGGGTGCCGGTTCAGTCAGGTCGTAATTGACCGTGTCGTAGCTGAACGGGATCGGCGGAAACAGCATCCAGCCGCCCTGATCCTCGATCAGCCCGTGCACATAAGCGCTGGCGTAATCCGGCTGGAACGGCAGTTCACCGCCGAAATCGGTTTCCAGGTATTCGCTGAGGATCGGGAAGTAGTAGGCGCCGTGGTAGCGGATCACCAACGGCTTGTCGTTGGCAATCAGTTCGCCGCCGAGGCAGATCAGGCACAGGCCAATGAACAGCCACAACGACCAGCGCCCACGGCGGTTGGCCTTGAACTGCGCGACCCGGCGCTGACCCAGAGGAGAGAGTGTGAACATCAGGCAGTCCTCGCCGAGAAGTCGATGCGCGGGTCGAGCAGGGTGTAGCAGAGATCACCGATCAGCTTGATCAGCAGGCCAAACAGGGTGAACAGAAACAGCGCGCCGAACACCACCGGATAGTCACGCGACACCGCCGCCTCGTAACTCATGCGCCCGAGGCCGTCGAGGTTGAAGATGGTTTCGATCAGTAAGGAACCGGCGAAAAACACCTCGATCAGCGCCGAGGGCACCCCGGCCACCACCAGCAGCATCGCGTTGCGAAACACGTGGCCGTAGAGCACGCGGCGCTCGGTCAAACCCTTGGCCCGCGCGGTGATCACGTATTGGCGGCTGATCTCGTTGAGGAAGCTGTTTTTGGTGAGGATGGTCAGGGTGGCGAAACCGCCGATCACCAGCGCGGTCACCGGCAACACCAGGTGCCAGAGGTAGTCGCCGACCTTGCCCAAGGTGCTGAGGCTGTCGAAGTTATCCGACACCAGCCCCTGCACCGGGAACCAGTTGACGTAGCTGCCGCCGGCGAAAACCACGATCAGCAGCATCGCAAACAGAAACGCCGGCATCGCGTAGCCGATGATGATCGCCGTGCTGCTCCAGACATCGAACGCGCTGCCGTTGCTGATCGCTTTGCGGATGCCCAGCGGGATTGAAATCAGGTAGGTGATCAGCGTTGCCCACAGGCCGAGCGACAACGACACCGGCAGTTTCTGCAGGATCAGATCGGTGACCTTGGCGCCGCGAAAGAAACTGCTGCCCAGATCCAGCTGGGCGTAGTTTTTCAGCATCAGCCACAGGCGTTCGTGCATCGGTTTGTCGAAGCCGTAGTGGTGTTTGATTTCCTCGATCAGCGCCGGATCGAGGCCACGGCTGCTGCGCCCGGCACCGCCAACCGCGGCGACTTCGCCACCACCGCTCATGCCGTGCCCGCCGAAACCTTGCAGGCGGGCAATGGCTTGCTCCACCGGGCCGCCCGGTGCGGCCTGCACAATCACGAAGTTGACCACCAGAATGCACAGCAGCGTGGGGATGATCAGCAGCAAACGTCGACTCAGATAACGCAGCATTTCACTGGCCCCCTGCGAGCTGGGTGTGCATCTGTTGCGTGGTCAGCGGCTTGGCCGAGACCTCCCACCAGGTGTTGAGGCCTTCGTCGTACGCCGGTTGCACCGGCGGCATGCCGAAGCGGTTCTGATACACCGTCGGCGTGCCCTTGGAGTAGTAGTTGGGAATCATGTAGTAACCCCATTGCAGCACCCGGTCGAGGGCGCGGGCGTAATGCACCATGGCGTCGCGGGTGTCAGCCTTGACCAGCCCGTCGATCAGTTGATCGACCGCCGGGTTGGCCAGCACCATCGAGTTCGAACTGCCGACTTGCGTGGCACTTTGTGAGGCATACAGGCTGTACAACTCGCGGCCGGGAGAGACGATCGGATCGCCGCTGCGCGGGAAACTGGTGACGATCATGTCGTAGTCCCGGGCGTTGAGCCGATTGACGTATTGCGCCGAGTCGATCCGGCGCAAATTCAGGGTGATGCCGATCTGCGCGAGGGTGCGCTTGAACGGCAGCAGCATGCGATCGAAACCGCCCTGACCGTCGAGGAAGGTGAACTCCAGAGGCTCACCGGCGGCGTTGACCAGTCGGCTGTGTTGCGGCGTCCAGCCGGCCTCGGCGAGTAGCTTCAGAGCTTGCAGCTGCTTGTCGCGGATGTAGCCGCTGCCATCGGTTTTCGGCGCCTGATACACCGTGGTGAACACTTCGTCGGGAATCTGTCCGCGCAACGGTTCGAGGATCTTCAATTCCTCGGCGTCGGGCAGGGCGGTGGCGGCCATTTCACTCTTCGGCCAGAAACTGTTCTGGCGCACGTAGAAGCCGCGCATCATCTGCTTGTTGGTCCATTCGAAATCCCACAGCAGGCTGATCGCCTGACGCACGCGGCGATCCTGAAAGATCGGGTTTTGCAGGTTGAACACGAAGCCTTGGGCGGCGGTGGGTTTTTCCGGAGCGAGGATCGCCTGCTGCAAGCGACCGTCACGCAGTGCCGGACTGTCGTAACCCACCACATAACCGGACGAGGAAAACTCGCGGTTGTAGTCGAAAGCGCCGGCCTGCAACAGTTGCCGGGCGACGTCGGTGTCACCGTAGAAATTCACCGTGAGCGTGTCGAAGTTGTACATGCCGCGACTGACCGGCAGGTCTTTGCCCCACCAGTCCGGGTCGCGCTGGAAACTGATGCTGCGTCCGGCATCGACTTTGCTCACGCGGTACGGGCCGCTGCCCAGCGGCGGTTCGAAGCCGCCGCCGTTGGCGAAATCGCGCGTCTTCCACCAGTGTTCGGGCACCACGCGCAGGGTCGCCAGGTCCAGCGCCAGGGTGCGGTTGAGGTTGTTCTTGAAGGTGAAGCGCACCTGCCGTGGGCCTTCGATCAGCACGTCCTGCACGTCGGCGTATTGCTGGCGATAACTGAGGCTGCCCTTGGTCATCAGCAGGTTGAAGGTGTAGCGCACGTCTTCGGCGGTGATCGGCGTGCCATCGGCGAAGCGAGCCTTGGGGTTCAGGGTGAAGCGCACCCAGAGGCCTTCGGGATCGCGCTCCATCTGTTGCGCGATCAGCCCGTAAACGGTGTAGGGCTCGTCGAGTGAACGGAACGCCAGCGGCGCATAAACCCAGTCGTTGACCTGCACCACGGAAATGCCTTGATCGGCATACGGGGTGATGTAGTTGTACTGGCCGATTTCCATCGACGCACGACTGAGTGAACCGCCCTTGGGCGCGTCGGGATCGACGAAATCGAAATGCTGGAAACCCGCCGGATACTTCGGCGCCTCGCCGTACACCGTCAGTGCGTAGCTGCCGGCGGCCAGTGCCGAGGGGCCGGTGCACAGCAGTGCACTACCCAAAAGCAGGCCTGCCATGTTGCGCAAAACACTCATGCAATCACTCCTCAAAATCCCTGGAAAAGCTCAGCTCAACCTGTGGGAGATCTACTGTGGGAGGGGGCTTGCTCCCGAAGGCGGTGTGTCAGTCAACACACCTTCACGGATATACCGCCTTCGGGAGCAAGCCCCCTCCCACAGTGGAAACATCTCCCACAGGAGAGACATCCGGTGCTCTCGGTCAGAAGTGATACGTCATGCGCGCAAACAGCGTGCGGCCCAGCGGGTCGGTGTAGCGCGGGTCATAGCCGCTCTGGAAGTTGTAGGCCTGGTTGGAGAACGGCGGGTTGCGGTCGAACATGTTCTTCATCCCCGCATCCACGTCCAGCACCTTGTTGAAGGTGTAGCCGGCCGACAGGTCCCACACCGAATACGACGCCACGCGCGCATGGGTATCGCGGTCGTAGTCGTTGTAACCGGTGGTGAAGCGGTTGGTCAGCGACGCGCGAGCCGCGCCGTAGGTCCAGCTGCCGGTGAGGTTGTGCTTCCAGCGCGCGATCACGCCGTCCCCTTCGAAGTCGCCGACCTTGTCGGTAAACGGACCCTTGATGGTGCTCTGGAAGTCGTAACTGTCGACGTAGGTGCCTTGCAGCCCCAGACCGAACTGGCCGTAAGGGGTGTTCGGGAAGCGGTAATCCAGCGACACATCGACACCGTTGGTCTCGACGATGCCGAGGTTGGCGTTGCCGGTGACGATGTAGTTGAGCGTGCCATCGGCGTTGCGCACGAAGCGATCCGGGTAGCTGCCGGCCTGATCGAACACGGTGGATTCGGGGAACGGCTGGATCTGGTTGGAAATGTGAATCCACCAGAAATCCAGACCCACCGACAGGTTGCTGACCGGCTGATAGACGAAGCCCAGGGTCACGTTGCGCGCCTTCTCCGGAGCCAGATCTTCATTGCCGCCGATCTGATTGAGGAACTGCTGGCCGCAATCACGCCCGCCGTTGCCGCCCGGTTGCACCACGCCACCGGTACACAGCACCGGGTCGTTGTAGTAGCCCTGGGTGTAGGTGATGCTGCGCGGCGAATACAGCTCGTAGAGCGATGGCGCACGGAAGCCTTCGCTGTACGCGCCACGCACTACCAGCTCTTTGAGCGGCTGATAACGGAACGAGTATTTCGGGTTGGTGGTGCTGCCGAAGTCGCTGTATTTGTCGTGACGCACGGCGGCGGACAGTTCGAGGCTGTCGAGCACCGGCACGTTGATTTCGGCGTACGCGGCTTTCACGCTGCGGTCGCCCTCGACGCTGCCGGCCGGGTCGATACCGAGGCTCTGGATGTCACCGGCAAACTGTTCGAAGTCCTGGTGGAATTTCTCTTTGCGGTACTCGCCACCCAGCGCCAGACCGGCGGGGCCGGCACCGAACCAGTCACCGATCTCGCGGCTGACCCGCCCGTCGAAACCGGCCACGCGGCCGACGGCGGTGGAGTAGGCGCCGTGGTACATGGCCTGGTCGATGTACTGCTGACCAGCTGCCGATTGCGGGCCGAACGGGTTGAGCAGACCACTGGCCAGACCGTTGATCATCGCCTGATCGCTGACATATCCGCTGGTGACGCTGGAGACGATTTTGTTCTGGTTGTACGAGGCGCCGACGTTGTAATCCCAGCCGCCGACCAGACCATCGAAGCTCAGCAGAAAGCGCTGACTGGTGTTCTGGTCTTTCGATTCACGCGGGCCGGCAGCAGTCTCGCGCCAGTTCACATCGACCGGTTGCGTCGGGTCGAGGGCGAAGCCGGTCGGGCCGGGGGTGATGCCGTTGCCGGGGTAGTAGGGCGACGACGAGTCCAGGCTCAAACCGGTGAGCGGGGCCGGGCCGACCGCCGTGGCGTTGTTGTTGCGCGACCAGAAGTATTCGAGGTTGACGTTGTGGTCATCCGCCAGCTTGCCGGTGGTCTTGCCGAAGAATGACGTTTTTTCGGTTTGCGGAATCAGGTCGATGTATTCGCGGGTGCTGAAGCGGCACAAGCCGTCACGCGCCACCAGGTTCGGCCCGTTGCAATTGCTGTTGGCCAACGGGTTGGTGGCGTTGCCGTTCTGGCTGTAGTTGCCGGGGAATGCGGTGCCGGAGGTCTGGTCCAGGCCACGGCCGGGCACATAGTCGCGGGCGAAGGAGCGGTCGTTGGCGTCGAGGTTCTGCTGCTTGTTGTAGTTGAACACGCCGAGCACGTTGAAGCGGTCTTGCTCCAGATCGCCGTAGCCCCAACTGGCGCTCATGTCTTTGGTGGCACCGCCGCCGCTGTGGGTCGGGGTTTCGCCACCGAGGGTGAGCTGGCCGTCGGTCAGGGATTTTTTGGTGATGAAGTTGATCACGCCGCCGATGGCGTCGGTGCCGTACAGGGCTGATGCGCCGTCGCGCAGAACCTCCACGCGCTCGATCGCGGCAAACGGGATCATGTTCAGATCCACCGCGCCGCCGGCCGAGTTGGTGCCCGACAAGGCGTTGTTGGCCAGGCGTCGACCGTTGAGCAGCACCAGCGTCTTGTTCGCGCCGATGCCGCGCATGTCGGCAAATGAAGCGCCGCCAGTAGCCGCGCCCACGGAGCCGGCGCTGTTGTTGATCGACTGGCTGCCGGTGATTCGCTGCACCAGTTCGGCGGTGGTGGTCACGCCCTGTTTGCGCAGCTCATCGGCCTTGAGAATGGTGATCGGCACGGCCGTTTCCGCATCGACCCGGCGAATCGCCGAACCCGTCACTTCCACCCGTTGCAGTTGCGTGGTCGGCGCCACCACCGCTGCCGCAGCGGGCACGGTGGCGTTGTCATCCTCGGCGGCTTGCACAGTCCCGGCGCCCATCCCCATGGCCACCAGATACAACGGGACAAAACGGTGACGAGAGATCGTTGCCACCAAAGGTTTGAGCGTGAAGCGTGGAGTGTTCATCAGCATGGTTGTTTCCGACTTGTCAGACGTTATCGAAATGGCCTTGTGAGCCCCTCATTGCTCCGCTTTCGGTGATACCGCGTGCGGAAAACCACTTTCTTCAAGCAAGCCGATCCCCTCCGAAGACGCCTGGCGTTTTTTCGGTCGGCTGGTTGCGACGGGAGTCAGCGAACGGTGGCGGGCGTGTCCCTCAATGCGCGCCCGCCACCGCACTCAATGGGTGGTCATCACCGAAATCTTGGTAATGCCCGAGCGTTCGATCGACGCCATGGCTTTCGCCACCTGGCCGTAATTGACGGCGGAGTCGGCCTGCAACTGCACGCGTACTTCAGCGTCCTTGGCCTTGACCTCCTTGAGGCTGGCTTCCAGCGATTCCGGCGCCAGTTCGGTTTTCGCCAGGTAGAACTTGCCGTCCTGATCGACGCTGACCACCACTGGGTCTTTCTTTTCGGCGGGAGCGACGGCGTCGGTTTTCGGCAGGTTGACCTTGATCGCGTTGGTCATCAGCGGCGCGGTGACGATGAACACCACCAGCAGCACGAGCATCACATCCACCAGCGGCGTGACGTTCATTTCGCTGAGCACTTCATCGCTGTCTTGGGTAGAAAAGGACATCAGCTGGCCTCCCGCACGGCGGCTGTGGTTTTGCTGGCGATGGCCTGGCGGCTGATGGAGAACGCGCTGCGCGAGGCCAACGCATCGAAGTCGTGGGCGAAGTCATCCATGTCCGCCGAGGCGAGTTTCAGGCGGCGCAGGAAGAAGTTGTAAATCAACACTGCCGGAACCGCGACAGCGATCCCCACGCCAGTGGCGATCAGTGCATGACCGATCGGGCCGGCGACCGCTTCAAGGCTGGCCGAGCCGGTTTCGCCGATGCTTTGCAGGGCTTCCATGATTCCCCACACGGTACCGAACAGACCAATGAACGGCGCGGTGCTGCCGATACTGGCGAGGATCGCCTGACCGTTTTCCAGCGAGCGGCGTTCCTTCTGGATCTGCTGACGCAGGTTGCGCTCCAGGCGATCGGAACGGTTGATGGTGTGCGCCAGTTGTTGCGTGGTGCGCGGCGACTCTTCCACCAGCAAGGCTTCGAAACCGCTGCTGGCGATGCGCGCCAGCGAGCCCGGATACTGGCTGGCGTGTTCGGCCGCGGTGAGCAGATCCGGTGCACCCCAGAAGGCTTTGCTGAACTGTTTGTTCTGGGCTTTCTGGCGCAGGTATTGCGCCGACTTGACCAGCAGGATCGCCCAGCTGACCACGGAAAACAGCACCAGGCCCCAGAGCACACCGGGGACAATCATCGAAGACAGTGAATTGTTCATCGCTACACCTCGCTTGCATTAAGTCGGTTGTGAGTTCGTCGGGTTGTGCCGTTATTGCGGCAATTTGAAATCGATGGTCTGGGTGGCGAAGCCGTCAATCGGCGTGTCACCGCGTTTGGCCGGAATGAACTTCCAGTTCTTTACCGCCGCGACGGCGGCGTCATCCAGTTGCGGCTTGCCGCTGGACTTGGTCACTGTCACCGAGCCGGCGCGACCGTTGGCCAGCACCTGAATGCGCAGCACCACGCTGCCTTCCCAATTGCGCCGCAGCGCCAGCGACGGGTATTCCGGCGGCGGGTTGCCAAGGCTGGCAAGGCCGGAAATCGCTGCCGATTCCTTGACCGGGCCAGGCGCGGCGGCCGGGGCTGGTGGCGCGCTCGGTGTCGCCGGCGCAGCGGGAGCGGTCGGTTGTGCCGGGGCGGACGGAGCTTTCGGCGGTTCGACTTTCTTCACCGGTTTGGGCTTCTCGACCGGTTTCGGTTTTTCGATCGGCTTGGGTTTTTCCACCGGTTTTGGCGGTGGCTTGACCGCGTCTTCGTCTTCCACCGGTTGTTCAGGTTCCGGAGGGGGCGGCGGTGGCGGTGGGGGCGGCGGTTCCGGTGTGGGCGGTGCCGGCGGCGTCGGGCTGGTCAACTCGACGGTCATTTCCGGAATCTGCGGCGGAGTCGGCAGTGGCTCGGGCCGGGTCTGCTGGAAAAACCACCAGGCGCCGCCGTGTATCAGCGCCGATACCGCCACCAGCAACAGCATCTGCTGTTTGTTCAACCCGCCGGGCTGCGAGGTATTGGCCATGAAGGCTGGCCTGTCGGGTGGCGGCGCAATTGGCGCTTCCCGTAACGACCCCGGCAGGGTTCTGTGCTTTACCGCATCGTTCATTAAAGCTCCCTCGGGTTGATGAAGGGCAATAAGGTGCCGTCCGAACATTGGGGTGATGTTCGAGTGGGTGGGTGTAACTTTCTTCAAGGTGTACGCAGGCCGATAGTTGAACTATCTATAGAACAGGGCTTGCTTACAGTTACTGGCTTAGAGCCATCGACTTCGAGTGTTCATTGGCCATTCCCTGGTTGTTCTTCTATTGCTTGAAATCAGTGTTGGTGTCTCATGCTTGTGCTTTTTGCATGTAGCAACCGCTGTGCCAGATGTTGCCGAAATGTACAGGTCTTATTTCATCAGTGTTACCCATGTCGCATTTATATAAGTTTTGCCTTGGTCGTGTATTTCTCCGGCCAACAGTTTCCCGAAACTCCTTTGAGTGGAGTTTTTTCAGAGGCGAGTCAGGCTCTACGCGGTATCACGCTGATCGGCGGGATAGAGCGGCGGCTTGGCTAACGGCCCGGGCACTTGCTGGTGCGCGGCGGACTGATTTGGTGCGGGTCTGTGTTTTAGCGGGTCACGACGTATGTTCCTTGTTCTTGTTTAAATGAAATCAATGTTTCCAGTGCTGAATAATTCAACTCACTGGAGCCGTTTTGGTGCACTTGCAAAGTCGCTGAAAGTTATTGTCCGACAATCCCGCCTGCGTTCATTAATACGGCGCTGGTGCAGGAATTTTTGCAGTTGTATTTAAAAAATAAATAACACGCCGTTGTCAGCGAAGCGTCATCGCCAATCACGGTGTGTGGTCATGGAGTCAGGTAATAAAGTACAGGCACTGGCCGCCGGGACTGTTCGAATGAACTCGGCGTTGTTGATAAACAAGCAAGCAGAGGCTGATGCGGCAGAGCGTTTGAAGATTCACGCGGTGAACTCCTTGTTGCCAGCTCGGATACGCGAACTTTTGGTTCGGTATCGCACCTTACAAGAACGCGGATAGCGTTCGATGATTGCTCTTGGTGCGGGATGGGCACCGCCAGCGCTGTTTTGCGAGGTTTGAATTCGCAAGTCGCCAATGCATGGGAAAAACGTGCCAAAGCGGATACACCCGCTATAAATAGGGCTACACAGATCTGTCGAGATCGAGGAGGGGGCATGTATCAACTGTACGGACATCGCAATTCAGGTGCCGCAGCCATCGAGGCGGCGCTGGAGTTATGCCAGATCGCCTATCGCTTTATCGATATCGAAGCCTCAAGCGAAGCCGCCGAGGCACTGGCGCGCCTCAATCCACTGAAGCAGGTGCCGACCCTGCAATTGCCCGATGGCAGTGCGATCACCGAGAGTGTGGCGATTCTGATTCATCTGGGCCTGAGTTTTCCCGAGTCCGGCCTGTTGCCGGTCAAGGCGTCTGATCGCGATCAGGCGATTCGCGGCATGGTCTACATCGCCAGCAATTGCTATGCAGCCATCGGCGTCATCGATTACCCCGAGCGCTGGCTGGTGATGCCGGACGAAGCCTCACGGCAGAACCTGATGGCCGGCGCACGTGAGCGCCTGCACTGGAGCTGGGAAGTATTTGCCGACCAGTTTTCCGCCGAGTTGTACCTGGACGACGAAACACCCGGCGCGCTGGACGTGCTGGCAGCCGTGGTGACGCGTTGGGCGGGCAGCCGCGAGCACCTGCGCCAGAGCCGTCCGGGGTTTTATGCGTGGTTGCAGCGCATCGACCGGCACCCGGTGCTGGCACCGGTCTTCGCCCGGCATTGGCCGTCCTGATCACCCGATAAACCAAAATGTAGGAGTGAACTCTGTGGTGAGGGGATTTATCCCCGATGGACTGCGAAGCGGTCCCGGCTTTTCTGGGGGTGCTTCGCGCCCCATCGGGGATAAATCCCCTCGCCACAGGGCTCACTCCTGTAAGTGGGAAGGGTTTATTCCCCGCGAATGTACTGCTCCAGTTGCTTGATCAGCTCTGCCTGTTCGGCAATTGCCTCTTTCACCAGGTCGCCGATCGACAGCAGACCGATCAGCTTGCCGTTCTCCACCACCGGCAAGTGGCGCAGGCGTTTGTCGGACATGATGCCCAGGCAAGTGTCGACGGTCTGGTGGGTGTCCACGGTGATGACGTCCTTGACCATGATGTCGCGCACCGGTGTGCCCACTGACGAGCGCCCGTGCAGCACCAGTTTGCGTGCGTAATCACGCTCACTGATGATGCCGACCACTTTGTCATCTTCCATCACCACCAAGGCCCCGACGTTTTTCTCGGCCATTTTCATCAGCGCTTCGAGCACCATGTGACCGGGATCGATATGGTGCACTTCCTGATTTTTCTGATCTTTGAGCTTGAGCAGTTGGGCGACGGTCTTCATGGCGGTTACTCAGGTGTTGTCGTTGTTATTCAAGCATCGTAGACGCTGGCGTTCAGGGCAAGGTGGCAAAGCGGCAGATAACACGCAAAAAACGTCATTTGCCGGTTTTTCCGGCTTAGCGCTAAACCTGTGGCGAGGGAGCTTGCTCCCGCTGGACTGCGTAGCAGGCCCAAACCCTGAGAATTCGGTTTGCCTGATACACCGAATTGCCTGGCTTTGCGACTGCTGCGCAGCCGAGCGGGAGCAAGCTCCCTCGCCACAGGGGATGGGGTTATCTCGGACGATGCCGCGTAGAATGCCCCTCTGATTCAATTCCTGAGGTTGCAGTGGTGGATTTACAGCAGGGCTTCGTCCTGACCCGGCATTGGCGCGATACCCCGGCGGGCACCGAAGTCGAGTTCTGGCTGGCGACCGATGCCGGGCCGCGCCGTGTGCGCCTGGCGCCGCAAACGTCAGTGGCGTTTATCCCCGCTGCTCAACGCGAAGCGGCCGAACGCCTGCTGCACGATGAAAAGAACGTCGAACTGCGTCCGCTGGCCCTGCAGGATTTCGAACATCGCCCGGTGCTCGGACTGTATTGCCAGCAACACGGCCAGTTGATGCGCCTGGAAACTGCGCTGTCCCGCGCCGGTGTCGATGTCTTCGAAGCCGACGTGCGTCCGCCCGAGCGCTACCTGATGGAGCGCTTCATCACTGCACCGGTGCTGTTCGGCGGTAGCGCCGACGCTGACGGCGTCTTGCTCAACGCTCAACTCAAACCTGATCCGAAATACCGACCGCAACTGCGCCTAGTCTCGCTGGATATCGAAACCACTGAAACCGGCGAGCTGTATTCCATCGCCCTCGAAGGCTGCGGCCAGCGTCAGGTGTACATGCTCGGCGCGCCCAACGGTGACGCGAGCATCATCGACTTCGACCTCGAATACTGCGACTCACGCACGCTGATCCTGAAAAAGCTCAACGACTGGTTCGCCCTCCACGACCCCGACGCGATCATCGGCTGGAACGTCGTGCAGTTCGACCTGCGCATCCTTCACGAACACGCGCGACGCCTCGGTGTGCCGCTGAAAATCGGCCGTGGCGGTGAGGAGATGCAGTGGCGCGAACACGGCAGTCGCACGCACTACTTTGCCTCGGCGGCGGGGCGCTTGATCATCGACGGCATCGAGTCGCTGCGTTCGGCGACCTGGAGTTTTCCCTCGTTCAGCCTGGAAAACGTCGCCCAGACCCTGCTCGGCGAGGGCAAGGCGATCGACAACCCGTACCAGCGCATGGATGAAATCAACCGCATGTTCGCCGAGGACAAACCGGCGCTGGCCAAGTACAACCTCAAGGACTGTGAGCTGGTGACGCGGATCTTCGCCAAGACCGAACTGCTGACGTTTCTCCTTGAACGCGCCAGCGTTACCGGCCTGCCGGCGGATCGCAGCGGCGGCTCGGTGGCGGCGTTTACCCATTTGTACATGCCGCTGATGCACCGTCAGGGTTTCGTCGCGCCGAACCTGGGCACCAATCCGCCACAGGCCAGCCCCGGCGGCTTCGTCATGGACTCGCAGCCGGGGCTGTACGAGTCGGTGCTGGTGCTCGATTACAAAAGCCTGTACCCGTCGATCATCCGCACCTTTCTGATCGACCCGGTGGGCCTGATCGAAGGCCTGCAACACCCGGACGATGCCGATTCGGTGCCGGGTTTTCGCGGCGCACGTTTCTCGCGCACCCGGCATTGCCTGCCGTCGATTGTCGCGCGGGTCGCCGAGGGCCGCGAGACCGCCAAGCGCGAGCACAACGCGCCGTTGTCGCAAGCGCTGAAGATCATCATGAACGCCTTCTACGGCGTGCTCGGTTCCAGCGGCTGCCGGTTTTTCGATACGCGTCTGGCGTCGTCGATCACCCTGCGCGGCCACGAGATCATGCTGCGCACTCGTCAGTTGATCGAAGCGCAGGGCCACGCGGTGATCTATGGCGACACCGACTCGACCTTCGTCTGGCTGCGTCGCGCACACGGGCAGGAGGAAGCGGCGCAGATCGGTCAGGCGCTGGTCAAGCACGTCAACGACTGGTGGCGCGAGCATGTGCGTGAGGAATACGGCCTGCAAAGTGCTCTCGAATTGCAGTACGAAACCCACTACAAACGTTTTCTGATGCCGACCATTCGCGGCGCCGAGGAGGGCAGCAAAAAGCGCTACGCCGGACTGGTGACGCGCGCCGATGGCAGTGAAGAAATGGTCTACAAGGGCCTGGAAACCGTGCGCACCGACTGGTCACTGCTGGCCCGGCAGTTCCAGCAGGAACTCTACGAGCGGATCTTCCAGCGCAAGCCGTATCAGGATTACGTGCGCGATTACGTACGCAAGACCCTGGCCGGCGAATTCGATGAACGACTGGTCTACCGCAAACGCCTGCGCCGCACCCTCGACGACTACGAACGCAACGTGCCGCCGCATGTGCGTGCAGCGCGGCTGGCCGACGATTACAACGCGCAGCAGGGTCGCCCGCGGCAGTACCAGAACGGCGGCTGGATCAGTTACGTGATCACCCTGGCCGGGCCGGAACCGCTGGAAGTACGCCGCGCCGCGATCGACTACGACCACTACATCACCCGCCAGCTGCAACCGGTGGCGGACGCGATTCTGCCGTTCGTCGATGACGATTTCTCAACCCTGATCGGGGGACAACTGGGCCTGTTTTGAGTCCAGCAGTTGCAGGGTCCATTCATCGAAGATGCCGTGGAAGTAGCGCTCCAGCGCCTGAGCGAACGGGCAATCTTCGGCGCTGAACTGCGCAAACAGGGTCATCGAGGAGTGGAATTTCAGGTCGTCGGGGTGGCCGAAAATCTCGGCAATCGAGCGCTGACGGATGTTCAGCACCAGCTGCGTGCAGGTGCGCAGCCGCGCACCGAGCAGGTCGTGGGCCAGATAGGCCCGCGCCTCGTCGGCGGATTGAATGGCGAAGCGCCGGGACATTTCGCTGCCGCCCAGCCCGGCGAACTGCGGGAACACAAACCACATCCAGTGGCTACGTTTGCGCCCCTCACCGAGTTCACGCTGAACTCGTTCGAACACCGGGTCCTGCGCCTGGACGAAACGCTGCAGATTGAACGGGTCATGCTGATCAGTGCTTCTCATGACGAAGCCCTCGCCAGCGCCCAGCGACTCAGACCATCGCCAGTCGCTGCTTGCGTTGTGGCGCTTTGAATACCTGGTCCAGCGCCGCCAGATCCCCGGCATCCAGTTGCAACTGCGCCGCTTGTGCATTGAGTTGCACGTGTTCTGGTCGCACAGCCTTGGGAATCGCAATCACACCATCCTGACGCAGAATCCACGCCAGCGAAACCTGTGCCGGGGTCACGTTGTGACGAGCGGCAATCTTGTTCAGTACCGGTTCGGCGAGCATCGCGCCGCCCTGACCGATCGGGCAGTACGCCATCAACGGCATACGCTGTTGTTGGCACCATGGCAGCAAGTCGAATTCGACGCCGCGCTCTTCCAGGTTGTACAACACCTGATTGGTGGCGCAGGCAGGATTGGCCAGCTCTTCGAGGTCATCGACGTCGAAATTCGACACGCCCCAACGGCCGATCTTGCCGTCCGCGCGCAAACGTTCGAACGCTTCGACGGTTTCTTCCAGCGGAAACTGGCCGCGCCAATGCAGCAAATAGAGGTCGATGTAGTCGGTGTCGAGCCGGCGCAGACTGCGCTCGCAGGCTTGCGGGATGCCTGTGCGGCTGGCGTTGTGCGGATAGACTTTGCTCACCAGAAACACCTGATCACGCAGGCCGGCAATGGCTTCGCCGACCACGCTTTCGGCACCGCCCTCGGCGTACATTTCCGCCGTGTCGATCAGAGTCATGCCGAGTTCGATGCCTTGGCGCAGCGCGGACACTTCACGCGGGTGCGCCGAGCGATCTTCGCCCATGCGCCAGGTGCCTTGGCCAATCACTGGAACCTGCACGCCTGCCAGTTCAAGGGTACGCATTCAAACCTCCTGTGCTGATGGTCATACTTTAGTGGGCAGCAGGATAGCGTAGGGGTTCCAATGGAGGTCGATGAACCTGTGGCGAGGGGATTTATCCCCGATGGGCGCGCAGCGCCCCCAAGAAGCAGGGTTGCTGCGCAACCCATCGGGGATAAATCCCCTCACCACAAGGCTGGTCTATTTAGCGGAGAACTTCAACACCACGCTATGGCTGTAAGTCTGCCCCGGATCAAGACGCGTGCTCGGGAAGTCCGGCTGATTCGGCGCATCCGGATAGTGCTGGGTCTCCAGGGTAAACGCACCCCAGTGCGGATAAACCTTGCCACCCTTGCCCTTGACCGTGCCGTCGAGGAAGTTACTGGTATAGAACTGCACACCAGGCTCGCTGGTGAACAACTGCAAATGCCGCCCTGACTGCGGATCGCTGACCTCGGCGGCGACTTTGCTCACATCACCTTTGGTATCCAGCACCCAGTTGAAATCGAAGCCGCCCTGTTTCGGCTCGGCGAATTTCAGCTGTGGGTGATCGGCCTTGATGTGCGTACCAATGGCGGTGGGTTTGGTGAAGTCCATTGGTGTGCCGGCCACTGGCGCCAGTTCGCCGGTCGGGATCAGTTTGCCGGTGACCGGGGTGTAATGGCTGGCGTGCAAGGTGGCCACCTGCTTGAGGATGTCGCCATTGCCGGCGCCGGCGAGGTTGAAGTAGCTGTGGTTGGTCAGGTTGAGCACGGTCGGTTTATCGGTGCTGGCCTTATAGTCGATGCGCAACTCGTTGCTGTCGGTCAGGCGGTAGGTCACTTCGGTGGTGAGATTGCCGGGGAAGCCCATTTCGCCGTCCGCCGACAGATAGGTGAGGGTCACGCCGACGGAATCCTTGTCCTTGGTTTCCTGCGCTTTCCAGACCTTCTTGTCGAAGCCCTGTGTGCCGCCATGCAACGCGTTGGACTTGTCGTTCTGCGGCACCTGATAGCGCTTGCCGTCGAGTTCGAACGCGCCGTCCGCGAGGCGATTACCGAAACGGCCGATGGTCGCGCCGAAATACGCTGTGCCTTTCTGGTAACCCTGAACATCGTCGAAACCCAGCACCACATCGGCGGCTTTGCCGTGTTTGTCCGGCACCAGCAGCGATTGCAGGGTGGCGCCGTAGGTGATGACGGTCGCCTGCATGCCGTGGCTGTTGCGCAGGATGTATTGCTCGACGGGCGTGCCGTCATTGGTTTTGCCAAAGGCTTTGTGTTCGGCGCTGAGGCCGGCCGCGTTGGCGGAGAGGGTGGCGATCATCAGGGACAGTCCGAGGCCGGAGAGCAGGTGACGTGATTGAAGCATGGTTGACCTTCCTTTTTGTTGTTGTTTTCAAAACACCACAATTCCCCTGTAGGAGCTGCCGCAGGCTCGGGCCGCGTTCGGACGATCTTTTGACTTTTGTTTTTCAGGATCAAGATCAAAAGATCGCAGCCTTCGGCAGCTCCTACAGTGAACTAGTCAATCTATTTTGGTTGTTGGTGAAGATTTATAGCTGATTAGTCGTTTATTTCAATAATAAAGACTGACTAATTAGCTTGGCATCGCTCGCCGCCAATCGCCCGGCCCAACCCGTCACTGCACTTTTTAGCAATTGACGGCTCTATCCATGGCCAGGATGCGGCGACGCCCGCCGCACAGGAATGTCCCCGTTCGAGAATTCATGCCGAGAGCTTTTCACCTGATCGCCCGATTTGTTCGCCGCCCGTGCCTGTTGCTGGCCTGTCTGTCATCGCTGTTTGTCAGCGGTTGCACGCATCAGACCGGCAACGGTTTCATCGCTCAGATGCGTGACGGTCAACCGCAGGAATTCCTGCAGACCAGCGTCGATCGCATGGCCACGTTGGCGATGCGCGACAACCTCAACAGCCTTTATCGGTTGATGGGCAAGCTGTATTTGCGCAACCCGGAAGAACTGCGCAAGTCGGGCTTCCTCGACATCAACACGGCGGTGAAACAGGTGCGCCTGGCGGTCGAGCAGCAGCAACCGTTGCCCGTGCTGGGCGGCCGCAAGGATCTGGCGGCGCTCAGCTATGCGATGAGTCCGGAGTTTCTCGGGGATCGGGTCGGCGCCTTCATCTATGCCATCGGCAGCATGCTGGTCACCGCCCACGGCAATCGCATCGAGTTCTACATGACCGATGCAATCAACCCGACCTTCGTCCACAACGCCGCGCGCAACATCGAAAAAGCCACATGGATTCTGGCCCAGCGGCAGAACAAGGAGGGACAGCCGCTGCTGTTCTCCAACGAAATCTCGGAGGAGGGCAGCAACCTGAGTTTCGCCACCGAGTTCGGCAAGATCGTCGCGCGGCTCGACCTGCTGGCGCAGATGCTTGATGAGCGCTACCGGCGCATTGGGTTGAATTACGCGCAGAGTCTGCTGTTCCTGAATTTCCTGCCGGTGCAGTAAGGGCGGAGATCCAATGTGGGAGCGAGCCTGCTCGCGAAAGCGATCTACCAGGCGCTGAATCTCTGATAGATCCACCGCATTCGCGAGCAGGCTCGCTCCCACATTGATCAAATTGTGCGTGGGATTTTTGTATACAATCCATCGTTACTATTGATCCAAAGGGAGCTGCACCTGTCATGACCGACTCCGCAAGCACCGACTTCAACCGTATCGACCGCGCCACCCGCACAGAAAAACTGCCCTATGCCGCGTTGCTGGCCTTCGCCATGACCGGCTTCATCGCCATCCTCACCGAGACCCTGCCGGCCGGGCTGCTGCCGCAGATCGGCGTCGGGCTTGGGGTCAGCGAAGTGCTCGCCGGGCAACTGGTGACGCTGTATGCACTGGGCTCGATTGTCGCGGCGATTCCGCTGACCGTCGCCACCCGGGGCTGGCCACGGCGGCGGGTACTGCTGATGACGGTCGGTGGCTTCCTGGTGTTCAACACCGTGACTACGTTCTCCAGCCATTACGGCTTGACCTTGGCGTCGCGGTTCTTGGCCGGGATGGCGGCAGGGCTGTCGTGGGGCATCATGGCCGGTTACGCCCGCGGGATCGTGCCGGTGCACCAGCAGGGGCGGGCACTGGCAATCGCCATGCTCGGCACCCCGGTGGCGCTGTCGCTGGGCACCCCGGCGGGAACCTGGCTGGGCAACCTGATCGGTTGGCGCGCTTCGTTCGGGATCATGTCGGCGCTGGCGTTGGTGCTGGCGGCGTGGATTGTGCTGGCGGTGCCGGACCGTCCGGGCCAGGCCAGCGCCGAACGCCTGCCGTTGCTGCAATCGCTGCGTCTGCCGGGCGTACGGCCGGTGCTGTTCGTGGTGCTGACCTGGATGCTTGGGCACAACATTCTCTACACCTACATCGCGCCATTCCTGATGCAGGCCGGGCTGGCCGAGCGCGTCGATCTGGTGCTGCTGGTATTCGGCCTGTGCTCGCTGGTGGGGATCTGGATCATCGGCCTGCTGGTGGACCGCTGGTTGCGCTGGCTGACGCTGATCAGCCTCATGCTGTTTGCCGTGACCGCACTGGTGCTGGCGCTGATATCCCCGTCGCCGTGGCTGATCTACACCTGCATGGCCGTGTGGGGCCTGTCATTTGGTGGTTCGGCGACGTTGCTGCTGACGGCGGCGGCGGATTCGGCCGGCGAGCACGTGGACGTGGTGCAGGCGATGCTCACCACCTCCTGGAATGTGGCGATTGCCGGCGGCGGCCTGTTTGGCGGGTTGTTGCTGGATCGGGCGGGCGCGATGTCGTTTCCGTGGGCGTTGTTGATCCTGTCGCTGATCGCGCTGGCGACGGTGTGGATCAATCGGCATCACAGTTTCAAACCGGGCCGGCGCGTCACCGCATGACTTTGTAGGAGTGAGCCTGCTCGCGATAGCGTCTCCGCAGACAAATCATTCGTGTCTGATAAAACGCTATCGCGAGCAGGCTCACTCCTACAGTAGAGATGATGTGGATTTGAACAAAGGCATAACGATAGACCGCATCGATATATGTGGTTATATGAAAAATCGCTATGCTGCGGGCCAGATTTTTCCTGTCGTTTTTCTGGACGTCTTAATGGAATTGGCAAATTTCGGCCTGGTGATTGCCGGGCTGGTGGTGGGTTTTATTGTCGGCATGACCGGTGTCGGCGGCGGTTCGTTGATGACGCCGATCCTGCTGTGGTTCGGCATTAACCCGGCAACAGCGGTGGGCACCGACCTGTTGTACGCGGCCATTACCAAATCCAGTGGCGTGCTGGTGCACAAGAAGAACAACAACATCGACTGGGCGATCACCGGCTGGCTGACCCTCGGCAGCGTGCCGGCAGTCGCCATGACCCTGTGGTTTCTCAGCACCCTGCACACCGCGCCCGAGGCGATGAACGCGATCATCAAACAGGCCTTGGGCTTCGTGCTGTTCGCCACGGCGCTGGCGATTCTGTTCAAGAAGCGCCTGCTCGAATTCGCCCACAAACGCGCGGGCGGCAACTACAACCCGAGCGGCGCGCGCCTGAATGTAATGACGGTGATCACCGGGCTGATCCTCGGCACCATGGTCGCCCTGACCTCGATCGGCGCCGGCGCCCTCGGCACGGTCGCGTTGTTCATCCTCTATCCGCTGCTGCCGACCCGGCGTCTGGTCGGCACCGAAATCGCCCACGCCGTGCCGCTGACGCTGGTTGCAGGTCTGGGACATGCGAGCATGGGCAATATGGACTGGGGCGTGCTGGGCTTTCTGCTCATGGGTTCGCTGCCGGGCATCTGGCTCGGCAGCCACCTGACCGGGCGCATTTCCGATGAATTGCTGCGCCCGTGCCTGGCGACCATGTTGCTGTTGATCGGCTATAAACTGGCGTTCTGATGTAGGAACTGCCGCAGGTTGCGATCTTTTGATCTTCGTTTTTACAATCAAGATCAACAGATCGCAGCCTGCGGCAGCTCCTACACTGGGGTATGAAGGATGTTGAATTTCATGACGGTCACCGGCAAATCCTCGTAGACCAGATCCTCGACCACCTCCCAACCCAACCCCGCATACAGCGATTGCGCAGCGTCGGTGTACAGATACAAGGTCTGTACGCCCAACGCCCTGGCTTCTTCGACAATCCGATTGACCAGTTGCGAAGCAACCCCGCGTCCACGCTCTTCGGCCTTCACATAAACCCCGGCCAGCCAAGGCGTCAGCTCGGGACGGATCTTCATGTCGCTGTCGATCAACAGCGCGCCGCCGAGCAATCTGCCATCTTCCATGGCCACCACCACGCTGGGAACCGCACCCTTGCCGCAGGCCGCGCGCATCCGCTCGGTGCGGGCTTCAAGGGTATCGCCGTCACGGAATTCGCCCCATTCCTTGAAATTGAGCGCAGCCAGTTCCTCAATCAAATGCGGGTGATCGCAAAGGTAGTCGATGTGCATGGGTTGAACTCCATTTCGTGGGCAGAACGACCACCCTAATGCGCTCATAAAAGGTAATCAAATCCGCGTCACGATTACGCCGATGCGGTTGCGCAATGACGCGGCTGACCTAAGCTTCTGACAAGGCGAAACATATTTGCCGGGCACAACCCCGGAACAATCGCCGCGATGCGCAATCATTAGAGCGTGGATATCAAAAGGAGATGCGCATGCTCATCAGGTCACTGACCCTGACACTCTTGCTGGCGATTGCCGGCCCCTTGTTCGCCGCTGACAATGACTCGCCCATAGCCGGGGATATGGGACGGGCCCGACCGTTGATCGTGATCGCCCAAAGCACCGTCGACCCGGTGTGGGTGGGGTTGAAAAAGTCGCTGGAAGATCCGGCGAACAAGAAGGGTGTCGCCGACCGCAACATCAAGGTCTACACCATCCTCAATATGGCCGGACAACTCGACGGCAAGGATCTCGGCCAGCAAGACACCATGGCTTTGCTGCGGTCGCTGAAACTCGGTGCCGGCGCGTATCCTAAAGTGTTCCTGCTGGGCAAGGACGGCGAGACTAAACTGTCGGCCTCGGGCGATGAAGCGAAATCGGTGGACCTGAAGAAAATCTTCGACACGGTTGACGCGCTGCCGGCCAGCGAAAAGGAAATCAGCGCACCGACGGTCGCTGAAACCAAGGCCACCGCCGCCGAACCGGCAGCCAAGAAAGGCGAGAAGGGCGCCAAGGCGAGCAAACCGGCGAAACCAAGCAAACCACCGGAAATGCCGGATGACTGATGGCATGGCCTGAATCAAAAAAAATGGGCGACCTCTGCAGGTCGCCCATTTTTATTGCCCGCCCAAAAAGATCGCAGCCTGCGGCAGCTCCTACATGGGATCGGTGTAGGAGCTGCCGAAGGCTGCGATCATTTGATTTTCAGTCGGCTAAAGCGCTGAGGATCGTGTGAGCAATCTTCACCCGCTCCGGAATCGGAAAGTTCTTGTTCGCCAGAATCACCACGCCGACATCCTTCGACGGCACAAACGCCACGTAGGTCCCAAAGCCACCGGTAGAGCCGGTCTTGTTGATCAGCACATTTTTCGCCTGCGGTTGTGGCGGGGTCAGCCATTGCACCTTGTGCAGCTGCATGGCCATTTCCGTGCTGTTGCCAGCCAGCAAGCGGTCGAGGCTGATCGGGTAACGGTACATTTCCCAACCCAGGCCCTGGGTCATGTCGCCGACGCTGTAATAACCGGTGTGGGTGTTGGCAATGGCTTGTTGCAGCGGCGTTTCAAGGCTTGCCGGTTTCAGGTTGGCCTGCACGTAACGCAGCATGTCGGCGGCGCTGGTTTTCACGCCGTAGGCTTCTGAATCCATGGCGCCCGGGGTGACGCGCACCGGTTGGTTGTTTTTGTCGTAGCCCTGCGCGTACAGGCTCATTTGCGCTTTCGGCACCTGCAGGTAAGTGTGTTGCAGGCCGAGTTTCGGCAGCAGGGTTTCGCTCATCGCCTGATCATATGACTGACCGAGGGTCTTGGCGGCCAGATAACCGAACAGGCCCAGGCTCGGGTTGGAATACAGGCGCTGGCTACCGGCCGGGAAGCTCGGTTTCCACTGTTGGTAGTAGCCGAGCATCTTCTCCGCCGAATCCCACTGGCCAGGGAATTGCAGCGGCAGGCCGCCGGCGCTGTAGGTACCCAGTTGCAGCACGCTGATGTTGTCGAAAGCGCTGCCCATGAGTTCTGGCCAGATCTGGCTGGCCTTGGTCGACAGGTCCAGCTTGCCCGTCGCCTGCGCATAGCCGGCCAGGGTCGCGGCGAAGGTTTTGCTCACCGAGCCGATTTCGAACAGGGTGTTTTCGCTGACTTTCTGCCCCGTGTCCTTGGCGGCGACGCCGTAATTAAAGTAATGCGGTTGGCCGTTGATGGTGATGGCGACGGCGAGGCCGGGGATGTTCTGCTGCTGCATCACCGGGGTGACGGCTTTGTTCACCAGCGCTTGCAGTTGCTCGTCGCCGGGTGTGGCGGCCATGCAAGCGGTGGCGCCGAAAAACAGGCCGAAAGCGCTGCAGGAAATGAATTTGCTCGGGGTGATGAAGGACATGAGTGAACCACTCTCCATGAGTGTTGAGGGTGATATCCCGCTACACTGCGGGCGATTTTGTTGTTGGGCAGCTGATCAGCGCCGACAATTTAGGCAGTCTGGCACTCGTCGACAAACGATGATATTTCGGATGAGCCATTAGAAAAATTTGGGACCAGGCATGATTCGACCTCAACTGCCGCTCAATGCACTGCGCGCGTTCGAAGCCTCGGCGCGGCATCTGAGCTTTACCCGTGCCGCCGTGGAGCTGTGCGTGACTCAGGCGGCGGTGAGCCATCAGGTGAAAAGCCTCGAAGCGCAACTCAACGTCACCCTGTTCAAACGCCTGCCCCGCGGGCTGATGCTGACCAGTGAAGGCGAGACCCTGTTGCCGGTTTTGACCACGTCGTTCGATCATATCGCGCAGATGCTCGAGCGACTGGCCGGCGGTCAGTATCGGGAAATGTTGACCGTGGGTGCCGTCGGAACCTTCGCGGTTGGTTGGCTGCTGCCACGGCTGGCAGACTTCCAGGCGAAACATCCGCTCATAGATTTGCGACTGTCGACTCACAACAACCGGGTCGACGTCGCGGCTGAGGGGCTGGATTACGCGATTCGTTTTGGCGCCGGAGCGTGGCACGGCATCGAGGCCACGCGCCTGCTCGATGCGCCATTGTCGGTGCTGTGCGTGCCGGAAATTGCCCGGCAGTTGCATACCCCGGGCGATCTGCTGCAACAGCGCTTGCTGCGTTCCTATCGCACCGATGAATGGCCGGAGTGGTTTCACGCCGCCGGCCTGGCGACCCACGCGGCGCCGCCGCAGAGCATTGTCTTCGATTCGTCGCTGGCAATGATGGAGGCCGCGCTGCAGGGCAGCGGGGTGGCGTTGGCACCGCCGCTGATGTTCGCCCGGCAACTGGCGGCGGACGTGATTCGTCAGCCGTTTGCGATTGAAATCACCACCGGCAGTTATTGGCTGACGCGCTTGCAGTCACGGCCGGAGACGGCGGCGATGACGGCGTTCAAAAACTGGCTGCTGCAAATCTCTGCCTGACACAAATCCCCTCCTGTGGGAGCGGGCTTGCTCGCGAAGGCGGTGTGTCAGTCAACTCAAATATCGACTGACACACCGCCATCGCCAGCAAGCCCGCTCCCACATTTGAA
>NZ_CATKPP010000002.1:0-241070 GCF_949767635.1 Pseudomonas sp. IT-93MI4
TGAAATGTATTCACTCTGTGGGAGCGAGCCTGCTCGCGAATGGGGCGACGCGGTCTTAATGGTTGACGGTGTACGCGAGCATCATCGAAATCTGGCTCATCGGCCGCCCGCCACTCTGCTCATGCCACTGATTGAACGCGTTCTGCACAATCGCCAGATCGCGCAGACTGGTCGGCGCCTTGTCGACGATCTTCTGTGCATTCAGCGCGGCGACCACGTCATAGCTCGGCACGAAGCTGTCCTTGCCGACCATGCGCAGGAAGCGCGGCGCCGACAGCCCGCCCAACTGACTCCCGTGCTTTTTCAGGTAGGTCCACAGACCGACGATATCGGTCACCGGCCAGTCGGCGATCAGCGCGCCGAAGCTGCCCTTGTCCTTTTCCACATCGAGGATGAACTGCGCATTGCGCGGCACGCTCTTGAGCTTGCCCAGGTGGCGAATGATGCGCGCGTCCTGCATCAGGCGTTCGAGGTGTTCGGCGCTCATCAGCACGACTTTTTCCGGGTCGAACCTGAAGAACACTTCTTCGAAGGCCGGCCACTTGGCGTCCACCAGGCTGTGCTTGAGACCAGCGCGAAACACGCGCAGGGCCATGGTCGAGAGGTAACGATCGTCGCTGATCTTGCGCAATTGCGCGGGAGTCTTGGGAACGGGCAGATGGGCTTCCAGTTCAGCCGCCGAACCGAAGCGGTTCAGACAGTATTCGTGCAGCCACTTGTAATCGCGCATGCCCTCTCCTATTGAATAAAACGAAAAACCAATGTGGGAGCGGGCTTGCTCGCGAAGACGGAGTGTCAGTCAACAAATCAGTTAAATGACACACCGCTTTCGCGAGCAGGCTCGCTCCCACATTTGAAGGTGTTTACAAGTTAACGACGTTAACGAAGCGCGAAGCCGCCGTTTCGTCGATCTTCAGGCTGGTGAAGTCGAACAGGTTGCGGTCGGCCAGTTGCGACGGCACCACGTTCTGCAGACTGCGGAAGATGCTTTCAGTTCGGCCCGGAGTCTTGCGCTCCCAGTCCTGAAGCATTTCCTTGACCACCTGACGCTGCAGGTTTTCCTGCGAACCGCAAAGGTTGCACGGGATGATCGGAAATTCCTTGAAGTCCGAGTAAGCCTGGATGTCTTTCTCGTTGCAGTAGGCCAGCGGACGGATCACCACGTTGCGCCCGTCGTCGGCGCGCAGCTTCGGCGGCATCGCCTTGAGGGTGCCGTTGAAGAACATGTTGAGGAAGAACGTCTCGACGATGTCGTCACGGTGGTGACCGAGGGCCATTTTGGTCGCGCCGATTTCGTCGGCGAAGGTGTACAACGTGCCGCGACGCAGGCGCGAGCACAGCGAGCAAGTGGTCTTGCCTTCCGGGATCAGTTCCTTGACCACCGAGTAAGTGTCCTTCTCGACGATGTGGTACTCGACGCCCAGCTCTTTCAGGTAGGCCGGCAGTACGTGCTCGGGGAAACCCGGCTGCTTTTGGTCCATGTTCACCGCGACGATCTCGAACTTGATCGGTGCAACCTTCTGCAGGTGCAGCAGCACGTCGAGCATGGTGTAGCTGTCCTTGCCTCCGGACAGGCAGACCATGACCTTGTCGCCGTCTTCGATCATGTTGAAATCGGCGACCGCTTCGCCGGCCAGGCGGCGCAGGCGCTTTTGCAGTTTGTTCTGGTTGACCGTAAGAGTGCCCATGACGCGAAATCCGTGAGGTGTGACGAAAGGCGGGCATTTTACGCAAAAACACCGGGGTTGTGGCCACAGGTTGTCGCCCCTTCGATTGCCCGTTTGCACAGACCCCGACGCGATTACCCCGCCGGTTTACAGCGCGATTTGCTCTAAGCCCCTAGTCCCTGTGCGGTTAAGTCCTTTCTATACTGCGACATAAGGTCGCACACATCTGAAGACCTGAATTTGCTCGGCCACCTTTGGCCCTTAGGCGCTCCGTTGGGGGGCGATGGCAATAACAAGAGGAGTGACTGGCATGATCCATCACGTAGTGGGACTTTTTACCCACCCCGATCAGGAATGGAAGGAAATCCGTGGCGACCAAGAGGAAAGCATCAGCCACATGTACCTGACGCACACGCTGATCCTGGCGGCGATTCCGGCGGTTTCGGCGTTTATCGGCACCACTCAGGTCGGCTGGGTGATCGGCAACCGCGCACCGGTGATGCTGACCTTCGAAAGCGCACTGTGGATGACCATCATGTCGTACCTGGCGATGCTCGGCGGGGTCGCGGTGATGGGCGCCTTCGTGCACTGGATGGCCCGCACCTATGACGCCAACCCGAGTCTGGCCCGTTGCGTGGCATTCGCCACCTACACCGCGACGCCGTTGTTCGTCGGCGGGCTGGCGGCGCTGTATCCGCACATGTGGCTGGGGATGATCGTCGGCACGGCGGCCATCTGTTACACGGTGTACCTGCTGTATGTCGGGCTGCCGACGTTCATGAACATTCCGTCGGACGAAGGCTTCCTGTTTTCCAGCTCGGTGCTGGCGGTGGGTCTGGTGGTGCTGGTGGCCATCATGGCGTTCACCGTGATTGTCTGGGGCCTCGGCGTGGGGCCGGTGTATACCAACTGACATGTTTCACCCCCGAGAAAAACAAGATCTGCCAATACAGGCCGCCGCAAGGCGGCCTTCTCGTTTGGCGGATGACCATTCGGCAGGTCAGCGATTCGCAAGTCAGGAACGTTGCGGCATACTCGACGCCTCTGGAGATCCATCAAGCATGCCCGAGCAACTCAATACCCGCGTCGAAGACTGTTACCAACTCGCTGAAGCCTTTTTCAAACGTCATTTCCAACGCCCCGTCGTCAGCCTCAAGCTGCGCGGGCAAAAAGCCGGTGTCGCGCATCTGCACGAGAACCTGCTGCGCTTCAACCCGCAGCTGTACCGGGAAAACACCGAACACTTCCTCAAGCAGACCGTGGCCCACGAAGTCGCGCACCTGATCGCCCACCAACTGTTCGGCGACCGCATCCAGCCGCACGGCGAGGAGTGGCAACTGATCATGCGCGGGGTTTACGAGCTGCCGCCGGATCGTTGCCATACCTACGCAATCAAACGCCGCAGCGTGACCCGCTACATCTACAAATGCCCGTGCGCCGACAGTGATTTTCCGTTTTCGGCGCAGCGTCATAGCCTGGTGCGCCAAGGGCGACGGTATTTGTGCCGGCGTTGTCGCAACACCTTGGTGTTCAGTGGTGAGATGCGGGTGGAATAGTCGTTTTTTGTATTGTCCCGACTGGCCCCATCGCGAGCAGGCTCACTCCTACAATTGAAAGCGTTCCACCTGTAGGAGTGAGCCTGCTCGCGATGAGGCCCAGCCAGGCGCTAGAGAATTACCTTGGCCGCCCGCAATTGAGCAATCCGCTCAGCATCAAAGCCCAACTCCCCCAACACCTGCTCAGTATGCTGCCCCAACCCCGCCCCGACATGCCGCGGCGCCGGCAGCGCTTCGGAGAATTTCAGCGGACAGGCAATCTGCGCCTGGGTCGTACCGTCGCCACGCGGCACCTGGGTCACCAGTTCCCGCGCCTGCAACTGCGGATGCTGCACCGCCTCGCTCAGGTTCAAGACCGGTTCGACACAGGCATCGACCTCGGCAAACAACGCGCGCAGCTCGGCAAAGTCGTGCTTCTCGAATTCAACTTTCAGCGCATCCTTCAATAACCGTTGCTGCTCGGGTTTCGGCGACAAGCCCTGCGCCGCCAGCTCCGGCCGGCCCAACGCCGTACACAGCTGCTGCATGAACCCCGGCTCAAGACTGCCTACCGACAACCAGCGCCCGTCGCGGGAGCGGTAGTAGTCGTAGAAGCTGCCGCCATTGAGCATCAGCTCTTCCCAATGCGGTTCGTCGCCACAGGCCAGATAGCCGGCACCGGCCATGGCGTTCAGGCTGAAGGCGCAATCGGTCATGCTCACGTCCAGATGCGTGCCCTGCCCGGTCTGCTGCCGGGCGATGACCGCCGCCAGCAGGCCGATCACCCCATGCAGCGAACCACCCGCGATATCCGCCACCTGCATGCCCAGCGGCAACGGCCCGCTGTCGGCGCGGCCGGTGTAACTGGAAAGACCGGCCAGCGCCAGGTAGTTGATGTCATGCCCGGCGCGATCCTTGTACGGCCCGGTCTGGCCATAGCCGGTGATCGACACGTAAATCAGCTTCGGGTTGATCGCCTTCAGTGCCTCGTAACCCAGACCCAGGCGCTCCATCACACCGGGCCGAAACTGCTCGAGGACGATGTCGTAGTCGGCCAGCAACTGCCTGACCACCTCCAGCGCCTCAGGCTGTTTGAGGTCCAGCGCCAGACTGCGCTTGTTGCGATTGAGGTAAGCGTGGCTGGCTGACACACCTTGATCATGCGGCGGCAGCACCCGCAGCAGGTCCATGCGCGTTGGCGATTCGATGCGCAGCACTTCGGCGCCCATGTCCGCCAGCAACAGCGAGGCGAATGGCCCTGGCAGCAGGGTCGAGAAATCCAGAATCTTCAGTGAGGCCAGCGGCGCGGACATGGGCGATCTCCTTGGGCGATGCACCCAGCCTAGGCAGCGCTGCCGCACACGGCAATCACCGGATGCATCAGCGGCAGTGACCGTAATGCTCAAATCGCAGGCAATAAAAAACCCCTGTAGCGAGGGGATTCATCCCCGATGGACTGCGCAGCAGTCCCCTTCTATCTAAGAAGGGGCCGCTTCGCGACCCATCGGGGATGAATCCCCTCACCACAAGGGCTCTCAGACTCCAGCATTACACTGGAGCCAATTCAGATTACTTGACGTTGCTCGGAGTAGCACCTTCAGCCACACCCAGGTCATCTTCCGGACGGGTATCGGCGATACCGCGACCGCCCGAAGCCAGCTCGGATTGCAGCACGTCGGTGTCCAGCTCTTTCACCCACTTGGCAACCACGATGGTCGCCACGGCGTTGCCGACCAGGTTGGTCAGGGCGCGGGCTTCGGACATGAAGCGGTCGATACCGAGGATCAGCGCCAGACCGGCCACCGGCAGGTGACCGACCGCCGACAGAGTGGCGGCCAGCACGATGAAGCCCGAACCGGTCACACCGGCGGCACCTTTGGAAGACAGCAGCAACACCACCAGCAGGGTGATCTGATGGGTGATGTCCATGTGCGTGTCGGTGGCCTGAGCAATGAACACTGCAGCCATGGTCAGGTAGATCGCGGTACCGTCGAGGTTGAACGAGTAACCGGTCGGGATCACCAGACCCACGACGGATTTCTTCGCGCCCAGACGCTCCATCTTGATCAGCATGCGTGGCAGTACCGATTCCGAGGACGAGGTACCGAGTACGATCAGCAGTTCTTCACGGATGTAGCGGATCATCTTCAGCACGCTGAAGCCGTGCATGCGGGCGATGGCACCCAGCACGATCAGGATGAAGGCCAGGCAGGTGATGTAGAAGCAGGCCATCAGTTGACCCAGCTGCACCAGCGAGCCGACACCGTAAGCACCGATGGTGAACGCCATCGCGCCGAAGGCACCGATTGGCGCGAGCTTCATGATCATGTTGATGATGTTGAACATCACGTGGGCGAAGCGATCGATGAAGTCGAGGATCGGACGGCCATAGTCACCCAGGCGATGCAGGGCGAAACCGAAGATCACCGAGAACATCAGCACTTGCAGGATGTCACCGGTAGCGAACGCGCCGACGATGGTGGTCGGGATCACGTTGAGCAGGAAGCCGACTACGCTCTGGTCTGCACCTTGCTGCACGTAGGTCGCGACTTTCGAGGCGTCCAGGGTGCTGACGTCGATGTGCATGCCGTTGCCCGGCTGCACGATGTTGACCACGATCAGGCCCACCAGCAGGGCGATGGTCGAAACGATTTCGAAGTACAGGAGTGCGTAACCGCCGGTCTTGCCGACCGACTTCATGCTTTGCATGCCAGCGATGCCGCTGACCACGGTGCAGAAGATGATCGGGGCGATGATCATTTTGATCAGCTTGATGAACCCGTCACCCAGTGGCTTTACCGCCACACCGAACTGCGGGTAGTAGTGACCAAGGGCAATACCGATGATGATCGCGACGATCACCTGGAAATACAGGGATTTGTACAGTGGCTGACGAGTCGTCATTGCAAGTGTCCTCAAGCGTCCCGCGGGCAACATCCATCTGTTGGGCGCAGAACCTGAATTGCGAACCCTCCTGCACTGGAGGGATTTGTTGTTGGAGCGGCGCTATTCCAGCGGAATAGACGCACACTTCTGTCGCTCTTATCGCAAACGCCGTGCCACTTTGGTGCAATTTGCTGCAAGCCTTTTGATATCAGGGGATGCAGGCTAATTTTTGTCACTGCCCGGTGACGCCAGTGTGGCGGATTTCCGCCAAGTCAGCGGATCTCGTCCTACAATTTGGCGGAAATCCGCCTTGTTGCCCTGCGCATGCCCCGGCTACCATCCGGCGTCTGAGGAAGGATCTGCCGCTTATGCGCGAACGTACCATCGCCAGTCATTTCGCCCGCGCCGCCCTTGGTGGCGCACGCCGTTCGGGGTTCGACTATGCGCCGCTGCTGCAGCAACTGGGCATCAGTCCCGAATTGCTCGATGAACCTCGGGCGCGCATCGCCCCGGAGCAATTCACCCAACTGATCCAGAGCCTGTGGCTGGCGCTGGATGACGAATACCTGGGTTTCGGCAATGCGCCAAGCAAGCCCGGCAGCTTCGCGATGATGTGCCACGCGCTGATCCACTGCCGCAATCTGGAGAAGGCACTGCAACGCGGTTTATTGTTTTATAGCCTATTCCCCGAGGCTCCGCGCCTGAGCCTGAGCCGCGAAGACGAATGGGTGCGCCTGAGCCTTGATGACTCGCAGTTATGGGACCCGGATCACTTTCTCAGCGAGAGCCTGCTGGTGATCTGGCATCGCCTCGGCAGTTGGCTGATCGGCCAGCGGATTCGTCTGGAGCAGGCCACCTTCAGTTATCCGAAACCGGCGCACGGTGCCGAGTACGACCTGTTATTCCCCTGCCCTTTGGTGTTTTCCGCCCAGCAGAGCAGCCTGCTGTTTCACAGTCGCTATCTACACATGCCGCTGTTGCAGGACGAACGCACCCTCAAGCACTTTCTCGAACGCTCACCCGCCGACCTGCTATCGCGCCCGGACGACGGCGACAGCCTCAGCAGTCGCCTGCGCCGCTTGCTCAGCCGCGACAGTGCGCACTGGCCGGACCTCGAAGCGGTGGCCGCGCAGCTGCACATCAGCCCGCAAACCCTGCGTCGGCATCTGCGTGAGGAAGGCAGCAGTTTTCAGGAATTGAAGGATCAGTTGCGCCGCGACATCGCGATCTATCATCTGGGACGGGCGGATCTGTCGTTGCAACAGATTGCCGAGCAGTTGGGATTTTCCGAACCGTCGGCGTTTCACCGGGCGTTCAAGAAATGGACCGGGCTGACACCGGGGGCGTATCGGGCGCAAGAGCAGTAAGACCCGCGCTGAACTGACTGGCGCTATCGCGAGCAGGCTCACTCCTACATTTGAAATGCATTCCCCTTGTAGGAGTGAGCCTGCTCGCGATGACGTCAGAACAGCCAACACCTAAACCGCAGGAAACTGAATCCTGAACGCCGCCCCGCCCATCGGCGAATCCCCGAGCATCAGCTTGGCGTTGTAGCTTTCGATGATGTCCTTGACCACCGCCAGCCCGATGCCCTGCCCCGGATGCTGGCGATCCAGACGCTCACCGCGCTCAAGGATCCGCGCGCGCTGATTCGGCGGCACACCGGGGCCGTCGTCTTCGATGCACAACTCGATGCCGGCGAGGGTCTCGCGCACGCTGATGCGCACTTCGCCCAGGCACAGGCGATAGGCGTTTTCCAGCAGGTTGCCCATCATCTCCAGCAGCGCGCCCTGCTCGATCGGCACGTAACAGTGCTCCGGCAGATCGAAGGCCACCCGCACGTGTTTGTCGCGGTAGACCTTGTCCAGCGTGTCGCACAGGCTTTTGAGCACCGGTTGCAGCCGCACCTGATGGCGCACCAGACCGCTTTTGCGCAGGCTGGCCCGTTGCAGTTGATAGCTGATCTGCTGACTCATGCGCTCGATCTGGGTTTGCAGCACCCAGGCCTGATCGCGATCTTCCGGGCGTTGGGCCATGTCTTCGCTGACCCCTTGCAACACCGCCAACGGGGTTTTCAGGCTGTGCGCCAGATCATCGAGGGAGTCACGGTAGCGGCTGCGCTGCTGGCGCTCACTGTGCAGCAAACGGTTGAGCGAGCCGGTCAGGCGCAGCAGTTCGCGCGGGTGCTGTTCGGTGAGACTTTCGCGGGTGCCGCTTTCGATCTCGTCGAGTTCCTGACTGAGCCGACGCAGCGCCTTGAGACCCCAGGTCAGGCCGATCCACAACAACGCCAGCAGCACCAGCAATGCGGCGCCAAAGCCCAGGTAGAGATTTTCGCGCAGGCCTTCGAGGGTATTTTCGTATTCGCGCACCGGTTGCAGAGCGACGATGCTGAACGCGGCACTTTTACCGCCCAGCAGTTTGACTTCGACGTCGTAGACGAAGAACTCCTGGCCATTGCTCTCGCGGATCCGCGCGAACTCGTTGCCCATGCCGTCGTAACGCGGCTTGTAGTTGATCTGCTCTTCCTGCGTGCCTTTCGAGCGCCAGACCAGTTTGCCTTCGCGGTCGTAGATGTAGCCGAGCAGGCGGTTGTCGGTGAGGTTGAAGCGCTCATCCGGCAGCTGCGCCGGCATCACCAGATGGCCACTGTCGACGCGTGCCGCCGAGATCAGCGTGGTGACGTCCGAGGCCAGGCGCTGCTCGATCGAGTCCTGCAACGCCAGGCTGAACGCGCCCTGCATGGCCGGCAGCAAGCCGAGCATGAACAACACCGCCAACGTGGTGGCGGCGAGCATCAAGCGAACGCGAAGAGAACGAATCAAGTGCAGCGCTCATTGAACAAGTAGCCAAGACCGCGCACGGTGTCGATCGGCTTGAACCCGCCCGGTCCTTCGAGCTTGCGGCGCAGACGGCCGACCAGCACTTCGATCACGTTCGGATCGCGCTCGTCGTCATCCGGATAGAGCTGCTCCATCAGGCGATCCTTGGGCACCACTTGCTGGTGGTGGCGCATCAGGTATTCGAGGATGCGGTATTCGTAGGCGGTCAGTGCCAGCGGCTCTTCATCCAGCGACGCCTGCTTGCGATTGAGGTCCAGCAACAGCGGCCCGGCGACGATGGTCGACTGGGTGAAGCCGCTGGAGCGACGCAGCAAGGCATTCAGGCGCGCGTCGAGTTCCTCGAACTGGAACGGCTTGACCACGTAGTCGTCGGCACCGGCGGCGAGGCCTTCGACCTTGTCCTGCCAATTGCCGCGCGCGGTGAGGATCAGGATCGGAAAGGTCTTGCCGCTCGAGCGCAACTGGCGGATCAGGTCCAGACCGCCCATGCCCGGCAGACCGAGGTCAATCACCGCCAGATCGAAGTTGAACTGCCCGGTCTGGTACAGCGCCTCTTCGGCATTGGCCACGGACTCGACCACGTGACCGCTCTCCGTCAGGCGGGTTTGCAGGTGATGGCGCAACAGCGCTTCATCTTCGACGACCAACAGTTTCATAACGCTCTCCCGGGTAAATCAAAAACTCCAACAACGCACCTGTGGGAGCGGGCTTGCTCGCGAAGGCGATGTATCAGCCAACATTGTTGTCGACTGATAGACCGCTTTCGCGAGCAAGCTCGCTCCCACAGGGTCTAGAACGAACCGCGCTTTAGAAAGCGTAGTTCGCCGACAGGTAAGTCTGGGCGCTGCTGGTCAAGTCCAGCGAGCCTTGCTTGCTGCCACCGCTTTCTTTCATTTCAGTGCTGGCGTTGCTCATCAGGTAACGGTAACCGAGTTCCACCGAAACGTTCTGCGCCACTTGTTGCAGCACACCGAACTGGCCACCGACGGCGTAACCGATGTCACTGTCGCGGCTGTAGCCTGGCGAATCCTGAGTCAGCTTGGTCAAACCGGCCGTGGCGCCACCGAACAATTTGATGCTGCCGCCCACTGGATAGAACAGATCGTAGCTGCCCAGCAGGTTTTCCTGGCGCAGTTTAATGCCATTGTGCGAACCGGACACGTTGTCGTAGGTCGCGTAGTAACGACCTTGCGAGTTTTGCTGACCGAGGCGTACGCCGTAAGTGTTGTTGCCGTCGATTGCGCCGCTGGCGTCCGGGTGGCCAAGGTTGTCGTTCAGCGCGTGGGATTTTTTAACCTTGTCACTGGTCTGGCCAAAGGTCAGGCCGGCGAAGTTGCTGGTGTCATCGGCATGTGCCGCAAGGCTGGAGCCCAACAAGGTAAAAGCCAGCAGCAGTTTGTTTAGACGATTCATCGCGTTTCCTCTTTCACAGTGCTGTTTGGGTATGGCGCAAGGTTACTGACCCGCCCCTGTACCTGCCCTGAACACTCTCTGAACCTGCGCTGAATCAAATCGACTAGGCTGTCCTGACCACTTTCGATAAGGAGACCGACCATGCGCCTGTTCCTCGCCCTCGTCTTGCTCGCCGCCAGCAATCTGGCCAACGCCGCGATCAAGACTCAGGAGATTCCCTACCAGAGTGCCGACGGCACCAAGCTGATCGGCTACTACGCCTATGACGACGCGATCAAGGGCAAACGCCCGGGAGTCGTCGTGGTGCATGAATGGTGGGGCCTTAACGATTACGCCAAACGTCGCGCCCGCGACCTCGCCGAACTGGGCTACAGCGCGCTGGCGATCGACATGTATGGCGAAGGCAAGAACACCGAACATCCCAAGGATGCGATGGCGTTCATGCAGGCCGCGACCCAGGATGCTGCGGCCTCCAGCAAACGTTTCGAGGCCGGGTTGAACCTGCTGAAAAAGCAGCCGCAGACCGACGTCAATAAAATCGCCGCCATCGGTTACTGCTTCGGCGGTGGCGTGGTGCTCAACGCCGCGCGTCAGGGCGAGCCGCTGGCGGGCGTGGTGAGTTTCCACGGTGCGCTGGCGACCACCACCCCGGCGACGCCCGGCAGTGTGAAGGCGAAGATTCTGGTCGAGCACGGTGCGCTGGATAGCATGGTCACCCCGGACAACGTCACCGCGTTCAAATCTGAAATGGACAAGGCCGGCGCCGACTATAAGTTCGTCAGCCTCGACGGCGCCAAACATGGCTTCACCAATCCGGATGCCGATCGCTTGAGCCATGGTGAACACGGTGGCCCGGATATAGGTTACAACAAGGCGGCCGATGAAAAATCCTGGGCGGACATGAAGGCGTTCTTCCAGAAAATCTTTGGCTGATCAGATAGATTGCAGCGCGGCCTTCGCGAGCAGGCTCGCTCCCACATGGGAATGCGTTCCAAATGTGGGAGCGAGCCTGCTCGCGAAAGCCGCACCGCCGATCTCGACCTTGCCCCTGCGAATCGGCAAAATGCCCGCCATGAATTCCAGCCCGCCCCTCCCCGCCTGCTGCACCCCGCTCGACGCCCATTGGCCGTTGCCCAACGTGTTGCCCGAGACCGTGCTGCTCAGTACCCGTTTCGACCCGAAGCAACTGCTCGGCGATGACTTCCAGCGCAGCGCCATCGAGCCGCCGCCGAGCATTCAGCGCTCGGTGGCCAAACGGCAGGCCGAGTTTCTTGCCGGACGAATCTGCGCCCGGGCCGCGCTGCAGCAACTGGAAGGCTCAAACGTGATTCCGCCGATTGGCGAAGACCGCGCACCGGTGTGGCCGGCGCACATCTGCGGCTCGATCACTCACAGCACCGGACACGCGGCGGCGATTGTCGCCAACAAGCGGCACTGGCGCGGCTTGGGCATGGATCTGGAAAACCTGCTCGAGACCGAGCGCGCCGAACGCCTGGCCGGGGAGATTCTGACGCCGCCGGAGCTGCAACGCATGGCCGCCGGTGCGCGGGAACAACTGGCGTTGTGCGTGACCCTGACGTTTTCGGTGAAAGAGAGCCTGTTCAAGGCGCTGTATCCGATTGTGCAGAAGCGCTTCTACTTCGAGCACGCCGAGGTGCTGGAGTGGACGGAGCAGGGTCAGATCCGGTTGCGTTTGCTGACTGACTTGTCGGGCGAATGGCGTCATGGCACCGAGCTGGAGGCGCAATTTGGTGTGCAGGATGGGCAGTTGTTGAGTCTGGTCAGCATTCCGGCCTGAAGATTTTTCGGCGACTGTTGCACCGCCTTCGCGAGCAAGCCCGCTCCCACCCTTGAAATGCATTCCCCTGTGGGAGCGGGCTTGCTCGCGAAGGCGTCATTTCTGCTGACACAAAACTCAACGGCGCTCCTGATTCCTCGGCCAACTCAGACTGAAACAAGCCCCACCCAGACTTTTGCTCTTGTTGATCAGCGCCCGACCGTCATGCCAGTGGATGATCCGCCGCACAATCGACAGCCCCAGCCCATGCCCACCAGAGGCCCGGGTGCGGCTGTCATCCAGACGTAGGAACGGCGTGAAGATCCGTTCCCACGCCGACTCCGGCACACCCGGCCCGTCATCCTCGACATCGACCCGGCAGCGCAACTGCCCGACCTGATAACTCACCGTGACGTTAGAGCGTGCATGGCGCATCGCGTTGCTCACCAGATTCTGCAACGCCCGATGCAGGAAGCGCGGCTCGGCTTCGACCCAGGCGCCATCGTTGTCCGCCGCTGACAGGCACAACCCGCGCTGCACCGTGACCTCAGCACGCAACGGCGCCAGTTCTGCGATCACCTGATTGACCAGCGCATCGAGGTCAATGCGCTGAAAGGTCAGTGCCGGTGAACCCTGCTCCAGCCGCGCGTAAGTGAGCATTTCGTCCACCAGCTTATCGAGATCCTCGATGTCGTGATCCATACCCTCGCGGTACTTCTCCAGCGCCTGCGGGGTGGTGGCCGAGCCGATCATCTCCAGCCCGAAACGCAGGCGCGCCACTGGCGTGCGTAGTTCGTGGGACACCGCGCGCACCAGCTCGCGCTGGATCGCCAGCAACTGCTGCAGATGCTCGGCCATGCCGTTGAACGCCGCCGCCAGCCGCCCGACCGAGTCAGCACCGCGGGCCGGCACGCGGGTTTCCAGGCTGCCCTTGGCGATGCGTGTGGCCGCGGCTTCGAGGCCGCGCAAACGCCGTTCGAGCTGACGCACCAACAGATAAACGATCAGACCGATCAGGCTCAGGCCCAAGGCAGCGATCAACACCAGCCATTGCGGCGGATACGGATTCATCTGATACAGCGGGCCGATCTCCAGCACCCACGGCGTGCCGACCATGCCGGCAAACACCCGGATCGAATCCCCGCCCTTGCCCAGCGCCATCACTGTATCGCCCTCGGACACCCGGCGGCTCTGGTCTTCGTCCATGTCGGCCTCGTTGACCGTGACCAGCCGCAGATCAAAACCGAAGCCTTTCTCTTCCTTTAACTGCGCCAGTCGTTTGGGCTGTTCGCCGACCGGCACCCGTACCAGTTCATCGGCCAACAGATAAATAGTCGCGCGGGCCAATTGCTCGCTGATCTGTTGTACGTCACCGGTCAGCAGCAGCTGTTCCTTGTCGCTGACCAGCCGATAGACTCGCGCCGCATGCGGGCCGGTCTGCTCCACCAAGGCCTGACCGCGCTGCACCCGGGCGCGCTGAGAGAGATCCAGATCGGTCTCGGAAAACTTCTTCAGTGCCAGCGGAATCCCCAGCAGACGCTCCCAGACCAGCAACGCCCGATGGCGCTCGGTTTCATTCATCGGTTGCAGGTTGTCGGCCATCAGAGAGAACGTGCCGTGGGCCAGGCGCTCGCGGTATTGCTCGCTGCGCACCTGATTGAGCAGGTGCAGTGCCAGCACACCGAGCACCGCCACCAGAATCAGCGCCGCGCACATGCCGCCATAGATGCGCAGGAAGATCGAATTCACAGCGCCAGATCCACACAGGCTTCAGGGACGAACAGATAGCCTTTGCTGCGGATGGTCTTGATCAGCCGCGGATGGTCGGGGTCATCACCGATTTTCGGGCGAATGCGCGAGATGCGCACATCGATCGAACGATCCTGGCCGTCGTAACCGATGCCGCGCAACGCAGTGAAGATTTCTTCGCGAGAGAGGATCCGCCCGGCATTCGACACCAGCAGCCAGAGCAGGTCGAATTCGGCGCTGGTCAGTTCGATGCCGCTGTCGCTGAGCCAGGCTTCGCGCAAGGCGTTGTCCACCACCAGCGGGCCGAATTGCAGGCGACGGCTTTTTTCCACGATTGGCTCGGCTGTGTCGCTGCGTCGCAGCAAAGCCTGAATGCGCGCGAGCAACAGCCGTGGGCGCACCGGTTTGCATACGTAATCATCAGCGCCGAGGTCGAGGCCTTGAATCTGGTCAGCATCGTCGGTGCGCGCGGTGAGCATCAGGATCGGGCCGTCGTAACGGTCGCGCACCTTGCGGCAAATGCTCAGGCCGTCTTCGCCGGGTAGCATCAGGTCGAGGATCACCAGATCCGGCTGCTCCTTGATGATCCGCGCCGCCGCCAGCGCGCCGTTACCTTCGATCTCCACGCGCAATCCATTGGCTTGCAGGTATTCGCGGGTGAGTTCGGCCAGACGCTGGTCGTCCTCGACTATCAATACCTGCCAGGCTTCTTGCTCCACCGGTGACCTCTGCTTGCTGTTTTTATTAATAAAGGAAGAACCGTACGACGCAGCACAATCCATGTGGGAGCGAGCCTGCTCGCGAATGCGTCGGCAGGTTCAGCATCAATGTTGGCTGATCCAACGCTTTCGCGAGCAGGCTCGCTCCCACAGTTGTAGATCCTCCCGTCTTTTTGTCATCTTTCGGGAGGATAAGAATGGGTAAACACTGCCCGATTGTATAAACGGCGTACAACCAGAACACAAGTCGGCAAATGCGTTCGGACAAGGCGGTTTTTTGTGATAGGGTTCGCGCCCTTAAAAATCCGCTGAAGCGTTTTTCCCGGGTGAAAACCAGTGACAAACGGTCTAGCTCAGCAGGTTCGCGGCCTACACGGGATTTCCTGGTTTCTTACACAATTTACGCACAGGTTTATCCACAGCTAGTACGTTGCAAGCCCCCTCGAAACGCATTATCTTGTAGCACGGCGCAAGGAGAGACCCTACATATAGGGTTTTCCGCTCAAACGCCCAACCACATTTCGGACCTGAAACTCAAGCGCTTTATTGCCTGTTTCCGGTTGAACCAAGCAAGTTTTTCAAAGCCCAAACCGCACTTGCGGATGGCGCCGTTTTTCAGGTTGGAAACGACCGGAACGGTACGGGTGTTGCAGTCATTACTGTCATCCGGGAAGGAATCCGGCTCGAGCCCTGGCTCGCAGCCAAAAACTTCGGCAAGGATGCGGCGTCATTAGCCTTTTTCCTACTGGTCCGAAGTTGTTATGCCCGACGCCCGTCGGTTGTAGTGCTTCGGACCAGAACGGTGAGCACCATGATGGTGCCCAAACAAACATAGAGAATGTGGAGATCACCCCCCATGCAAACCGACACAACTCGCGAGAACCCGCAGGGCACCTTGCCGCAGGCCGCCGATTCGAATTCGGATCTGGCCGCCACCGCGCCTGGTCAACTGCGCGTGATCAAGCGCAATGGCACTGTCGTTCCTTACACCGATGACAAGATCACCGTCGCTATCACCAAAGCGTTTCTCGCAGTTGAGGGCGGCACCGCTGCCGCTTCGTCGCGAATCCACGACACCGTTGCCCGCCTGACCGAACAAGTCACCGCGACCTTCAAGCGTCGCATGCCTTCGGGCGGCACCATCCACATCGAAGAGATCCAGGACCAGGTCGAACTAGCCCTCATGCGTGCCGGCGAGCAGAAAGTCGCTCGTGACTACGTGATCTACCGTGACGGCCGCTCGAAAGAACGCGCTGCCCACGCCCCGGTCGAAGCGGCAGTCAATGCGCACCCGTCGATCCGCATCACCCGTGCCGATGGCAGCCTCGCGCCGCTGGACATGGGCCGCCTGAACACCATCGTCACCGAAGCCTGCGAAGGCCTGGCTGAAGTCGACGGCGACCTGATCCAGCGCGAAACCCTGAAAAACCTGTACGACGGCGTGGCCCTGAACGACGTCAACACCGCGCTGGTGATGACCGCGCGTACCCTGGTTGAACGTGAGCCGAACTACTCGTTCGTCACCGCCCGCCTGCTGATGGACACCCTGCGTGCCGAAGGTCTGGGTTTCCTGGGTGTGGCCGAGAGCGCCACTCACCACGAAATGGCCGACCTGTACGCCAAGGCACTGCCGGCTTACATCGCCAAAGGTATCGAGTTCGAACTGCTGAACCCTGTGCTGGCCACCTTCGACCTGGAAAAACTGGGCAAGGCGATCAACCACGAGCGCGATCAGCAATTCACCTACCTGGGCCTGCAGACCCTGTACGACCGTTACTTCATCCACAAGGATGGCGTGCGTTTCGAACTGCCGCAGATCTTCTTCATGCGCGTGGCCATGGGCCTGGCGATCGAAGAGAAGCAGAAAGAAGACCGTGCGATCGAGTTCTACAACCTGCTGTCCTCGTTCGACTACATGGCTTCGACTCCGACCCTGTTCAACGCCGGCACCCTGCGTCCACAGCTGTCGAGCTGCTACCTGACCACCGTTCCGGACGACCTGTCGGGCATCTACCACGCGATCCACGACAACGCCATGTTGTCCAAATTCGCTGGCGGCCTGGGCAACGACTGGACCCCTGTGCGCGCCCTGGGTTCGTACATCAAAGGCACCAACGGCAAGTCGCAAGGCGTGGTTCCGTTCCTGAAAGTGGTGAACGACACCGCTGTAGCCGTTAACCAGGGTGGCAAGCGCAAAGGCGCTGTGTGTGCCTACCTGGAAACCTGGCACATGGACATCGAAGAGTTCATCGAACTGCGCAAGAACACCGGTGATGATCGTCGTCGTACCCACGACATGAACACCGCCAACTGGATCCCTGACCTGTTCATGAAGCGTGTCTTCGATGACGGCAAGTGGACCCTGTTCTCGCCTTCCGAAGTGCCGGACCTGCACGACCTGACCGGTAAAGCCTTCGAAGAGCGCTACGAGTACTACGAAGCCCTGACCGAGTACCCGGGCAAGGTCAAGCTGTTCAAGACCATCCAGGCCAAAGACCTGTGGCGCAAAATGCTCTCCATGCTGTTCGAAACCGGCCACCCATGGCTGACTTTCAAAGACCCGTGCAACCTGCGTAGCCCGCAGCAGCACGTCGGCGTGGTTCACAGCTCGAACCTGTGCACCGAGATCACCTTGAACACCAACAAGGACGAGATCGCCGTTTGCAACCTGGGCTCGATCAACCTGCCGAACCACATCGTCGACGGCAAGCTGGACACCGCCAAGCTGCAACGCACCGTGAACACCGCCGTGCGCATGCTCGACAACGTGATCGACATCAACTACTACTCGGTGCCGCAAGCGAAGAACTCCAACTTCCGCCACCGTCCGGTCGGTCTGGGCATCATGGGCTTCCAGGACGCGCTGTACCTGCAGCACATCCCTTACGGTTCCGACGCTGCCGTCGAGTTCGCCGACAAGTCGATGGAAGCGGTCAGCTACTACGCGATCCAGGCGTCCTGCGACCTGGCAGACGAGCGTGGTGCCTACGAGACCTTCAACGGTTCACTGTGGTCCAAAGGCATCCTGCCACTGGATTCGCAACAGATCCTGATCGAGCAACGTGGCCAGAAGTACATCGACGTTGACCTGAACGAAACCCTGGACTGGGCACCGGTTCGCGCCCGTGTACAGAAAGGCATTCGTAACTCCAACATCATGGCCATCGCACCGACCGCGACCATCGCCAACATCACCGGCGTATCGCAGTCGATCGAACCGACCTACCAGAACCTGTATGTGAAATCGAACCTGTCGGGCGAATTCACCGTGATCAACCCGTACCTGGTTCGCGACCTCAAGGCGCGCGGTCTGTGGGACTCGGTCATGATCAACGACCTGAAGTACTACGACGGTTCGGTTCAGCAGATTGAGCGCATCCCGCAAGAACTCAAAGAGCTCTACGCGACCGCGTTCGAAGTGGACACCAAGTGGATCGTTGACGCCGCCAGCCGTCGTCAGAAGTGGATCGACCAGGCCCAGTCGCTGAACCTGTACATCGCCGGCGCCTCGGGCAAGAAACTCGACGTGACCTACCGCATGGCCTGGTACCGTGGTCTGAAAACCACTTACTACCTCCGTGCCCTGGCCGCGACCAGCACCGAGAAGTCGACCATCAACACCGGCAAGCTGAACGCTGTTTCCAGCGGCGGCAACCACGGCGACGATTCGGTTCTGGCAGCTCCGGCAGGTCCAGCTCCAGTGCCAAAGGCTTGCGCGATCGACGAGCCGGATTGCGAAGCTTGCCAATAAGCTGAGCCGGGCCAGGCGTCGCGAGACGCCTGATGCTTCCAGGCAAAAGAAAACCCCCGACAGACTTCTGGTTTGTCGGGGGTTTTCTTTTGGCAACCTAAAAAAACGGCAAAAAAAACAGCGAGACCTGAATACAGGCTTCGCCGTTTTTTTATGTGTGCAACGCCTTTGTCAGACTGCGAAAGACTCCATCATCGCTTGCCCTACGACAGGAATGGTGAAGGACTCACCGTTGTTGGTGAAAAAGGTTTCAATGGTGTTCCCCCCCTTGTACCAGTCTTTCAGGAATACGCCGGAGTCCAGGTTGCCGCTTTGCAGATCGGCGGCATTGAAGATGTAGGCGCCAAGGTCGTTCTGAACAATCCGCACATCACTGACACTTTGAATATTCTTGAGGGTGACGGTATCTACCCCCGAAGTGCCTGTGTCCTGGATGCCGACCATGGTTTTCGAGAACACGACATAGGTGTCACCGCCCTCTCCACCGAAGGCATCTCCAGAGCCGCGCAAGTTCAACGTATCAACGCCTGCACCACCCTGGAGTTCGTAGCCGTAACCGGTACCCGTCAAGGTATCGTTGCCGTCGCCACCATAAGCAATCCCTGCCGACACGGTTATGTTGTCGTTGCCAGCCTCGCCATAGAGAATGCTGCCAGTATCTTCATCGGCACTGCGCATGGTGTCGTTACCATTGCCACCGTAAAGCGTATCGGCCTGGACGCCGCTGATAGCGAGCAGTCCAAATGCACCGATATCAGTGGCAGTGCCGCCATAGATAAAGTCATCGCCTTCGCCACCATAGATGACATCGTTACCCGCTCCACCCTCAAGCTTGTTCGAATAGGCATTGCCTGTCAGCGTGTCATTGAATGACGACCCCATCAGATTATCGATGTTGATCAGTACGTCACCTTGAGCGTCGCCACCTGCGGCAGTGCCATCCAGCAAATTTATCTGAACGCTGCCAGTACTGGTCAAGTACCAGGCGCCATCACCTCGACCCACACCCGTCAGTAGATCGGCGCCAGCGCCACCTACGAAATTCTCCGCAGCTGCCGCACTTCCGGTAAAGCTGTCGGCTTGCGCAGTGCCTTGGTATATCTCGATCGAGGTGTAAATATCGCCAGCGGCCGCCCCCGTCAAAACAGGCGCCCCCAAATCAAGGGTGATACCTGCAGTTTCGTCAGCAAAGCTCACCATATCCATGCCGCTACCACCGTCGAAGCGGTTTATACCCGCATCCCCGACAAAAGCATCACTGAAATTCGAACCACTGATTGCTTCAATACTGGTGTAAACATCGCCAGCAGCAATTCCGGTATGTATCCCGGTTTTAGTGTTGAGGCTCACGCCCTTGTCGGCATCGGCATAACTGACCGTATCAAAACCATCTCCGCCATTGAGTTGGTCCGCCCCTGCACCACCGAACAACGTGTCATTTCCGGCACCGCCAGTGATGATGTTGTCGGAAGCATTACCACGACCGATGAAGTTGCCGACGCCGGTAAAGGTCAGACGCTCGACTTCGTTGGCCAGGGTAATGGTGTTCAGCGTGGTGCGGACTTCGTCATCACCGCCACCGGCCATTTCCACCACGTTCTGGCTGGCCGAACCGTTGATGATGTACACGTCATTGCCAGCACCGCCGTAAAAAGCCGTGGTACCCAGTGATGCCATGAACACGTCGTTGTAGTTCGAGCCGATGATGGTTTCAAAATCGGAGAACGTATCGCCCTGAGCGTCGCCGCCCAAACCGGTACCCGAACGTGCAGCGGTCATGGTGATGTTGACGCCTTGCTCCGACTGCGAGTAGCTCAGCCGGTCGTTGCCATTGTAGCCATCGAGATTGTCGGCAGCAGCGCTGGCAAAGAACGTATCGTCATAATTTGAACCACGGAAACTCTCGATCCCGACAAACGTATCGCCCGCTGCATACCCGGTATGCACACCCGTCTTCAGGTTCAGGGTTACCGCAACGCTGTTGGGTACGTCTTCATAGCTGGCAATATCGAAACCTGCGCCGCCAATCAGCTGGTCGGCGCCTGCGCCCCCCATCAGGATGTCGTTGCCGGCACCGCCGGTAATGACGTTGTCGGAAGCATTACCACGACCGATGAAGGTGCCGGAACCGGTAAAGGTCAGACGCTCGACCTCATTGGCCAAGGTGATGATGTTCAGCGTGGTGCGTACTTCGTCATCACCGCCACCGGCCATTTCCACCACGTTCTGGCTGGCCGAGCCGTTGATGATGTACACGTCATTGCCAGCACCGCCGTAAAAAGCCGTGGTACCCAGCGATGCCGTGAACACGTCGTTGTAGTTCGAGCCGATGATGGTTTCGAAATCGGAGAACGTATCGCCCTGAGCGTCGCCGCCCAGACCGGTACCCGAACGTGCAGCGGTCATGGTGATGTTGACGCCTTGCTCCGACTGCGAGTAGCTCAGCCGGTCGTTGCCGTTGTAGCCATCGAGATTGTCGGCAGCAGCGCTGGCAAAGAACGTATCGTCATAATTTGAACCACGGAAACTCTCGATCCCGACAAACGTATCGCCCGCTGCATACCCGGTATGCACACCCGTCTTCAGGTTCAGGGTTACCGCAACGCTGTTGGGTACGTCTTCATAGCTGGCAATATCGAAACCTGCGCCGCCAATCAGCTGGTCGGCGCCTGCGCCCCCCATCAGGATGTCGTTGCCGGCACCGCCGGTAATGACGTTGTCGGAAGCATTACCACGACCGATGAAGGTGCCGGAACCGGTAAAGGTCAGACGCTCGACCTCATTGGCCAAGGTGATGATGTTCAGCGTGGTGCGTACTTCGTCATCACCGCCACCGGCCATTTCCACCACGTTCTGGCTGGCCGAGCCGTTGATGATGTACACGTCATTGCCAGCACCGCCGTAAAAAGCCGTGGTACCCAGCGATGCCGTGAACACGTCGTTGTAGTTCGAGCCGATGATGGTTTCGAAATCGGAGAACGTATCGCCCTGAGCGTCGCCGCCCAGACCGGTACCCGAACGTGCAGCGGTCATGGTGATGTTGACGCCTTGCTCCGACTGCGAGTAGCTCAGCCGGTCGTTGCCGTTGTAGCCATCGAGATTGTCGGCAGCAGCGCTGGCAAAGAACGTATCGTCATAATTTGAACCACGGAAACTCTCGATCCCGACAAACGTATCGCCCGCTGCATACCCGGTATGCACACCCGTCTTCAGGTTCAGGGTTACCGCAACGCTGTTGGGTACGTCTTCATAGCTGGCAATATCGAAACCTGCGCCGCCAATCAGTTGATCGGCGCCATCGCCGCCGATCAACAGATCATTACCATCGCCACCATTCAAAACATCATTTCCCGCCAACCCGCGTATCTGATCATCGCCCGCAGAACCGATCAGATTATCGGCACCAGCGGTCCCGTTGATTATCGCCATTACATCGTCCTTGTGTTTTTGTGTTGGAAACTACGTTGAAAAACCTGGTAGGAGCTTCCTGATTTCCATATCGCCGTACAGTGTCCTGGCTCAATGAAGCAGGTTGTGCGAAGTTTTGACGCCAAGGTCCCTTACCGGGCAGGGCTGCAACTTCCACACCATAAATTCAGACAAACGGTACGATCGTGAATATGTTTAACCACAAGCATAAAAAAACCGACGCTCAAGGCGTCGGCTTTTTCATGAAGCGGGTAAACCCAATCAGGTCATCTGAATGATGGTCTGCATGATAGTGCTCTGGGTCGAAATGGTCTTGGCGTTCGCCTGATAGTTGCTCTGGCCCTTGATCAGATCCACCAGCTCGTTGGTCAGGTTAACGTTGGACTCTTCCAGCGAGTTGGACGCGATCGAACCCAGCGTACCGGTTTCCGGCGCATCGTAACCCGGGATACCCGAGGCAAAAGTCTCTTTCCAGCTGGTACCGCCGACCGCCTGCAAGCCTTGTTCGTTGGTGAAGCTGGCCAGCGCAACCTGGCCGATGGCCTTGCTCTGGTTGTTGCTGAAGTTGGCGAACAACGTGCCTGTGCCGTCGATGGTCAGGTTGGTGATCTGACCAGTGGCGTAACCATCCTGAGTCGGGATCGAACGGGCGGTGTCAGCGTTGAACTGAGTGGTCTTGGCCATGGATATGGTCACGCCATTGGTGTTGGCAGACGCGCCGTTTGGCGTGAAGGTGCCGTTGGTCACGGTACCCGGTACCCAGCCGGTCAGCTTCAGGTCGCTGCTGATGATCGGCTTGGTCGGATCTGCCGGGTTAGGCGTGCTGACCTGAGTGAGATTGCCCGAACTGTCGAACGTCAGTGTCGAAGCAGTCGGGGCGGTCTTGGTTGGATCGCTGCCGGTTGCATCTGGATTGCGCCCGTCCACCAGGGTGTAGACTTTCCAGGTGTTTTGGCCGGTTTTCACCATGTACTGATCCATGACGTGCGAGTTGCCCTGAGAGTCATAGATAGGCGTGCTGAAGGACTTGGTGTAGGTTTCGAGTTTTGCCGGGTCGAACTTGCCTGCCGCGGCTGTGTCGTCGATCACGGGTGCCGACGAGTTCAGGTTGATGCTTGAAGTCACCAACGAAGTCGATTTCGGCGCCAGGTTTGAAGTGTCGATCTTCAGGTCGGTCAACACACCGTTGATGATCTTGCCGTTAGCGTCCACACCGTAACCTTGCAGACGCGAGGTGTAGTCAGTGTTGGTGATGAAACCGGCATTGTCGACCTTGAACGTACCGGCACGGGTGTAGGTGATCGCGCCGTTGTTGCTCATGGTGAAGAAACCGGAACCGTTGATACCCATGTCCAACACGTTGCCGGTGTTGTTGATGTCACCCTGAGTGAACTGCTGGGACACGTTGGCCAGGCGCACGCCGTTGCCGATGACCTTGCTGCCGCTACCCAGGCGAGTGGCCGAATAGACGTCTTCGAATTCTGCACGGGACGATTTGAAACCGGCGGTCGCGACGTTGGCGATGTTGTTGCCGGTCACGTCCAGTTGTTTGTTGGCTGCATAGAGACCGCTAAGGCCGATATTGAAAGACATATTCCACTCCTTTGTGCCGGTTAGTCGGCTCTATATACCAATGGTTTGTACTTTGGACAGGGCGACGGTGCCCTTGCCGGACAGGTTGAGCATCAGCTCGCCACCGGTCTGGCTGATGGTCACGCTGTTGACCGTGGCTGGCAGGTAGGTCGCCAGATCGGTCGCGGTGCCATTGATCGAGGCGTTGGCTTTGACGGTGTAGGTCCCGGTCTTCACCAGATTGCCATCCTTGTCCTTGCCGTCCCAGGTGAAGCTTGCGCTGCCTGCGGCGCGACTGCCCAGATCGATGGTGCGAACCACCGTGCCGCTGCTGTCGGTAATGCTGACGGTGCCACCGGCAATCGACGACGGCACGGTGACCGAACCGGTCATGCCTTTGCTCGGGTCGTCCAATTGAACGGTGTTGGTCTGCACGATCACGTTGCGGCCAACCAGCGACGACGCCTGCAGGGCTTGCGAGGAGCTGTAGTTGCCGGCCAGCGAACTGACGGTGCTGTTGAGGGTGGTGATGCCCTCAAGACTGCTGAACTGCGCCAACTGTGCTACGAAGGCGCTGTTGTCCTGCGGATCAAGCGGGTTCTGGTTTTTCAGCTGGGTGACCAGCAGTTGCAGGAACGCATCCTTGCCCAGGGCTTTGCCGCCAGTGGCGCTGTTGGTGGCCGAAGCAATGCCACCGGTGGTCGTACTGCTCGTTTTCTTCGAGGAGTTCGCCAGGATGTCATTCATGCTCAGGCTGCTGGTGGTATCGGTAACGCTCATGGCAGTCGCCCCTTATTACTGACCGAGGGTCAGTACCTTCTGCATCATGGTTTTGGCGGTGTTCATCATTTCGGCGTTGGTCTGGAACGAACGGCTCGCGGAAATCATGTCAGCCATTTCTTCCACCACGTTGACGTTCGGGTAGTAGACGTAGCCTTTGGCGTCAGCGGCCGGATGGTTCGGCTCGTAACGCGCTTCGAGGTTGCTCTGGTCTTCGACCACGCCAAGTACCTGCACGCCCTGCCCTGCGGCGTCCTGGCTCTGGAACAGCGAGTTGCTGCCACTGTTCTGGCCGCCTTGGAACATGGTGGCAAACACCGGGTGACGGGCGCGGTAGGTCTGGTCGATGCTCGACGAAACGGTTTCGGCGTTGGCGATGTTCGAAGCCACGGTGTTCAGACGCGTGGTTTGTGCGCTCATGCCGCTGCCGGCAATGTTGAAAACGCTGGACAGGGACATGGATTACTCTCCGCGCAGGGCTGACACCAGCCCTTTGAATTTGCTGTTGAGCAGGGTGAAGCTGGCCTGGAAGCCGACCGCGTTTTCCGCGTAGTTCGACTGCTCAAGCTGAGCGTCAACGGTGTTCTGGTCGATCGAAGGCTGCATCGGCGTGCGATACATCAGCGACTCGTCGCCATTGCCCAGGCCTTCAGCTTCGATGTGACGGCTGTTGGTCATGTTCAGGGCGATGGTGCCGTTGGCGTTCTTCTGGGTCTGTGCTTCAAGCACTTTGGAGAAGTCCAGATCCCGAGCCTTGTAGTTCGGGGTATCGGCGTTGGCGATGTTGTTGGCCAACACTTCGGCACGCTGGGCGCGGAAGCCCAGTGCCTTTTCGTGAATGCCGAGCGCTTTATCGAAGCTGATGCTCATGTCGGGAACCTTCGGGTGACCGGTTTTTCGTACCTGAGCTTTAGCAAGCGCCGTGCCAAACAGAACAACCCCCGTAAACCGGGGCTTTGCGAGGAGTCGGCAAAGCGGCAATGCCAGAAAAGCGGCAACCGGTTTCCGCTGGCTGCCGCTTTTCTGCCGCTTGTAACTGGCAACGACTATCCAATGTGGGAGCGGGCTTGCTCGCGAAGGCGTCGTGTCAGTCGACATTTGCTTTGACTGGCATACCGCATTCGCGAGCAAGCCCGCTCCCACATTGGATTGTTGTAGGCTCAGGGAAATCATCAGGCATAAAAAACGGGAGCCCCCTAAGGACTCCCGTTTTTTTTATGCCTGCCGCTTTTGAATCACTTCGCCTGGTAAATGATCCCCGGGCTGCACTGGACCATCTGGTAATGATCCGGCAAACCGTTCAGCGCTTCGGACGCGCCAAGGAACAGGTACCCGCCCGGCTTCAATGTGCTGTGAATGCGCAACAGGATGTCTTTCTTCACCTCGGCGGAGAAGTAGATCAGCACGTTGCGGCAGAACACGATGTCGAACTTGCCCAGACTCGCGTAGCTGTCGAGCAGGTTGAACGAACGGAATTCCACCCGGTTCTTGATCGGCGCCTTGATCACCCAGCGCCCCGGCCCTTTCGGGTCGAAGTAGCGCTGCAGACGATCGGCGGACAAACCGCGACCGATCGCCAGGCTGTCGTACTCGCCGGTCTTGCAGTTGGTCAGCATGCTGCCGGACAAGTCCGTGGCAACGATCTGCACGCCCATCTTCAACTGACCGAGGTTGCTGCGCTCGAACTCGTCGATCGACATCGACAGCGAATACGGTTCCTGACCCGACGAGCACGCCGCCGACCAGATCCGCAGACGCTGGTTGGGACTGGCCTTGATTGCCTCGGGCAGCACCTTGTTCTTCAAGACTTCAAACGGATAGGTGTCCCGAAACCACAGGGTTTCGTTGGTCGTCATGGCATCGACCACCTGCTCACGCAAACCGCTGCGCGGCTGGGTCTGGATGCGCTGTACCAGCTCACCCAGGGACTTGATGCCTTGCTGCTCCATCAGTTTGTTGAGACGGCTCGAGACCAGGTACTGCTTGTTTTCACCGAGCAAAATGCCACAGGCTTTTTCCAGGAAGACCCGGAACTGTTCGAAATCCAAATTACCCGTAGACAATGATGCCGCCTCTTAAATCGTGTTGACCGCCAGGGACAAAAGGTCCCTAGCTGATATCTGCTGCTTTGATCCGGTCGACTACCCGGGATGCCAGGTCATCAGGACGGAATTTGGCCAGGAAGTCATCGGCACCGACTTTCTTGACCATCGCCTGATTGAATACCCCCGACAACGAAGTATGCAGGATGATATGAAGCTTTTGCATGCGCGGGTCGCTGCGGATCTCCGCCGTCAGGGTGTACCCGTCCATCTCCGGCATCTCGATGTCGGAAATCATCATCAGGAACTCTTCTTCCGGCTTCTTGCCCTCATCGACCAGCTTGCGCAGGTAATCCAGTGCCTGCTTGCCGTCGTTCAGCGCCACCACTTCGACCCCGACCGTCTGCAGGCAACGCGTGACCTGCTTGCGCGCCACCGACGAGTCATCGACCGTCAGCACCCGCAGCGACAACGCCTTGCTCTGGGTTTCGACATCGACCACGCCGACCGAAATCGCCTCGGGCGTCGGCGCGACTTCCGCCAGCACCTTCTCGACATCGATGATTTCGACTAACTGATTGTCGACCCGAGTCACAGCGGTCAGGTAGTGATCGCGCCCGGTGCCCTTGGGCGGCGGATGGATCTCTTCCCAGTTCATGTTGACGATGCGCTCCACCGAGCGAACCAGGAAACCCTGGGTCTTGGTGTTGTACTCCGTGATGATCACGAACGGACTGTTCTTGTCTTTCAACGCCCCGGAACCGGTCGCCATTGCCAGATCAAGGATCGGAATGGTCGCCCCCCGGATATTCGCCACCCCGCACACGACAGGACTGGACTTGGGCATCAACGTCAGCGACGGGCATTGCAGCACTTCCCGCACCTTGAACACGTTGATGCCGTAGAGCTGTTGACCGTCGAGACGGAACAACAACAGCTCCAGGCGATTCTGCCCTACCAGTTGCGTGCGCTGGTTCACCGAATCCATTACACCAGCCATGCCCAGACTCCTACACCAACGCCAAGTGTTGTTGCGACGCACATTCATTGCTAAACGGCACGGCGCTTGCTTTTTAACTCGTATGAACGCTCAAACGACATTTTTCCGACGCCTGACCTCCCGCACCCGCAAAGCGCTGTGCGCGGTGTCTGCCGTCTGCTTCTTCTTCGCTGGCAGCCCTGCCGGTGCTGATACGGTTACCTTGCCTGACATGCTTATCGGCGTCACCCAAGGCTTTCTTGAGTTCACCGTAGAAGACTATCTGGCTACCAGTCAAACGGAAGGCCGCTACGAAATCGAGGTCAACCAGCTCGACCCGCGTATGCGCATGCCTATGTGCGACAAGGAATTGACAGCGTCGCTGGAGAGTCCGGCCCGTCCGCTGGGCCGGGTTACGGTCAAGGTCCGGTGCGAGGGAAGCTCGCCGTGGACGGTGTTCGTGCCCGCTCAAGTCCGCCTGTTTCGCGAGATTGTTACCACCACCCGCCCGCTGAAACGCGCCGGAATTATCGAGCCGCAGGATGTGACCTTGCGTGAACGCGACATCAGCCAGATCAATCAGGGTTTCCTGACGTCGGTGGATGAAGCCATCGGGCAGAAATTGACCCGACCAACGGTCGCCGATCAGGTGATTACCCTGGTGCATCTGGAACAGGCTGAAGTGGTGCGCAAGGGTGATCAGGTGGTCATCATCGCCCGCAGCGGTACACTCGCTGTGCGCATGCCCGGCGAAGCCTTGGCCAATGGCGGTTTGAAAGAACAGATCCGGGTGAAAAACCTCAATTCCAACCGGGTGATCAAGGCGCAGGTCATCGCGCCGGGCCAGGTGGAAGTGGCCATGTAAAACGCTCAGGCAGAAAACTGGCGCCGGCCTCGATGCTTCCCTAAACTGTGCCGCAGCAGAACACGCTTCGGCACATGCAGCTCATTGCAAAGTGAGCCTAAAGTTTTCCAGGGAATGGCCGAGAACATGGCAAGCGTCCAAATTCCCAGAGGTTTTTAACATGGTCATCGATTTCAGCCGTTTGAACAGCTCCTCGTCACTTACGGGCAGTACACGTACCAGCAACGCCAAGGAAACCGCCGAATCCGGCACCTCCGCGCCGCTGAATACCCAGGCCGAAACGGCCAGTACCGCAAAAAGCGGGGAATCGGTACACCTCAGCAATGAGGCTCAACAGTTGCAGAAGGTCACTGACAAGCTGCGCGATCAGCCTGCCGTCGACAAAGCCCGGGTGGCCGAGTTGAAAGCAGCGATTGCCGATGGCAGCTATAAAGTCGACAGCAACCGTGTAGCCAGCAAACTGCTCAACTTCGAAGCCCAGCGCTAGGCTTTTGCCGGCGCCAGGCTTTTGGACGCTTAAAACCCAAGGCCAGCCATGCACGACACTAATTTATTGCAACTGATCACCGACGACTTTGCTCCAGCTCAACAATTGCTGGAGTTACTGCAAACCGAGTCCCTCGCTTTGCACGGTCGTGACATGCCATTGCTCGAAGACATTCTGGCGCGCAAACAGGCATTGATCATTCTGCTTGAACAGCATGGCCGCAAGCGCAGCGAAATCCTTGCCAGCCTCAACCTGCCGCTCGACCGTCAGGGCCTGGAGCAACTGGCCAGCCAGTCGAGCATTGGCGATCAGTTGCTGTCCCAGAGCGATGTACTGACCGACCTGATTGCCCAGTGCCAGGCCGCCAATGTGAAAAACGGCCAGTCGATCCAGATTCAGCAGGCCGCCACGGCCAATCAACTGAAAATCCTCACCGGGGGCGAGCCGCCAGCGTTGTATGACGCCTCGGGCACTTTCGCCAAACCCACCAAGCCGCGTACGCTCAGCCAGGCGTGAGCCATTCGATGTGCCTGCACTATCAACCCGCGAAACATGCTGGCAAAATGCTGGCTAGTCGTAGTCAAATTTTGTCTGGAGATTGAGAAAACGTGCCAAACGCCCTAAGCGCGGATGATAGTCCGCAGCCACCAAAGGTGCTGACCACGCCCCTGGAAATCTCCAGCAACCTGCGCCAGCTGCAAGAAAGCCACGATCCGCTGATCATCACGTTCCACGAGCGCAGCCAGCGCTTTCAGAGCTACCTGATCAAGGTCGACCGCGAAACCGCAACGATTGCCCTGGACGAAATGATCCCGCGCGATGGCGAGCGCTTTCTGCAGGCGGGCGAACCGTTCAAGGTCGAAGGCTTCCACGAGGGCGTGCGCATCGCCTGGGAATGCACCGGTAAGCTGAACATTGAAGAGTCCGAGGGCGATCGCTTCTACACCGGCGAACTGCCGACCGAAGTGGTTTACCACCAGCGCCGCAACGCCTTTCGTGCAGCCCTGAAGCTGACTGACCTGGTCAGCGTCGAACTCGGCGGCGAAAAGCTCAAGGCGCCGATCAACGGCAAACTGCTGGATATTTCCGCCACCGGTTGTAAGCTGCGCTTTGAAGGCGACATCACCGACCGCCTGCAACTGGGCCAGGTCTACGACCGCATGATCGCCACCCCGCTGTTTGGCAATCAACCGATCTCGGTCGAACTGCGTTATCTGCACTTCGAAGAAAAGCTCAACATCACCTTCGCCGGCCTGCGTTTCCACAACATCAGCGGCCAGGCGGCGCGCAACGTCGAACGCTTCGTCTATCAGTTGCAGCGTGAAGCACGCCGGTTCGATAAAGACGATCTGTAATTCCTACAGGCAAATAGAAAGGGCAGTCCTTGGCGGGACTGCCCTTTTTTATGCGCGATTTAATCTCGCGGCGACTGGAGATCCATTGTGGGAGCGGGTTTGCTCGCGAATACGGCCCGACATTAAAAATTGATGCTGGCTGACACGCCGCCTTCGCGAGCAAGCCCGCTCCCACATTTCAGGGTCTGGCCCCACTGATGTCCGGTGCTGGTTTATCCCCCTCATCAGCCGGATCAGTTTCCACCGCCGCTTCAGCAGGCTGCACTTCGGGTTCCGGCTCCGGTTCTGGCGTAACCGTGGTCTGCATCTGCTCCTGCACCACCTGCTCATCCACTCGCGGATCGAGTGCTGCAACCAACGGCGAGCTGGACATGCTGTCCGGCATCGCCACGTGATGCAGCGGTGCGTCGTCGACCTGATGCAGATTGGTCACCGCTTTCGGGCGGATGCGCCACACCAGCACCAGCGCGAAGAAACTGAAAAACGCGTACAGGCTCTGACTGCCGAACAGCTTCATCAGCACCCCGGCCAGCAGCGGGCCGATGCTCGCGCCAACCCCGTAGGTCACCAGCAGCATCGCCGTCAGCGACACCCGGCGATCGCCCTCGACGTGGTCGTTGGAGAACGCCACCGCCAGCGGATACAGGCAGAACTGCACCAGCGAACACATGAACCCGACGACAAACAGAACTTCCAGCGGCACCTGCGGCAGGATCGCCAACGGCAACGCCGCCACGGCCAGGAACCCGGCAAAACAACGGATCAGCAGCGCCCGGTCATAACGGTCGGACAACCAGCCCAACGGCCACTGCACCAGCAGCCCGGCAAAAATGCAGCTACCCATGAACAGACCGACCTGCTCGGTCGACAGCCCCTGCTGCGACGCATACAGCGGCGCCAGACCGTAGAACGAGCCGATGATCAGACCAGCACCGAGCACCGTGCTCAACGATTGCGGCACGCGCTTGATAAAGAAGCGCGGTTCCATCGGTGCCGGATGCAGCGGCGCCGGGTGAATCCGGCGGGTCAGCGCCACCGGCACCAGACACAGGGCAAAACACAGCGCGACCAGCATCAGCAGCTCCAGGCCGAGGCCCGGGTGCATGACCAGAATCAACTGACCGAGCACCAGCCCCAGATACGAAGCGATCATGTAGCCGCTGAACACCAGCCCACGCTGGTTGGCGTCGGCCTGCTCGTTGAGCCAGCTCTCGATCACCATGTATTGGCACATCATGCCCAGACCGACGATGGTCCGCAGCACCAGCCATGCCGGCAGCCAGTCGACCAGGCCATGCCCGAGCACCGCCGCGCCGACGATCCCGGCACACGCCGAATAAGCGCGAATGTGTCCGACCCGGGCGATCAAGCGGTGACCAATCTTGCCGCCCAGCACCAGGCCGAAATAGTTGGCCGCCATCAGCGCACCGACCCACAGTCCGTCGACATGGTCAGCAGCCAGGCGCAATGCCAGATAAGTAGATAGAAGGCCCGAGCCGATCAACATCATCAGCGAGGCGAAATACAGCGCTCGAAAGGATTTCCAGATTTGGCGCATCGGCGTTCCGAGCGGCTCCTTGCAGTGAGTATCGGACTATCAAGACGATAGCCCGACGGCGACAGTTAGTCAGGCCTGGGCTGCTAGAACACGCCGTTCCCAGGGAGTGATTTCATCAAAGAAGCTGGTCAACTCCATGGTCTTCGAAGCGATGTAGCCTTCGATGAACTCCTGTCCGAACAGTTCCCTGGCCAATTGGCTACGTTTCAGACGCTCGAGCGCGGCATGCAAGGTACACGGCAGCGAAAGATTCTCCGGCACTTCGAATTCGCCCTGAATCGCCGCAGTCGGTTCCAGCTCATGCTCGATGCCATGCAAGCCGGCGGCCAGACTCGCGGCAATCGCCAGATACGGGTTGGCATCGGCGCCAGGCAAACGGTTTTCCACGCGTCGAGCCACCGGCGAACTGGCCGGAATCCGCAACCCTGCGGCGCGGTTGTCATGGGACCAGCAGGCATTGTTCGGCGACGCATACGGGTGACACAGACGCTGATAGGAGTTCACGTTCGGCGCGAACAGCGCTGTGAAATCAGCCATGCCCGCCTGCTGCCCACCGATGAAATGGCGGAACATCGCCGTCGGCTGGCCATTCTCGTCACTGAACACGTTGTTGCCGGTGGCGATCTCGACGACGCTCTGGTGAATGTGCATCGAACTGCCCGGCGTGTGCGCCAGCGGCTTGGCCATGCACACTACGCTCAGACCATGCTTGAGCGCGACTTCCTTGAGCAGGTGTTTGAACAGGAAGGTCTGATCGGCGAGCAACAGCGGATCACCGTGCAGCAAGTTGATCTCGAACTGGCTGACGCCCATTTCATGCATGAAGGTATCGCGCGGCAGACCGAGGGCTGCCATGCATTTATAGACTTCGCTGAAGAATGGCCGCAGGCCATTGTTGGAACTGACACTGAACGCCGACTGCCCATCCTCGCGACGCCCGTCGAGGCCGACTGGCGGACGGAACGGCTGGGTCGGATCAGTGTTCGGCGCGAAGACGAAGAATTCCAGCTCGGTCGCCACTACCGGGGCCATACCGCGTGCGGCGTAACGGGCGATGACTTTCTTGAGTTGGCCACGGGTCGACAGGTTGGAGCTTTCGCCGCTCAGTTCGTCGGCATCGCAGATGGCCAGGGCACGTGGCTCGTCGCTCCATGGCAGGGGATGGATCATGCTCGGCTCGGCCACCAGCGCGAGGTCGCCGTCATCGCTGCCGTAAAACCGCGCTGGCGGATAACCGCCCATGATGCATTGCAGCAGCACTCCCCGCGCCATCTGCAAACGCCGCCCTTCGAGGAAACCCTCGGCGGTCATCACCTTGCCGCGCGGCACGCCGTTCAAATCCGGCGTGACACATTCAATCTCATCAATGCCGGTCAGTCGCTGCGCGAGTGAACGCTGGCCATCGGTTGTCATGACGCAATCCTTGTTATTGTGCGAGCCGCAAGCGGCGACCCGTACAAAATAGGCTCCGGCTGTTCGGAATATCAAGCAGCGTCAAACAAAAACCCGAGTCACGGCAGATAAAGGCTGAACACCCCGCCACCCAATGGTCCGCCATTGCGAATCTCGGTGTGCCCGACCACGCCATTGCGCTGATGCAACGCAGCAATCCGGTTGGCGAAATACAGACCCAACCCGGTGCTGCCGCTGCCGTGATTGATGCCCTGCACGTAATCAGCCTGACGCTCGAGCATCGCTGCCGGGTAACCGTCGCCGTCATCGTTGATGCTCAACACCAGTTGCCCGGCCTCGTCGCTGACGGTAATCAGCAGCGACTCGCGGGCATAACGAATCGCGTTGTTGATGCAGTTGCCCAATACCGACGCCACCAATTCGCGATCGAAGAAACCCAGCGGGCTCAGCGGATCAACTTCGTAGGTAGCAATGATCCCGCGACTGGCGAACACCTCTTGATGCGCGGCCAGTTGCGCCTCAATGAAATCATCCAGCTCGTGATACGCCGGTTGCAGCGGCAACTGGTTGACGCCAAGTTTGTACAGCCCGAGCAACTGCACCAGCATGCCGTTGAGGTGGGCGAACTCGAAGTCGATCACACCCTGCTCCGCCCCACCGCGTTGCGCTTCGGGCAAGCGCGCCAGCCATTGGCTGTGGGCTTGCATCAGCATCGCCAGCGAGTTCTTCATGTCGTGAACGGTGGAGGCGATCACCGTGGAAAAATCCAGCGCCTGCTCGTCTTGGTTCATTCGCCAAACGCCTTGCTTTTCAGCTTCTGATAACGCGCATAACGCGCGTCGGTGTCGGGCATCAGGCCGACCATTTTCAGGCAGGCCCGACATTCTTCCAGCTCCGCCGACGGCACACTGGTGTCGGTGCCGTGCAGCAGCGACTGGGCCATGTTCAGCGCGATACTGATGTTCTTCGGTTGCATCTTCAGCGCCTTGCGGAACACCTCGCGGGCCTCCACCAGGTTGCCGGTCTTGTACACGCGCACGCCCTGACGGTTGAGGTCGGCGGCAGCGTTGCTCGAACTGAGGATAGTCGGGTCGTCGGTGAGCTTGGCGATGTCTTTCATCACCGCCGGATCGTCACCGTAGATCTCCGCACAGCTCTTGAGCATCGAAGTGCCTGCCTCGGCCTGACCGAGCATCTGCAATTGCTTGGCGACCAGCAGCGCCGCTTCAGGGCTCATGAACTGTTCCATGCCGTCGAGGCGCATCAGCGCTTGTTCGGTGAGCTTGTCGGCGGTCTCGGCATCGTTGAGCAGCAGACTGGTGGCCTTCATCAGCCGCGCACGAATCTGCAGGCCGGGGTCAGACGGGTTCTCTTTGGCGACGGCGCTGAGCGTGGTGTTGATCTCCAGCCGCGTGCGCGTGTCGAGCCCGCGCTCACTGCCCTTGCTGATCAAGGCATGGGCCAGGCCGAGGTTGCTTTCCGGGTCCTTGAACCGCGACTGCGCGCCCTGCGCCACCGCCTGACGATAGGCCCGGGACGCGGTGTCGAAATCCTCGTTGGCCATCGCCAGTTTGCCGAGCAACGCCTGCCGGCGCACCGCCAGCGGCGACAAACGAATCGCCTCTTCCAGCACCCGCTGCGCGCCTTTGGTATCGCCCTCGGCGACCAGCACATCGGCCATGCCGTCGTACAGCGCCGGCATCATCGGGAACACTTTCAGCGCCTTTTCGTAAACATCTTTGGCCTGCGCCACTTGCCCACGCTTGAACAGCAACTTGCCCAGCCCGGCAAACGCCCACGGCAATGGCCGGTCAGCGATGATGCTGTCATAGAGGCGTTCGAGCGCTTCGTTCTGGTTCATGTCGCGCAGCGCATCGGCGCGATAACGCAGGCACAGCGGCGAATAACGGATGTCCTGCTTGCACAGCGCAATACAGGCATTGAGCACCTCGACCGGCTTACCGCGATCAAGGGCTTGCAGAATCGGTTTGAGCAACGTCTTGCGCTGCTCCAGACGCTCCAGGCGCTGCGCCAGACCGGAGCGATTGAACGGCTTGGTCAGGTAAGCATCCGGCTCATGCTCCAGGGCACTGAGCACCATCGCCTGACTGGTCTCGGCCGTGACCATGACAAACACCGCTTCATGGCTGATGAGCTTTTCCGACATCAAGTCTTCCAGCACCTGCTGGCCGTTCTTCTTGCCGTCGCCGAGGTGGAAATCCTGCAGGATGAAATCGTAGGACTTCTGCGCACACATCTTCAGCGCCTGCTCGCCGGTATCGGCGGTATCCACATCCTTGACCCCCAGTTCACGCAGCATCGAGCGTACGGAACTGCGGAAATCCGAGAAATCATCGACGATCAGAAAACTCTTTTGGTGATACGACAGCATCGAAGATTTCCAGGCAATTGAAGTAGGTGAACCGGGGGCGTTTTCACAGGCGCGCTGATGATAGCTGGAGGCCAAATGCTATCAAGCGATTTCGCGCGAGTCTGAGGCCGCCGAATGAGTTATCGGCAAGGGGTGGGGTTCTCTGAAGTGGGTGTTCAAGATTCCTTGAGGATAATGAAGCTGTCTGGCTGAACGATTACCGGTAAGTGCCAGACTCCGATAAGCCAACCGCAAGCGCATAAAATAGCCCCGAAAGGTGGCCCTGCTCGAGGCTTTTTGGGTGGACGCTTTTAGCATCCGGAACTGATGGTGTCCCAGGGCAGGTTCGAACTGCCAACCTTCCCCTTCGTGAATCCATACCGTGGTGCGCTTATAACCTGCCGCTTTCTGGCGCTCTGCAAAGTCTCGCTGACGATCCGCCCCCGTGCGCTTGCCTTTGTCCTCAACTTCCATACCAGACTCCTGTTAGTGCTGACGCAAGAGCAGGGGTGCAAAATAATTGCAGCCATATGAATGCTCATTGAGAGCCGTCTTGCTCCCACGAGTCACACAGGCCAAAATCGGCCATCACACATGGAGCGGTATGATTTAGATGACGGCACTACTCGCGAAGCGCTTTGTTGAGCTCGATGAACAGTTACAAGCTGTGCAAACCGGCGTCGTCACTCTACGCAATCCTTACGACGGCAGAGACTATGAGGACCTTGATTCCGAAGTACTTCTGAGCTGGGGGGTAAAGGTAAAATCCCTTTTCGAGCGACTTGGCGCAGGAGCATCTAGCCAACTACAGATGTTCATAGACGCAGAAAAAAAACTCGGGTTGGAGTTCAATGGCAGCCGCCTAAAACGTATGAGAGCAGTCTTCCACGCAACCAAGGAAGATTTCGAAGGCGGCTACCTCATTTCTTTCCGGAATCTTGTACAGGCAGAGGTGTTCACCAACGAGCTTGAGCAAGCGGAGGAGCTCCTCAAGTCGGGATACGCGACAGCAGCGGCAGTCATTGCTGGAGTTGTGCTCGAAACGACTTTGCGCGATCTGTGTACTACCCTGGAGCTAGAGCACGGCAGCCTCAACAAAATGAACGATGACCTGGCTAAGGCCGGCGCATACAACGCGAGTCAGAAAAAACGGATCACAGCTTTGGCAGCAATCCGCAACAGTGCAGCCCATGGAAAGCCAGAAGAGTTCACGGCCGCAGACGTAAGGGGCATGATTGATGACGTTGAGCGCTTTCTCACAACAAATCTTCAATGACCAAGCAACTCTAAGAGACGCGCTTGATGGGAGTATGCAGGGGATGATAGATGCGAGCAGCACTGCCGCATCTCTCCGATGCATTCTGTTTCCAATACATTACGCTCACCTAGTACCCCTCCGCCGCTCACTTCCAGTCCCTCACAATTTTGTCCCTAAAAATCGCCGTAGAAGACCCTTTATGTATATATTCAATCACTCCAATCAATTCTTTTGAAAAGTCGATTTGCATTAAATCATTGTGTGGCTCTGAACGCCAATAATCGACTTCGTACGACACTAGTTTTAATCTAAGCCCATTAGTTATCAAATACGCCTCCTCAAAAGCTTCCGCATGAGTTAAGTCACCATACCTACCATCTGATTTAGCATCTAATCTGGATGCTAGCTCATAAAGCGAATACGCATCTGCACCTAACACATCCTCGATAAATATTTCAGTATTCAAACCAGAAGAAACAAGCTTGACCCCCTCCCCTACTGGATTTTTCCTTAACCACTCACCATCTACCTTAGGTCTGAAATCGGTAATTCTTGGGCAAGGAGTTATACAAAAATTTATATTGATTTCACGAACTAGTGGATTACCATCACTATCAATCCAGTCATCATCCCTTTGCTCTCGAACGATCAGCAAATCGATTCTATTATGTTTTGCTTTTTGCTCCGCGCCGCTTTGATAGCCAGTCTTAGTTGCAAAAACCGGTTTCAAATCCGGTATATCGCGTATTTTCCCTATCAGAGCATCTATTTTCTCTATCGACACTCTTGACGCATAGTCCTTACACTCAATAATAGTTTTATACACAACACCAGCGAGTTCATACTCCCAATACAAATCAAATTCTCGCTCGACACCAAAATTATCTATGATTTTTTTATTTCGCTCGACCTTTATAGTTTTTTGATCAGAAAACTTTTCGGAATCCAACATAGCTTGCTGAAGATTCTGAACGAAAATTTCATAATCTCTTCCATCGGACATCAAAGAAACTCCTAGAGATTTTTGGTTGGGTTAATGGCCCGACCGATTTATATTATCAGCAAAAATAAATAGCGACTCTCGACACGCTGTATGCCGTTGCCTCCATTAGAAATTCGATGTGTTCTCACTGTGCCAGTTATAACGGAAGGCTCAAGCATCTGACGTTGCACGAAGATAGCAAGCACCTATCGCGTCCTTTCCCTAGGTACGGGCCAACGTAACGATGCGGACAAGCGCCCGGTTGCAGTCAGTCTCCGAAGCCTTCTGCTCGGTCAGTGCAGGCTGACCGCCAATGAACAACATGAATATCCAGTGGGTTAGCATTCACGACCCTTCAGTGATTTTTCTGAAAATGTAGTTCAATCGACCTTGAGTGGAACAGTGCGACTCGGTCAGTTTAGCTGAGAACGTGCGTGGGGCGCTTTCCACGCTGGTCGAGAACCTAGACTTTATCAGGAAGGGAATTGCTGAGCTGACCGTGTCAGGCTGATTTCGCGGATCGGATGCAATCTTTACTGCTGGCACCTTTCGACAATCGTACGAAAAGCCTGCAAGATGATGCCATTTCAATGGCCACCCACGCATTTGGGTGTCAATCGCCTGGAGGGCACATGAAGGGACTCTTTCCACAATACGATGCATCGACACAGATTGACTTCAAATCTGCATGGAAAGAAGCAGTCTTTGTGTTCGACACTAATGTGTTGTTGAACCTGTATCGTTATCAGGAAAACACTCGAGACGAATTACTTTCAGTATTGCAAGAACTATCTGAAAAAATATGGATACCATTCCACGTAGCATTGGAATTCCAGAGAAATAGACTCACAGTAATTACAACACAAGGAAAAAAATTTTCCGAAGTAAGAAAAAGTATTGAAAAAATCAAGAGCGCCGTTGCTGCAGAAGCCGCCAGATTGAACCTTGCAAAGCGGCACACGTTGATTGACTTTGACTCTTTGACTGTGGAGTTTGACAACCTAGCCCAAAAATTTCTGGAGCAACTAGATAACTCGCAAAAAACACAGCAAAAGTTAACCGCACCAGACATCCTAAAAAATCGAATTGAGGATCTCTTTGAAAATCGTGTCGGACCATCTCCAGTCGATCAGAAAACTGTTGATGATCTATTCAAGGCTGCTGAGCAACGTTACAAATTCAAAACCCCACCTGGCTATATGGATAGCAAAAAGGACGAGGATTCTCCAGACGAGTTCGTACACTCAGGCATTGTGTACAAACGCAAGTATGGGGACTACCTAATCTGGACGCAGCTTCTGGACTTTGCAAAATCTCAAAACAAAACGAAAATTATATTCGTAACAGATGACGCTAAAGAAGATTGGTGGCTTAAGTACAATCTTGAGGGAACGAAAACCATTGGACCTAGACCAGAACTAATCGAGGAAGCCAGCTTAATAGGTGGCATAAGCACCTTCATAATGTATAACCCTGAAAGCTTCATGCAATACGCGCAAGACTTTTTGAAGACAGAAATATCAGAGACTACACTAGAAGATGTTCGTGACACCTCAATAGAAAATATTATACGAAAAGAAAGCTACAAAGAGTTTCTAACAAACGCGATAGCTAATAAAAACATGATGCATAGCTGGATTCTTTCTCTTGGAGGAACTCCAGTCCCGGATGATAAATTTGATTTATTGATCGAGCACTCCAACTACAGAAGCGGATATGAAACAAGACCCTTCACGATCAGTCGGGCCATATTTAAATCATCTATAAAGATGATTACAGAGTCAGCTAACAGACACATAAAAGATGGGACCGTGCAGACTTATACAATGGTATTTTCTGTGCGCTCTATATCAGAAATAAATGAACTATTAGATTTGCTGCACGAGTATCCGGTGGAGGGTATATCTGACACTTTATTGATAGCCATCGGTGTGATTGAGGATTCGAGTGAGACCTTCGCTCCTTTCCTGAGCGGTAAATACAACGATTTTGCCGGCAGATAAGCTCCAGACAGCAGGCTGGAGCAGGCGTATGAAATTGTGATCATGGCCCACATTTGAGCCATCCGAACCAAAGTGGGATTTTCTCACGTTGCCCTGTCCGCGAACTGCCGAGGATTTCTCGGTAGTTCGAAACCCCTCATATCCGAGGTATTTCCCCGCTGGGGGAAGACTCATCCAAATCTGGATCATCAAGTACGCGACACGTTTTCAGATCCCGCGAAACGTGTCGCTACACCTGCCCTACCGCAATGGGATGGCAGGTCCAGCCCCCAATGGGGGTTGGGCCGCTCAACTTTCCCCGTTGGGGGAGTGTTCCTCAAATTGAGGAAGTCCCACCACTCTCCAGTGCACGCCCCCGCACCCGACCTCAGATTGAGGATAAATCGTTCGCCTGAGCTGCTGTATCACTTTGCCTTCCCCCGACTTACTGCTACAAAAAATCCCTCTTCCGATCCGCCAAAACCAACTATTTCAGTTCCGTTTAATCCGGTTATGTGTATCACCTGAGGTGCACCCTAAAAACACTGGATAAGATCATATAATTCTTAATGTGGGTTTGAAGCCAACTCAAATCCCATCGAGGCTACCGGTCTCAAACAAAGCTCATCGCCGGAAAATGCTCCGTCCTACGCCTTCGGTAGTGCTAAGAACACAACCGCCAGCGTCAACCCTTTGCCGATCTGCATCTGCGAGCGCAGGCGGGGCGGCATAATCATCTCCGCATCGATCCATGCGGAGGACAAGTCGTAGCAGTGCCTGCGATTGAATAAATTGAGTATTTTTCGCTATGAAATTCGAATTTTACGCCACACTGAAGCAATACATGCTGGCGCAATAGCAATCACAAGCACCGCGATTTGTTTGAGCTTGAACGCACAAGACTACCCAATGAGGGTGGCATAGCCGTCGAACACTACAGGACTGAAGATCCTATGAAGGGATTTGGCGCAACGAGAAAGCTTATCTATAAAGCCTCCGAACTGGTATATGCAGCGGCAGTGTTCACCTCCGCTGTAATGGGGGTAGCTACGGGATCAGATGTTGAGTCGGGCTGGCTAAAAAACAGACCAATTGTTGTAAGAGTGGTTGAGTTCTTGCAGGAATATGCCATACCAATTTACGCGACGATCTGCGCCTTGGTTATCCTAAGTTATTTCCACCGCAGACGCGGTGACCCGTGGATTTGGGAAAAACTTAAATTCATTCTGGATGAATATCAAGGTAAGGCTTTCACTAAAGATCCAGATGACGCGACCGACCACCATCGAGTTACTCTATTCCAACACAAAAAGAACTGTCTTTTCGTTCGTCACTGGAGTTCAAATTCAATACTAAAACCTTGGGGAACAAAATCACCTTTCTCCGACTACTTAATACCTGTTCTACGGTCCGGCCATCTTTCTCAGAAATCATCAGCCGTGTTTTACACATCCGATAGTAGCGATGACTGTGAAAGCGTGGCGGCAAAAGCTTGGACAAGCAATCAAGTGGTGGTTAAGGAAAATTTACCATCGATCAATAGCGGAACGCCAAAGTCTCGAGACATCATCACTTATGCCAAAGCGACATATAGCACCCGTGAAATGGTCGAAAAATATATAAAAGCCCGCCGGCCAATGCCCCGCTCGATTGCGGCCATTCCCATCATGGTCTCTGGAACGATCTGGGGAGTGATTGTCCTTGACAGTCGACTCCCGAATGGTGTGACTGCAGATTCAGTGCTAAATTATGATTTGACAGTAGCATTGGTTGGTCAACTTTTGGAGAAAGCGCGATGAGCACGGGTTGGATTAGCATTTCTCAAAAAGATATAAATCAGCCAAGCAAGCATGAAGAGTTCAACGGATCTAAAACCCACTTTATGCTTTCACCATCTGATGTACCGATTGCGTATAGATCCAATCGAGAAAATATCGATGCAAAAAACTTTGTTTTTCACATCGAGTTTCGCTATTTATCCCAATCTGAAACACTCAAAAACATCAGATTGCCCGGGGACTTAGAAATTTCTATTGGGACCAAAAGCAAAAGAATATATTCAATCTCCATGCAATTAAATAGAGAGCTTTTGCCAGAGATTAGCGATCTGGATTCGTACATTGAATCCAAGATCGGACATGAGCCTGGACAATTCAGCGGTGGAAATCGAGATGCTATCCGCCGAGTGTTGATGACCAACGATATCGCCTAATCCCCCCCTCTCACCTAGCGGGCTGACGCAGATCAGTCCGTTATGAGTATGCCTGAGCTGATACACGCAAATTCGTCTTTATTTGCGCAATCTCCTTGATAAGTGACACTCAAAGTGCAACAGTATTAGTAGAACACCTTAACTGATACGGACAGCACATCATGTTCATCCGCGCATACCTCCGAGCATCGACCGAAGAGCAGGACGCCGGCCGCGCCCGGGCATCGCTCGAGCAATTTGCCACCGACCATAACAAGGTGATCGCGAGCGTGTACCTGGAGAACGCCAGCGGAGCGTCGGCAGATCGGCCTGAACTGCTGCGCCTGCTCAAAGATGCGCGCAAGGGTGACGTCCTGCTGGTGGAGTCGATAGACCGCCTCTCACGCCTTCCTGTGGAAGATTGGCAGAAGCTCAAAGCTGCAATCGACTCCAAAGGCTTGCGCATCGTCGCGCTCGATCTGCCGACCAGTCACCAAGGAATGCAGGACACCAAAGGCGACGAGTTCACCGGCCGGATGTTGGGTGCCATCAACTCGATGTTGGTGGAAATGATGGCGGCAATCGCGCGCAAGGACTACGAGCAGCGCCGCGAGCGACAGGCCCAAGGCATCGAGAAGGCAAAGGCCGAGGGCAAGTATCAGGGCCGGCCAGTAGACACTGAGCTACACAAGCGCGTTAAAGAGTTACTAAAAGCCGGTTTAGGTATACGTGCTACCGCGCGGCACGCAGATTGCTCGACAACTACCGTTTTGAGAATCAGGGACGCAATATCCTAACTAGCCTTGGTCCTGTTTAGCGCGTACAAGCTGGCTCTCCATATCCTGAGCTTGACGGAGAGCCGCCTCACTAAAAGCCTTACCGTTCAATAGGTGCTCAAAAGCAACGAAAAGCAGACCTTCAAACTCTCTCCTCAACCAGTCATAACGATTCGACTGGAGGCAGCGAAATACATCGACTCGATTCTGGCCGAACGCCGACGCGATCAGACGCAGAACATTTTCGTCTCTGTACCATCTGCGATCTTCGTTTTTACCAGAAATCAGAAACAGTATTCTGCTCAAGAGACCATGGTAGGTCGCAAACAACGCCCAGATATACTCGCCTACATGAGGACGTATTTTTTCAGCGTCTCCAAACAATCGAGTGGACAATTCTACTGCGTCAATATCCAGCAGCCTCAGACGCAAGTCGTTCAGCGGGACAGTCTTACGCATATCAGTTAGCTCGTCGTCAGTGAGCACGTCGCAGACATAGAGCTCGCCTGGAATATAGTTCCGCGCCTGTCTAACGGCTTCCCACAAATTATCGACAGCGTCAATCTTCCGAGGAATTGTGGCCTTTTGGACGTCTGAGAAGGACAGCGCTGCTATTTTTAGCTTCTCAGCCTGTCGATCCACTTCCGACTTCAGAGCAGCAAGATCCAAGTCGCTCTGCGCCCTCAGCTCACTTTTTAGTCTTTCTAGTCGGTCATCGTATTCATGCTTGACGCTCGCTTTGAAGCGTTCCCCTATCCAGGTTCTGAGCAACCAGCCGAGTGCCGCCAAGAGAGCTGTGGTCACTCCTGCAGAAGCAAGTGTCGTCAGGGCGAAGTTCATTGGCGTATCCATACCTTTCCTTGATATGAGGTCACAGTTACGAAAAAGCCCTGCTAGGCACAATCCTGAACAGGGCTCTTTACATCTGCGATTGCTGCCACCCTGCTGTCACGGAAAAACCTCGCAACACGCTAAAATAGCTAGAAACCTTATTTTATATGGTGTCCCAGGGCAGGTTCGAACTGCCAACCTTCCCCTTAGGAGGGGGATGCTCTATCCAATTGAGCTACTGAGACACTGAGTTGTCGCGGCTGGACTCGGCGCGACGGACGGCGTGCATGTTAACGGCCAGCCCTTGATTTGTCATGTCGTCCGTGGGCTTTTTAAGTGTAGGCAGGCGCCCTGCAAGGTTGCGAGAACATTTACCGTGCAATTTGCACTACCTCAAAAAGCCATCATTGCAGATTGCAACCCGCGCCTTATGAAAAAACCTTGCAAATCCTTGTTTTTAAAGGACTTAACAGCAGTTAGACTGTTGGCACGACGGCTGCTTTGTCTGTTCTCACAACAGCACAAACGGAGTCCGCCCCATGAACAGCACTCTCCTGCTCGCAAACGCTATCGCACTGGCGGTTTTGGTTGGCTTTCATTTTGTTCCAGAGAGTGCTGAACCGGTAGCTCAGCGTATGCCGCATTATTTGCAGGTGCAGAAAGCGCCGCAGTTGGCGGTGCTGAGCGATCAGAGCGACTACGCGGCGCAGGCAGTCAATGAGCCTGAGCAAGCAATGCCGACGCGCGACACCGAACGTCTGGTTTTTTGAAATATCTTCAGGAGTACAGCATGTCCAGATCAGCCGCAGGATTTCTGATCCTCGCCTTATTGAGTGGCGTTGTGCATTTTTCGCTGTTCGAGGAAACCTCAGTCACCCTGCCCCTGATTGGCTGCGGCGTGTTTGCGGTGTTGTTTGTGCTGGCCCTGGTGGCCGGGCGCAGGATCAAGTTTGATCCGGTGCTGCGTTAAGACGGATCAAGCCCAGCAGTTGCTTGACGGCGTCCGCCAGGTCGCCCGAGTTGTCGATCAGATGCACGGGCAAGTCAGTTGCTCTTCTGTCCTTGAACAGCGCATTGCGCGCCAGCCTTGCATCGATCTGCTCAGGCGTCTCCCGCCCTCGTCTGAGCAGGCGCTCACGCAACACCTCATCCTTGACCGTCAGCAGCACCGGCAGCAGGCTTGGATAGCGCTCAAGCGCCTGACGCAGGTTAGCGCGTGAGCCGTTCACCACCACGGATCGCCCAGCGCGTAACCGCTCGTCCATTTCTGCCGGGATGCCATAAGCCAGCCCATTGGCCTGCCAGGCCAGCGCGAAATCCCCGGCTTGCTGGCGTCGCTCGAACTCTTCGGGCGTCACGCCGATGGCGTCCTCACCCACCGATTCCGCGGATCGGGTAATTACTCGACGCATGACTTCGCAGTTCAACTCGCGCAAAGGCTCACGCGCGGCCTCGATCAGGCTGTCCTTGCCTGAACCGGAGGGTCCCATCAGATAAATAAGCCTGCCATCCATCCTGAAAACGCCCTCCAACGGGTGTTTGCCCTAGTAAATCGGCAAATTGCCACTATCCTGTACAGGTAAGGAACAAGGATTGAAAGCCGCATAGCATGCACGTTCTGACGTCTTCGGACATCAACAGATGTGCACCCGGAAGCGGTCATTGATGCGGACCAAGGCAAAGTTTTCCAACCAGTCCGCATTTCTGATAATTGGTGCTGGCATTACGCCTTTACCCAGCTCAATATTTGTCACAGAATTGACGCCAATGATCTGGCAATTTTGAGGCATGATGCGCGCCTCTTAACAATTCAGGTTGAACCATTTGGCGCGGATGCTTGTCCTACCACACATCCTGCGGCCAATCCCGAGAACCGCTCCCCTGAACTAACCGGTTAAATATATGCGCCCATTGAAACAGGCAATTTATTCCAGCCGTACGGCTGACAAGTTCGTCGTACGTCTGCCAGACGGGATGCGTGAACGCATTGCCGAGGTGGCTCGCAATCATCATCGCAGCATGAACTCCGAAATCATTGCGCGCCTTGAGCAGAGTCTTATTCAGGAAGGCGCACTGGGCGAAGAGCTGAGCATGCGCCTGGACAGCCCGGAGCTTTCGCTGCACGAGCGTGAGCTGCTGCAACGCTTCCGTCAGCTGTCACACCGTCAACAGAACGCACTGGTGTCGCTGATCGCTCACGACGCCGAGATGGCCGCAGACGCGTCCTGAGCTACATCGAACATCTCAAGCCAGCTTAAGTGCTGGCTTTTTTTTACCCGGATTTTAATCACGACAATCCAAGGCAGACTTTGTGGTGAGGGGATTTATCCCCGACGGACTGCGCAGCAGGCCCTCTTCCGGGGTCGCTGCGCAACCCATCGGGGATAAATCCTCTCACTACAGATAACTACACAGGCACAAAAAAGCCCGCCAATTGGCGGGCTTTTGCGTTGCATAGAATCAGAGCAGGAAGATCGTCGCCAACCCCAGAAAGATGAAGAAGCCACCACTGTCGGTCATGGCCGTGATCATCACGCTGGCGCCCATCGCCGGGTCGCGGCCCATCTTGGCCAGCGTCATTGGGATCAACACCCCCATCAGCGCCGCGAGCAGCAGGTTGAGGGTCATCGCCGCCGTCATCACCACGCCCAGCGACCAACTGCCGTAAAGCAGGTAGGCGACCACACCGATCACCCCGCCCCAGACCAGACCGTTGATCAACGCTACCGCCAGCTCCTTGCGCATCAGACGCGAGGTGTTGCCGGTGCTGACCTGGTCAAGCGCCATGGCACGCACGATCATGGTGATCGTCTGGTTACCGGAGTTGCCGCCGATACCCGCCACGATCGGCATCAGCGCCGCCAGCGCCACCAGCTTCTCGATCGAGCCTTCGAACAGACCGATCACCCGCGACGCGACAAAGGCAGTGATGAGGTTGATCGCCAGCCACGCCCAACGGTTGCGCAGGGATTTCCAGACGGAGGCGAAGATGTCTTCCTCTTCGCGCAGACCCGCCATGTTGAGGACTTCGCTTTCGCTCTCCTCACGAATCAGGTCGACCATTTCGTCAATGGTCAGACGGCCGATCAGCTTGCCGTTCTTGTCGACCACCGGGGCCGAGATCAAGTCGTAACGCTCGAACGCCTGAGCCGCGTCATAGGCGTCTTCGTCCGGGTGAAAACTCACCGGATCGCTGGCCATGACTTCAGAAACCTGCTTCTCCGGGTCGTTGACCAACAGACGCTTGATCGGCAGCACGCCCTTGAGCACGCCGTCGTAATCGACCACGAACAGTTTGTCGGTATGGCCCGGCAGCTCTTTGAGCCGACGCAGGTAACGCAGAACCACTTCGAGGCTGACATCCTCACGGATCGTCACCATCTCGAAGTCCATCAGCGCACCGACCTGCTCCTCGTCATAGGACAGGGCCGAACGCACGCGCTCGCGTTGCTGCTGGTCGAGCGTCTCCATCAGCTCATGGACGACGTCTCGCGGCAGCTCGGAGGCCAAGTCAGCAAGTTCGTCGGCGTCCATGTCCTTGGCCGCAGCCAGGAGCTCGTGATCGTCCATGTCGGCGATCAGCGTTTCACGAACGGAATCGGATACTTCGAGAAGAATGTCGCCGTCTCGATCAGCCTTGACCAGTTGCCAGAGCGTCAGACGGTCGTCCAGCGGCAAGGCTTCAAGGATGTAGGCAACGTCGGCGGAGTGCAGATCATCGAGTTTGCGTTGCAGCTCGACGAGGTTCTGCCGGTGAACCAGGTTCTCGACCCGGTCGTGGTGCGCGCCTTCCTGGCGATGAGTCAGGTCTTCGACGACCTTCTGGCGCTGCAGCAGCTCAACGACCTGAGCCAGGCGATCCTGCAGGCTTTCCTGGGTTTTCTTTACTTCGATTTCGGACATAGGCGAACTCCACTCCCAGCAGCGGGGCACGCCGGAAGGATCAATCAGTCAATTCATGATTGGTGAAACGGGCTACTGAGTAACTACTGGGTAAGTCCATGGAGGTTTTCCATAAGCCCCGGCGGGGCTGACGGGCGCAATGATACACCGCCTGACGGTTTTAAACGTTAAAAAATCGCGGTCGAAACAAGTGCTTGCGCGACAAAGTTGAGCGCTGTCCTGACCCGTGCAGATGCGACGACTCATCTTGAAAAGAAAACACACCGGCGTTGAAAAATGTAGCGACTACCCTTGAGCGTAGACCGTCATGGAGGACGTCGAATGCTATCCAGAACATCCCTTTTTGTAGTCGCCAGCCTGCTCTGCCTGCCACCCGCCGGAGCCGCCACCACCCTTCACCGATGCGAGGCTGCCGACGGCGGCATCACCTTCACGACCCTGAGCTGTGCGAGCGACGAGCAGCTTTCAGAGCAACAGGTTCACCCTTACTCGCCCGGATCCGTCGTACCGATCATGCCGGAACACAACCATGAGGAAATATCCGGTATGACAATCAGGGGACGTGAACCGGGCATCGTTGGCCGCCTGGCGGACAAATGCGGCAACCTGATCGATGCCAGGCAGCGCCGCGCAGCAATCATCAATCAACGAGTGATTGCCGGCATGAGCCAACAGGATGTCGAGAGCGCGCTCGGCAAACCGGACAAGGTGAATATTCGAACGTCGACGACTAGCTATCGCTATGACCTGAAAAGAGGCCGAAGTGCTCAAGTCGATTTTGACGAGAAGGGATGCGTGAAAGGAAAAGCCAAATCGCAGGCAACAAAAAGCCCGCGTTAAACGCGGGCTTCTTGAATATGGTGCACTCGACAGGATTCGAACCTGTGACCGCTCGGTTCGTAGCCGAGTACTCTATCCAGCTGAGCTACGAGTGCATTTTGTGTTTTTAGACCAGATCACAACTGGTTGAAGCCGAGTTGCCTGTATTGCTACAAACGACTCTTAAATGGTGCACTCGACAGGATTCGAACCTGTGACCGCTCGGTTCGTAGCCGAGTACTCTATCCAGCTGAGCTACGAGTGCATTTGTGTTTTTAAACCAGACCACAACTGGCTGAAGCCGAGTTCTTTATATCGCTATAAACAACTCTTAAATGGTGCACTCGACAGGATTCGAACCTGTGACCGCTCGGTTCGTAGCCGAGTACTCTATCCAGCTGAGCTACGAGTGCATTTGTTGCGCCGCATTATAGCCCGTCTAATCTCTATTCCAACCACTTTTTCTAATAAATTCAACAACTTACAGAAAAAGCCAGATTACAACGTACTAAGCAAATAATGGCGGAGAACGGGGGATTCGAACCCCCGACACCCTTTTGAGGTGTACTCCCTTAGCAGGGGAGCGCCTTCGGCCACTCGGCCAGCTCTCCGCAACACGGGGCGTATATTAACCACCTTCTTCCCCGTTTGCAAACATAAAAATCGATAAAAATTAATGGCTTGGTTCTTCGTCCTTCTCTTTCTTTATACGCAGGTAAATTTCCTCACGGTGCACGGCAACCTCTTTCGGGGCGTTGACGCCGATGCGCACTTGATTTCCTTTGACGCCGAGCACGGTCACGGTGATTTCGCCATCACCGATAATCAGGCTTTCTGCGCACCGACGAGTCAGAATCAGCATACCTTTCTCCTCACGCATTTCATTTCAGGGACAACAGTCTGCAAAAAAAAGGCACCCGACCTACAACCGGAGCGATCGTAGCCCTACATGCCTGAGTATTGACCAGCGCGAGCAAAAGAACAGTTCAGGGCTCGCGCCATTCAAAAAATAAAGGGCGCGGTCAGACCGCGCCCTTCAGGTGACCGGATTTACTCGCCCTGACGGGCCGGCGCGTCCAGTTCGAAAGCCGTGTGCAGGGCGCGCACGGCCAGCTCCAGGTACTTCTCTTCGATCACCACGGAAACCTTGATTTCCGACGTCGAGATCATCTGGATGTTGATGCTTTCCTTGGCCAGGGATTCGAACATGCGGCTGGCCACGCCTGCGTGGGAACGCATGCCGACGCCGACGATCGAGACCTTGGCAATCTTGGTGTCGCCCACCACTTCCCGGGCACCGATCTCGCGAGCGGTGTTTTCCAGCACGGTCTGTGCGGCCTGGTAGTCGTTGCGGTGCACGGTGAAGGTGAAGTCGGTGGTGTTATCGTGCGCAACGTTCTGCACGATCATGTCGACTTCGATGTTCGCGGCACTGATCGGGCCGAGAATCTTGAACGCTACGCCCGGGGTGTCTGGCACGCCACGGATGGTCAGCTTGGCTTCATCGCGGTTGAAAGCGATGCCGGAAATGATCGGCTGTTCCATGGTTTCCTCTTCATCAATAGTAATGAGGGTGCCCGGACCCTCCTTGAAGCTGTGCAGTACGCGCAGCGGAACGTTGTACTTGCCGGCGAATTCCACCGCACGGATCTGCAGCACCTTGGAACCGAGGCTGGCCATTTCCAGCATCTCTTCGAAGGTGATCTTGTCCAGACGCTGAGCGACCGGCACCACGCGCGGGTCAGTGGTGTAGACACCATCGACGTCGGTGTAGATCTGGCACTCGTCAGCCTTCAAGGCAGCCGCCAGTGCCACGCCTGTGGTGTCGGAACCGCCACGGCCGAGGGTGGTAATGTTGCCGTGCTCGTCGACGCCCTGGAAACCGGCGACAACCACCACGCGACCTGCTTTCAGATCACCGCGAATCTTCTGGTCATCAATCTGCAAGATACGCGCTTTATTGTGCGCACTGTCCGTCAGGATCCGCACCTGATTACCGGTGTACGACACCGCCGGCACACCGCGCTTGATCAGCGCCATGGCCAACAGGGCAATCGTCACCTGCTCACCGGTGGAGACGATCACGTCCAGCTCACGCGGAACCGGTTGCACGTCGCCACTGATTTGCTTGGCCAGATCGATCAGACGGTTGGTTTCGCCGCTCATTGCAGACAGCACAACCACCAGGTCATCGCCGGCATCGCGGAATTTCTTAACCTTGTCGGCGACCTGCTCGATTCTCTCGACAGTGCCGACCGAGGTGCCTCCAAATTTCTGTACGATCAAAGCCATTTCAAAGCCGCCTCTGCCCATGAAGGGCGCCCAATAATCACTCGAACAGCCGCCGGACCCGCCACTAGACTGCGGACCCGGCGGGCCGTCTTATAAACCCTGCTCGACGAATGGAACGGTCAGCGCCAGTGCGCCATCCAGTGCGCCGGCGTCAACACCGCCGCCCTGCGCCATGTCCGGACGACCACCGCCCTTCCCGCCCACTGCCGCAGCAGCCTGTTTCATCAAATCACCGGCTTTGAGTTGGCCAGTCAGGTCTTTGGTTACGCCTGCAACCAGTACGACCTTTTCCTCATGGACACTGCCGAGCAGGATCACTGCGCGGCCGAGTTTGTTTTTCAGCTGATCGACCAGCGCCAGCAGCGCCTTGCCATCCTGACCATCCAGGCGTGCGGCCAGAACCTTCACGCCCTTGACGTCGACTGCCGAGTTCGACAGATCGTCGCCCGCGGCGCTGGCAGCCTTGGCCTGCAACTGCTCGAGTTGCTTTTCCAGCGCGCGGTTGCGCTCCAGCACGGCCGACAGCTTGTCGATCAGATTGTCGCGGCTGCCCTTGACCAGGTTGGCCGCTTCCTTGAGTTGTTCTTCTGCAGCGTTCAAGTAGGCCAGTGCCGCAGCACCGGTGACTGCCTCGATACGACGCACACCCGATGCCACACCGCCTTCGCTGATGATCTTCAGCAGGCCGATGTCGCCGGTACGGTTGGCGTGGATACCGCCACACAGCTCGACAGAGAAATCGCCGCCCATGCTCAGCACGCGCACGTTGTCGCCGTACTTCTCGCCGAACAGCGCCATCGCGCCTTTCTGCTTGGCGGTTTCGATGTCGGTTTCTTCAGTTTCAACTGCGGAGTTCTTGCGGATCTCGGCGTTGACGATGTCTTCCAGCGCTTTGATCTGCTCCGGCTTGATCGCTTCAAAGTGGCTGAAGTCGAAGCGCAGACGCTGGCTATCCACCAACGAGCCCTTCTGCTGAACGTGCTCGCCCAACACCTGACGCAATGCAGCGTGCAGCAAGTGAGTTGCGGAGTGATTCAGCGAGGTCGCGTGACGCACCTCGGCATCGACGTGGGTTTCCACTGGCGCGCCGATGGTCAGGCTGCCGGAATCCAGCACGCCGTGGTGCAGGAAGGCGCCGCCGGTCTTGGTGGTATCACGGACGTCGAAACGCGCGTTGCCCGCCTGGAGGAAACCGCAATCACCGATCTGGCCGCCGGATTCAGCGTAGAACGGCGTCTGATTCAGCACGATCACCGCCTCTTCGCCTTCACTCAGGACGTCGACCGACTGGCCATCTTTATAGATAGCGACGATTTTTGCCGAACCGCTGGTGTCTTTGTAACCGGTGAACTCGGTGGCCACATCAACCTTGACCAGGGTGTTGTAGTCCAGACCGAACGAGCTGGCGGAACGCGCACGAACACGCTGGGCTTCCATTTCACGCTCGAAGCCGACTTCGTCGACGGTCAGGCCGCGCTCGCGAGCGATGTCGGCCGTCAGGTCCATCGGGAAACCGTAGGTGTCGTAGAGTTTGAACACTACGTCGCCCGGCACCACGGTGCCTTTGAGTTCCAGCAGATCCTGCTCGAGGATTTTCAGGCCGTGCTCCAGGGTCTTGGAGAACTGCTCTTCTTCGGCCTTGAGTACGCGCTCGATGTTGCTCTGCTGCTTCTTCAGTTCCGGGAAGGCTTCACCCATCTCGGCGACCAGCGCAGCGACGATCTTGTAGAAGAAGCTGCCAGTAGCGCCGAGCTTGTTGCCGTGACGGCAGGCGCGACGAATGATCCGACGCAGCACGTAGCCGCGACCTTCGTTGGACGGCAGCACGCCGTCGGCGATCAGGAAACCGCAGGAACGGATGTGGTCGGACACCACTTTCAGCGACGACTGGTCACCATTCTCGCAGCCGATCGCTTCAGCCGAGGCTTTGAGCAGGTTCTTGAACAGGTCGATGTCGTAGTTGGAATTGACGTGCTGCATCACCGCACTGATCCGCTCCAGGCCCATGCCGGTGTCGACCGACGGCGCTGGCAACGGATGCAACACGCCATCGGCGGTGCGGTTGAACTGCATGAACACGTTGTTCCAGATCTCGATGTAACGGTCGCCGTCTTCTTCCGGCGAACCCGGTGGGCCGCCCCAGATGTGGTCGCCGTGATCGTAGAAAATCTCGGTGCATGGGCCGCACGGGCCGGTATCGCCCATGGTCCAGAAGTTGTCGGACGCGTAAGGCGCGCCTTTGTTGTCGCCGATACGGATCATGCGCTCGACCGGCACGCCGATCTGCTTGGTCCAGATGTCATACGCTTCGTCATCGGAGGCGTAGACGGTGACCCAGAGTTTTTCCTTCGGCAGTTTCAGAACGCCGGTCAGGAAGGTCCAGGCGAAGGTAATCGCATCGTGCTTGAAATAGTCACCGAAGCTGAAGTTACCGAGCATTTCGAAGAATGTGTGGTGACGAGCGGTATAACCGACGTTTTCCAGGTCGCTGTTCTTGCCACCGGCACGCACGCACTTCTGGCTGCTGGTTGCGCGGGTGTAAGCGCGCTTTTCCTGGCCCAGGAAGCAGTCCTTGAACTGGTTCATCCCCGCGTTGGTGAACAGCAGGGTTGGGTCGTTGCCCGGAATCAAAGAGCTGGAGGCTACACGGGTGTGGCCTTGCTCTTCGAAGAAGCGAAGGAAGGCTTCACGGATTTCTGCGCTTTTCATTAGGTTCTTCCACGGAGGCTGCGGCCAAAGGCCTGTACGAAACGTCAACAGACGAAACGACGGCAAAGGGCCGCATTATATCGGCCCTTCGCGCGGGGTACAGCGTGTTTATACGATAGTAACGGTCAATTGGACGGCTAACGCTGTCACTTGCGCGAAAACTCGACGAATGTCGCGATCACTTGCTCGATTTGCGAGCGACTGACGTCCATGTGCGTGACCATGCGCAAGCGCGCAGCGGCGCTCAACTTGATCCCGCGTTCGGCGGCAAACGCCTTGAGCGCTTCGGCCTGATCGCCCATTTGCACGTAGACCATGTTGGTCTGCACCGGCTCGACGCTGAACCCGGCCTCGCGCAAGCCTTCGGCCAAAAACCGGGCGTTGGCATGGTCATCCGCCAGGCGCTCAACGTGGTGATCCAGCGCATACAGCCCCGCCGCTGCCAGCAACCCGGCCTGACGCATGCCACCGCCGACCATTTTGCGCAGGCGGCGGGCCTTGCCGATCAGCTGCTCAGTGCCACACAGCACTGAACCGACCGGCGCGCCGAGGCCCTTGGACAGGCACACCGATACCGAATCGAAATGTTGCGTGATCTCGCGAGCATCCACCCCGAGCTTGACCGCCGCGTTGTACAGCCGCGCGCCGTCCAGATGCAGGGCCAGACCGTGGTCTTGGGTGAATTGACGCGCGCGGGCCAGATACTCCAGCGGTAACACTTTGCCCTGCATGGTGTTTTCCAGCGCCAGCAGCCGGGTACGGGCGAAGTGAAAGTCATCGGGCTTGATCGCCGCTGCTACGTGATCCAGATCCAGCGAACCGTCGGCCTGCACTTCCAGCGGCTGTGGCTGGATCGAACCGAGCACCGCCGCGCCGCCGCCCTCGTACTTATAGGTGTGCGCCTGCTGGCCGACGATGTATTCGTCGCCACGTTCGCAGTGCGCCATCAGGCCCAACAGGTTGCTCATGGTGCCGGTCGGCACGAACAGCGCGGCGGCGAACCCCAGGCGACTTGCCAGTTCCGCCTCCAGACGATTGACCGTCGGATCTTCGCCGTACACATCGTCACCGGTAGCCGCCGCCGTCATCGCGTCGAGCATGGCAGGAGTCGGTTGGGTGACGGTGTCGCTGCGAAGATCGATAACGCTCATGAACCTGGCCTCTGGTCAGCAGGGGAAATCCCTTTTCGAAGGTGAATTACTGCGGTCATGGCGCCGATTAATCAACCCTTGAATGAGAAAAAGCACATTACTCCTTGAAAGGACGCAACCCAATGTGGGAGCGAGCCTGCTCGCGAAAGCGGTCTGTCAGTGACACATCTGCTGACTGACACATTGCTTTCGCGAGCAGGCTCGCTCCCACAGGTTCTGTGCAAGGCCGGAAAATATGTGATAAAAACGCTGCGCCGCCCGAGAAAGGGCGGCAAAAACGTTCTCAGGGCGGGGTGCAATTCCCCACCGGCGGTAATTGCGCGCAATGCGCATAGCCCGCGAGCGCTTGGCGACGAACACGGCAAAGGCTGTGATCGGCGACAAGGTCAGCAGACCCGGTGTGATTCCGGGGCCGACGGTCATAGTCCGGATGAAGAGAGAACGGGATTGACGCCAATGGGCCGCCCGCGCGCTTGTGTGCTCGTGCGTACCCTTGAATCCCTTTCAATTCATAACGCCCTGTTTTTCACACAAACAGGAGTCAGAACATGCAACCCACCGCTATCGACAGCAAAACCAAACACCCTCACGGCGAGCGCGTTGCGTTCATCCAGGCCTGCTGGCACAAGGAAATCGTCGACCAGAGCCGTAAAGGCTTCGTCGCCGAAATGCTGGCTCAGGGTTATCAGGAATCGGACATCGACTTCTTCGAAGTCGGCGGCGCCTTTGAAATGCCCCTGCACGCCAAGTTGCTGGCCAAAACTGGCCGTTATGCCGGCATCGTCGCGGCCGCTCTGGTCGTGGATGGCGGCATCTATCGTCACGAATTCGTCGCCCAGTCAGTGGTCAGCGGCCTGATGCAAGTGCAGTTGGAAACCGAAGTACCGGTGTTCTCGGTGTCCCTGACCCCGCACCACTTCCATGCCGGTGAAGAACATCAGAAATTCTTCTTCGAGCATTTCGTGCACAAGGGCCAGGAAGCGGCGCGGACTTGCGCGGATACGCTGCAGAAGGTTCGTGCGTTGCGTCGCAGTGAGCCGCGAGCTGTAGCGGTCTGAGCCTGTCTGGGTCGAGCGCGGCCCCAAACCTCACTCAAATCTAAATGTGGGAGCGGGCTTGCTCGCGAAAGCGGTGTGTCAGTGACGAATCTGTGTACTGACACACCGCTTTCGCGAGCAAGCCCGCTCCCACATGGGGTCTGAGGTGTTCTCAGGATAAGTGTTCGTCGGTGGCCGGCACGATCAGGATGCCCGCACGCAAGCCGTTCTTGACCTTGGGATTAGGGAAGATGATCCGCGCGCCCTCTTCCTCGATGACCCAGCGGGTATTGGCCAGATCTTCGGCCAGCACATAACCCACATCCAGTTCGGAAAAGTTTTCGATGTCCGCTGGCAGGTTCAGGCGGAACGCATCGCTGTGCTTGATGATTTCCCGGGCGACGCTGAACAGCTGCAAACCATCCAGTCCCTCTGCTGCCAGATCCGGCTCATTGCCTTCGATGATCTGCTTCAGACGAGTTTCCAGACGTGAAACATCCACCCCTTCGTTCTGCCCGAACGGCCGCGCCTTGCCCAGTTCCAGGGTGAAAGCCTCGGCACCGAGCTTGTCGTAGGTGTAGGAACTGAACACGATCGACGGCTTGTTCTGCAGCAGCACCGCTTCCATCCCGGCGGCGCGCAGACGCGCCAGCTCGCGGCGCGAATGCTGGCGACCTTCCTTCCACGGATACAGCGCGAACTGCTCGATCTTCGAACCACGAATGGCGGTGTGCAGGTCGTAGTGCAGGCGCTGCCGATCCGGCAGGCTGAAGAAGCTCGCCGCCAGCCGTTCCAGCTCGCAGGCGCGGATGGCTTCGGAACCGCTGGTTTGTTCATGCCGGCCGTTGAACAGCCGATTGACGTCCTGCTCGACGAAGCGCTCGCCCTTGCGAATCGCTTCCGGGTTGCCGAACAGGAACAGAATGCGTGCACGCGGCTTCAGATCGCCGCGAGCGATGTCATGCAGCAGCCGATCGAGCAACTCGATCGGCGCTGTTTCATTGCCGTGGATGCCTGCCGACAGCAGCAGGTCCAGGCCATTGTCACGCGCTTCGGGAGGCCGGACTTCCAGCGCACCCTCGCTCAACCAGCGCATGCGCACGCCTTCGACAGTCAGTTGAGTCTTCTCCGCCGGTTCGCGGCCGGCGAGGGTCAGTTCAAGCAGTTTGCCGAGGGCGAGCATAGAGCGGTTTCCTTAGTGATCGTGGTTGCAATCCGGGCCGTGCACGTGGTCTTCGTCACCGACTTCAGCCGGTTCCATTTCCAGTTGCAGACTTACCAGATTAGTTGCCAATGGGCGCAGCAGCAGGTTGGCGTACTCTTCGTCACCTTCCTCGACGTCCACGCCGATCAGCAGTTGGCCACGGCCGTCCTGCTGGATCCACAGCTCTTTGCCTTGCCACATGACCGCGACGCGGGTGCACGAGGTTTGCAGTTGCGTGCCGTCGGTGTCTTCAAGGATCAGCTGCAGGGAATCGCTCATGTTTTTACTCTCTTGGGGAGACAAGCCGCGCGCCGCGTTCAGGCAACGCGCCGGCCATCAATTGATCTGGAATGGATAAACCGCGCCCAGTTTAAGGATTTGCGTCAGTTCATCCAGTGCCGTCCGGCATTCAAGCAGCAACTGCGGGTCCGCCAGATCGGTTTCGCTCAGGCGGTCGCGGTAGTGCTTTTCAACCCATGCGGTCAACGAACCGTACAACGGGGCCGTCATGATAACCCCTGGGTTGACGGCCGCCAGCTCGGTTTCGTTGAGCGCGACGCGCAGTCGCAGGCACGCCGGGCCACCGCCGTTCTGCATGCTCTGCTTGAGGTCGAAGACTTTGACTTCGCGGATCAGCCCGCCGGAGCTGGTCAGCCCTTGCAGGTAGTTCCAAACACGCTCGTTGCCACGGCATTCTTCCGGCACGATCAACAGCATCGAGCCATCAGGACGCGACAGCAACTGGCTGTTGAACAGATAGGAACGCACGGCGTCATCCACGGTGACCGCCGAACGCGGCACGCAGACCGACTGGAACTTGCCGCCGACCTTGGCCAGTTTGCCCTGCAACTCGGCCAGCATCTGCTCGGTGTCGAGGAACGCGTCCTCGTGATAGAACAGCACCTCGCCGTTACCCACCGCGATCACGTCGTTGTGGAATACGCCTTGGTCGATCACCGCCGGGTTCTGCTGCGCGTAGACCACGCCCTCGTCACGCAGACCGTGCAGACGCGCCACCGCTTGCGACGCTTCCAGGGTCTGGCGCGCCGGGTACTTCTGTGGTGCCGGGTAACGGTTGTCGAACGCACTGCGACCGAACACGAAGAACTCGACACCGGCCTCGCCGTACTCACGGCAGAAACGCGTGTGGTTGGCTGCGCCTTCGTCACCGAACTGCGCCACTGCCGGCAACGCGGCGTGGTGGGCGAAGTGCTGCTGATCGGCGAACATCGCGCCGAGCACGCGGCTGGTGGTCGGGTGTTCGATGCTGCGGTGGTATTTGCAATTGAGGTTGGCGGCGGTGAAATGCACGCGACCATCAGCGGTGTCGGCACTCGGGCTGACAGTGGCGGCGTTGGCCACCCACATGCTCGATGCCGAGCAACTGGCGACCAGCAACGGCATGGCTTCCTTCGCGGCGCGCTCGATCACTTGCGCGTCGGTGCCGCTGAAACCCAGACGGCGCAGAGCGGCCACGTCAGGACGCTCCTGCGGCGCCAGCACGCCTTGCTGAAAGCCCATTTCCATCAGCGCTTTCATTTTCGCCAGACCTTGCAGCGCCGCTTCCTTCGGATTCGAGGATTGCTGGCTGTTGCTCTGGGACGCAACGTTGCCGTAGGACAGACCACCGTAGTTATGGGTCGGCCCCACTAGACCGTCAAAATTGACTTCATAGGATTTCATCAGCGAGGCTCCACGAGAATCTGTTGTTATAGGCTTCAGTAACTATTCTTTAAGACCGCGGCGCGGCCTTCGCGAGCAGGCTCGCTCCCACTTTGGAATGCAACTTCCTGTGGGAGCGAGCCTGCTCGCGAATAGGCATCACACCATTTTGATGCCAGGCGTCAGGGCCGCCGGCAACACCAGGCTCGGTGTTTCCAGCGACGCCACCGGGTACGCGCAGTAATCCGCCGCGTAGTAAGCACTGGCGCGATGGTTACCCGAAGCCCCGACGCCGCCGAACGGCGCGCTGCTCGCGGCACCGGTCAGCTGTTTGTTCCAGTTGACGATACCGGCGCGGCTTTCCAGCCAGAACTGCTGATAACGATCTTCGGAATCCGACAGCAAACCAGCCGCCAAGCCATAAGCGGTGTCGTTGGCCTCAGCGATCGCCGCAGCGAAATCGGCGTAGCGAATCACTTGCAGCAACGGGCCGAACAGTTCTTCGTCTGGACGCTCAGCCACGGCGGTCACATCCAGAATGCCCGGAGTCAGCAACGCCGATTGCGCTTGCGGCTGAGTCATCGCCAGCAGCGACACCGCGCCATAGGCCAGCAGGTGTTGCTGGGCATCCATCAGCGCTTTCGCCGCGCCAAGGGAAATCACCGAGCCCATGAACGGCGCGGGTTGCTGATCGAACGCACCGACCTCGATGGTCGCGCTGACTTCCACCAGACGCTTGAGCAGGCTGTCGCCCCACGCGCCTTGCGGCACCAGCAGACGACGCGCGCACGTGCAGCGCTGACCGGCGGAGATGAACGCCGACTGAATGATCGTGTACACCGCCGCGTCCAGATCAGCCACCTGATCGACCACCAGTGGGTTGTTGCCTCCCATTTCCAGCGCGAGGATCTTGTCCGGACGCCCGGCGAACTGCTGGTGCAGGTGATTGCCGGTACGGCTCGAACCGGTGAAGAACAGACCGTCGATGCCCGGGTTCGCCGCCAGCGCGATACCGGTTTCGCGAGCACCTTGCAGCAGGTTCAACACGCCGGCCGGCAGACCGGCTTCGATCCAGCACTTGACCGTCAGCTCGGCGACTTTCGGCGTCAGCTCGCTTGGCTTGAACAGCACGCTGTTACCGGCCAGCAGCGCCGGCACGATGTGGCCGTTCGGCAAATGACCCGGGAAGTTGTAAGGGCCGAACACCGCCACCACACCGTGTGGCTTGTGGCGCAGTACGGCGGTGGCGTCGTCCAGCGGGCCGCTCTTCTCGCCAGTACGTTCGCGATAGCTCTGCACCGAGATCGCGATCTTGTTGACCATGCTGGTGACTTCAGTCGCGGCTTCCCACAGAGGCTTGCCGGTTTCCTCGCCGATGGTGCGGGCCAGTTCGTCGCTGTGGTTTTTCAGGGCGGCAGCAAAGGCTTCGAGTACGCTGATACGCTCGTCAAGCGAACGCCGCGCCCAACCCGGAAAGGCCTGACGCGCAGCCTGCACGGCGGACTCGACCTGAGCGGCAGTCGCGCCCTCCCCCGACCACAGCACTTGCTGGGTCACCGGGTTCAGCGACTGAAAGGCTTCACCCTGACCGGCCAGCCATTCACCTGCGATGTATAGCGAATTCATTATTTCGACTCCCGAGCAGCAGACAACGCCACGGCGCGCACTTGATCGCCGGCGTTGAGTTGAAGACGTTTGGCGGTCAGCGGATCGACCACCAGCGTGCCGGCGGCCAGGCGGGCCGGCGCAGCGGTGATGCGGCAGTCTTCGCGCTTGCGGTTATGGATGATGAACGGCGTGGCGTCATCGCCCGGTGTACCGATCGCCAGCACCAGCGCTTCGCTGTCGCGGACTGCGCGGATCTTGCTGGTTTCGCATTCGATGGCCGGGCCGGCGTCGAAGATGTCGACGTAACCCTGATAGCTGAAACCTTCGCTCTTGAGCATCGCCAGCGCCGGCTCGGTGTCGGGATGTACCTGACCGATCACGTTGCGCGCATCCGGCGACAGGAAGCAGGTGTACAGCGGGAATTTCGGCATCAGTTCGGCGATGAACGCCTTGTTGCCAACGCCGGTCAGGTAATCGGCCTGACTGAATTCCATCTTGAAGAAGTGCCGACCCAGGCTTTCCCAGAACGGCGAACGACCGGCCTCATCGGAGACGCCGCGCATCTCAGCGATGATCTTGTTGCCGAACAGTTCCGGGAACTCGGCGATGAACAGCATGCGCGCCTTGGACAGCATGCGGCCGTTCAGACCGGTGCGGTAATCGGCATGCAGGAACAGCGAGCACAGCTCGGAGTTGCCGGTCAGGTCGTTGGCGAGGAACAGCGTCGGAATCTCGCGATAGATGTTCAGCTCTTGCGAGGCGCTGACGGTCAGGCCGACGCGAAAGTTGTACCACGGCTCACGCAGACCGACCGCGCCGGCGATGGCGGAAATCCCCACCACGCGACCGTTGTCGTCTTCGAGCACGAACAGGTAGTCCGCATCGCCACGGCCGGCTTCGCCGCGAAAGGTCTTCTCGGCCCAGCCGACCCGATGGGTCAGGCGCTCTTCGTTGGCCGGCAAGGTGGTCAGGCCGGTGCCGGTGCTGCGGGCCAGGTCGATCAGCGCGGATAAATCGCTGCTGCGTACGGGACGAACAATCATGCTATCTCCTCAAACGGGCCGCCTTCGCCACCCGTGAAACTCGCTAAGGCGTTAAACCGCCACCAGGCGCACGCTGGCACCTTCACCGACGCCCAGGGCTTCGGCTGCTTCCAGATCCAGGGTCACCGGTTTGCCCGGCGCGTAATCGAGTTCCAGCAGCACCGCGCGGTAATCCTGCAACTGCGCGTTGGCCACCAGATACTGGCGCCCGGCACCTTTGACCGGCTCGCCGATCTTCACCGGCACTACACGGCTCTGGGCGATCGAACGGATCCCCGAAACACGCGCATGCAGGGTCGGGCCACCGTCGAAAATGTCGATGTAGTGATCGGTCTCGAAGCCTTCGCGCATCAGGATGTCGAAGGTGATCTGCGCACGCGGGTGCACCTGGCCCATCGCTTCTTGAGCGGAATCCGGCAGCAGCGGCACGTAGATCGGGTAATGCGGCATCAGTTCGGCGAGGAACGTGCGGCTCTTCAGGCCACACAGGCGTTCGGCCTCGGCGTAGTTGAGGTCGAAGAAGTTGCGCCCGATTGCGTCCCAGAATGGCGAATCGCCGTTCTCGTCGCTGTAACCGACGATCTCGGTCACCACCGAATCGGCGAAACGCTCCGGGTGGCTGGCGACGAACAGCAGGCGGCCACGGGAGTTGAGCTCGGCCCACGGCGAACCCACCAGCTCGCGCTGCACGTAGAAACTGGTCAGCAAGCTGTTGCCGGTCAGGTCGTGGCATTGCGAAAGCACGTGGATCTTGTTGTGGATCTTCAGTTCGCGGGAGGCGTGGACGAAGGTCTCGTTGCGGAAGCTGTAGAACGGCTCGGAGTAACCGGCCGAGGCAACGATGGCCGAGCAGCCGACCAGTTTGCCGGTGGCGGTGTCTTCGAGGACGAAAAAGTAGCTCTCCTCGCCGTTGAAACTCACTTCGGCGGCGAACGAGGCTTCGCTTGCGGCGATCTTGTCGCTCAGACGTTCCACGTCATCCGGCAAGGAAGTGACACCAATCGGACTGTCCGCAGCCAGACGCTGTACCTCGCCCAGATCAGCCATTTGCGCAGGGCGCATCACCAGCATGGTGTCACTCCTTTCTCTTATAAAAATTTACTGAAAAAACACCGGATACTGTGGGAGCGAGCCTGCTCGCGAAAGCGGTCTATCTGTCAGCAAAAATGTTGACTGACACGCCCTCTTCGCGAGCAGGCTCGCTCCCACAATGGAACTCGCCCGGTATCAAAAATTGGGTTCGACGCCCGAATCCTCGGGCGTCGAAGGGTCTATCAGGCTTGCGTCAGTGCTGCTGCCGCGCGTTCGAAGCGGTCGAGACCGGCGTCGATATCGGCGTCTTCCACCACCAGGCTCGGGGCGAAACGGATCACGTCCGGGCCAGCCTGCAGAATCATCAGGCCTTCTTTTTCAGCGGCGTTGAAGATGTCCTTGGCCTTGCCTTTCCAGGCGTCGCTCAGCACACAACCAATCAACAGACCGAGGCCACGCACCTGAGTGAACAGGCCGTACTTCTCGCCGATCTGCTGCAGGCGGGTCTTGAATTTGTCGTGCTTGGCGTTGACGCCGCTCAGCACCTCAGGGGTGTTGATCACGTCGATCACTGCCTCGGCAACGGCGCACGCCAGCGGGTTGCCGCCGTAGGTGGTGCCGTGGGTGCCGACGACCAGATGTTTGGCCAGCGCTTCGGTGGTCAGCATCGCGGCGATCGGGAAACCACCGCCCAGGCTCTTGGCGCTGGTCAGGATGTCCGGGGTTACGCCGTAATGCTGGTAGGCGAACAGGTGACCGGTACGGCCCATGCCGGTCTGCACTTCGTCGAACACCAGCAGCGCGTTGTGCGCGTCGCACAGTTCGCGGGCACCTTGCAGGTAAGCCAGTTCGGCCGGCAGCACACCGCCCTCGCCCTGGATCGGTTCCAGCACGACCGCACAGGTCTTGTCGGACACCGCCGCTTTCAGCGCGGCCAGATCGTTGTAAGGGACGTGAGTGATGCCGGTGATTTTCGGACCGAAACCGTCGGAGTACTTCGACTGGCCACCGACGTTAACGGTGAACAGGGTACGACCGTGGAAGCTGTTGAGCGCGGCGATGATCTCGTATTTTTCGCTGCCGAAACGGTCGAACGCCACGCGACGGGCCAGCTTGAACGCGGCCTCGTTGGCTTCGGCGCCCGAGTTGCAGAAGAACACGCGCTCGGCGAACGTGGCGTCGATCAGCTTGTGCGCCAGGCGCAGGGCCGGCTCATTGGTGAACACGTTGGACACGTGCCACAGCTTGTTCGCCTGCTCGGTCAAGGCACCGACCAGCGCCGGATGCGCGTGGCCCAATACGTTTACGGCAATCCCGCCGGCGAAGTCGATCAGCTCGCGACCGCTCTGGTCCCAGACGCGGGAACCGGCGCCACGCACCGGAATGAAAGCGGCAGGCGCGTAGTTGGGAACCATTACCTGGTCGAAATCGGCGCGTTGTACCGCAGCGTGCTCAACGGACATCGGAGTCTCCTGAAGAGGAACACCCGCCTGAAACTGGCGAGCGATGGGGGGATTGTAAGGACAGTTTTCAGCCCGGCCTTGCCGCCAAGCGACAACTTCTTATAGCGCAAACCCCGGATTTTCCCGGGTTTACGGCAATGCGACATATAGCGTCGCAAAGGCGCAGTTTAAACTGCACGCCGCCATTTGCGCAGACGTACCGGGGATCTTAATCAAGAGAGTTTTGTGGCGTGCGGTATATATGTACCGCACATCGAATCAATGGCCGGTGTTTGCTAGGGACCTTTCTCCAGGCAAACGGCCTCACCCCATGATTCAAGAAACCACACCTGCCCTCGCGACACTGCCCGACTCACTGCTCCTACCCCGGCAGGACGCACACTATCAACCACTGCTCCAGGCCATCCCGATATGGCTGAGTCAGGCTGCGGCACACAAGCGCGCGGCTTTGAAACGAGCCAGTCCGCTACTGCCCGCCAACCTTAAACAGGCTTCACGCACCGAGCATGCAAAACTTCGCGCACTGAATGCCGCGCACTGGACCGCACACAACCGCGTCGAACGAAGCCTTGCCCGCTTGCAGGACGCCAAAGCGTTCGCCGAACCGCTGCTGCGCGCCGAACTGGAAAAGCGGTTTGGCTTGAATCTGGATGTCCGGCAAACCTTCCTGCGCCTGTACCTGCCCGACCATGTTCCGTGGCTACGCCTCAAATCCGGTGCCGCGCGCACCTGGACCGTCTCGTTGCTGGACGCCGCGCTGCACAATTTTGAAAGCAGCGAGACCAGCGCTGACGCCTTTGAGTCCGCCTCGGGTTATGTCAGCCAGCCCTCGTCCGACGGTCAGTTCAGCTTGCTGCCGAACATCCCCAAGGCGATGTCGATCCCTGCCTTCACCCGCCTGTGTCGCGAGCTGGATATCGGCCGCCGCTACAACACTTATCTGCAAGACAATTTGGGCGTCAGCAATCCGCTGGTCGCAGCCGTGCTGCAACCACAGGTTTGCACGAGTGACAAAGCCGCCCTGGTCGCCGCCCTGCAAATGGCCTACATGCAAAAGCTGCTGGGGGCCGATGTCCATCGCCTGATCCTCGGGCTGCTCGATGGCTTGCAGCATTTGCGCCTCAATCGTCAGGCGTGGCATTGCCATGTGCTGACGATGATGAAAGTCCGCCTGACCGGCATCGTGCTGTTCGCGCCGAATCTTGAAGCTGCAAACGCAGCAGCGCGAGTCGTGGTTTACATTCCCGATGACCCACAACACCCAGTCAAGGAATACGCCAGTTCCGCTGCCTTCGCTGAGGAGCTGGCGCAACGCCTGCGCGATCCGGACTATCAGGTCTTCTTCAGCCGTTTTATCGACCACGCCGAGCGCGGCGCTTTCTTCGGTCAGTTGCGGGCCTTGCTCAGCCCCGTCACCTGGCAACCCGTACCGGCCGGCGATCCACGCCCCAGCTGGCGCGAGCATCCGGCCGTGCGGCCTTTTATGCAGATCGTCGCGACCCCGATCCGGGGTGAGCTGTGGGTTTACCTCTACCAGCGCAAGCTCGACAAGATGCTCAACGATGCCCGCGTCATCGCCGTCTCGACGGCCATGGTCGATCGCAAGGCGCGCTGGGCACTCTGGGATTCCTTCACGGACATCGCACAGTCGTTGCTCAACCTCGTCGCGTTCGTCGCCTTGCCATTCGTGCCATTTCTCGGCGAGCTGATGCTTGCCTACACGGCCTACCAACTGCTCGACGAGACGTTCGAAAGCATCGTCGACTGGGCCGAAGGACAGTCCGGCGAAGCGTTCGCGCATTTGATCGGCGTCGTGGAGTCCATGGTGCAGGTCGGCACTTTCGCCGCCGGCGGCGCTATCGCCGTCAGCGAGTTTCGCGCGCTGTTGCCTGCCAATGTCGTCCAGTTCATCGACCGCTTCATTCCGGTGAAAACGGCCAATGGCAAGACCCGCTACTGGAAACCCGACCTGCGCCCTTACGAGTGGCCCGGCACGCTGCCCAAAGACATCCGAACCGATGCACTGGGCTTGCACACCCACCTGGGCAAGAGCCTGCTGGCCCTGGAAGACAAGTTGTATGCCGTCAGCCTTGACCCCGAAACGGGCGCCCATAGCATCGACCATCCGACGCGCCCCGAGGCTTACAAACCCGCACTCAGGCACAACACCGCAGGCGCCTGGCAAACCGAAATTGACCAGCCACTGGCTTGGGATCGCGCCACCGTGCTGAGCCGCAGCAGTGCGCAGATGCAGCGCCTTCCCGCCGCTCTGCGGGAGCGCCTGCTGAATATCAGTGGCTGCGAGGAAAACACCCTGCGCCAGATGCACGTCGAGCGCGATCAATTGCCACCCTTACTCAGTGACACGCTGCAGCGCTGGCAGATCGATCAGGACATTCAATTGCTCATCGAGCAGATTGGCAGCTCGAATGCCGAGGATTACCTCAAGGCCGACCCGGCCACCCAACTGCAACTGCTTTTCGACAACGGCGACTGGCCTGCCGACCGAGGCCTGCAACTGATCGACCGTCAAGGCAGAACCCTGTGGCGCAGCCCCGTCGCCGATATGCCCTTCATACAAATCGAGGGCTCACGACTGGACGATGGCGACCTGCTCAAGACCTGTCTGCAACGCCTGACAGAATCGCAACGAAGGCGGCTATTGAGCGAAGCCCTGCATACGCCCGCACCCTCGGCCGAGGCCCGCGCAACTAGCCTGCGGCGCAGCGTCGCCGAGCTGGCAAAGCGCAAACGCCAAAGCCTGTTCGAGGATCAATATCGTCAGTTACAGCGCGGCGCCAGCCCGCTGGTACAGGTACTGATGGATGCCGAACCCGGCCTGCCGAAGGCGTTGGCGCAATCGATACTGGAAACGGCAAGTGATGCTGAATACCTGCAATTACAGCGTGGAACACTCTCCGCAAGACTGGTGGTTCTGACCCAGGAAACGGTTCTGCAAGTGCGCGTAACCCGAGCCTTTGAAGGGCTGGAGCTGCAAGCGACAGTCAATAATCTGGATACGGATCGGCTGGCCCTCCACTCGCTGCCACGCTTGCCGGGCTGGTCGCCGTCGATACGAATGGAGCTCAGGCACTACAGCCATAGCGGGCAACTGATCGACAGCCTCGGCGCGCAGGACGCGCTCATTCGCAAGGTACTGGTACTGACCGAACAGGGCGACTATCAGCCGTTCGACGCTACCGGTGAGTCACTCAGCGCGCCGGGGTCACTGTATTCAAGCCTGCTGCATGCCCTGCCCGACGCAGAACGTTCGGCGCTGAACATCCACATCACGCAAGACCTGCAGCTCAAGCAGCTGATTCGTGAGCACGCGCTCGACCGTCAAGCGTTGCTGGATCTGTTGTCGCAAAACCCGCTTCGCAAACCTGCTTACGACCCCACCGTGATGCGCCTGCGTGGCGGTACCAGCGGCTATCGGCGCATGCCGACCAATACGCCGACGCTGCACGCCCATGCCCACTGGCTCCTGCCGCACTTGCTGCCCGAGGAACTCAATGCATTCGTCGAGCGCCTGCAACGCCATCCGAACGGCCCGCGAGCGGAGCTGAGCCGCTTGATCACTGAACGCAACCGCCTCGACGCGGTGCTGAGTCCGTGGACTGAGGGGATTCCCCTCGTTCATCCGGAGACCAGCGCGCGCCTCACCACCGAGCAATACGCGATCCAGCGTCATCGCCGACGGCAGATGCGCGTCGACATCCTGGACTGCTGGAAGCAGCAGGTTTCCTTGCCGGAGAACACCGAGCAGACCATCGATCTGCGGCTGTCACAGTCAATCATCGGAGAGCTGCCACAACTTGAGGTGAACTTCAGTCACGTGGACTACCTGACCATCGAGGGGGTCGGCAGCACTCAGGGTATACACGGTTTTCTAAACTGCTTCTCCGGCTTGCGTCGCCTGGCGCTGCGCAATTTCCAGCTGGGCAACCTGCCGGAGTCGATCAGCCAGTCGCCACAACTGCGCGAGCTGATTCTCAGCGACTGCAGCATCACCCTGACAGCCGAGAGCCACACAACATTGGCGGCCCTGACTCACCTGAGAACCCTGGACCTGTTCAGGAACCCGCTCGGACTCACCCCCAACGTCGAAAAAATGCAACGACTCAATTACATCGATGTGTCAGAGACCGGCATTTCCGAACTGCCACCCGGCCTGCTCACGCGTCCGTTATTGCGCACCGCGCTGCTCAACGACAACCAGATCCGATCGCTGCCTCCCGCCCTTTTCGAGCTGCCCAACAATGTTCCGGAAGGCTTCGACCTGAGCGGCAATCCGATTGCCAGCGCAGACCGGGAGCGCATCAAACGCCACTTCAACGACACCCGCCAGGACTTCGGCGTAATGGCCGAACAGGCTGATCTGCTGCGCGTACAGGCGCTGTACACACACATGGATCTGGAACAGGCCAGTGAATTTTTCTATCTGCTACCCGGCACCCTGGCCGAGGGTCGAATCGAACTTGCACGGCTTGAGCGCGAATACAGCGACTTGAGGAGCAACCTCGCCAACTGGGCGACCGACCACCCTGCCTTGCATCCGATCAGTGGCGAGCCCTTCACGATTGAGCAGGTGCTGAACGAGCACGCCGCACGTCACGAATTCAAATCGCTCATTGAGCAGTGCTGGCGCCGGGAAACCGAGCAGGACGAACCGGATGAGAACCTCCAGCCACTGCATGACTTGAACCTGGCGACGATCATCCGCGGCGACTTGCCCGTACTCGATGCCGATTTCAGCCATGTCACGCATCTGTACCTCAGAAGCCTGCCGGGTCAGACGTTTGGAATCGACAGGTTTGTCGAGACGTTCGCCAGCCTCAGAGGACTGACGATTTATCAATATCGGCTTGAACACATTCCGCCGGCGGTGTTTCGCATGGCTGAGCTGACCTATTTGTCGCTTTCACACTGCGATTTGACGCTCACGCCGCAAAACGCCCTTGAGCTTGCGCAAATGGAGCGCCTCGATCACCTGGACTTGAGTGACAACCCGTTGGGCGAGACGCCGGATGTCAGTCAGATGACCAATCTGCAAACGCTGATGCTGGACAACAGCGGCATCACCAGCCTGCCGCCGGGCCTGCTGCAACTCGAACACCTGGAAATCGCCGACCTGAGCGACAACGCAATCACCCAGGTTCCCAGCGATATCCTGGAGTTGCCAGAAGAGCGTGCGGACAAATTCAGCCTGCGGGGCAATCCGCTCTTTGAGCTCAGCGTGCAACGGCTGATCGCCTACTTCAAAAAGCACCGCATCGATTTTGGCGTGGACGCCGTCATCGAACGGGCGGAAATGGAGGTGTCCACGTCTGAAGATTCGGGGGTCGATGAGTGACGCTCAGCGGGTTCTGCCGGGGTGCGTCAACCGCGCTCCGGCGGCACTGACGACAGTTCGAACGGACTGCTGCTGCGCCGCTGGTTGCGATCTTCACGCGGCGTGGCGCCGAAGAAGTTGCGGTAGGCGCTGGAGAAATGCGGCCCGGAGGAGAAACCGCAGGACAGGCCGATCTGGATGATCGACTTGCTGGTTTGCATCAACATCTGCCGGGCCTTGTTCAGGCGCAGTTCCAGGTAGTACTGGCTCGGCACGCGGTTGAGGTATTGCTTGAAGATCCGCTCCAGTTGCCGACGGGATACGCACACGTGCTGGGCGATTTCGTCGGTGGTCAGCGGCTCTTCGATGTTGGCTTCCATCAGCAACACCGCCTGGGTGAGCTTTGGATGGCTGGAACCGAGGCGGTTCTGCAGTGGAATGCGCTGGCGTTCACCGCCCTCGCGGATGCGCTCGACCACCAGCTCTTCGGACACCGCACCGGCCAGCTCGGCCCCATGATCACGGGCCAGCACCGCCAGCAGCAGGTCGAGCACCGACATGCCGCCGCACGCGGTCAGGCGATCGCGATCCCAGTCGAACAAGTGACTGGTGGCGATGACTTTCGGAAAACGTTCAGCGAAATCGTCCTGCCAGCGCCAGTGCACGGCCGCGCGATAACCGTCGAGCAGACCGAGCTGCGCCAACGGATAGACACCGGCCGACAGACCACCGATCACGCAACCGGCACGCACCAGTTGCTTGAGTGCGCTGCTGAGGGCCGGGGCCAGAGTGGTCGGCGGCTCGTCGGCGAGCAAAAAGAGTTTCTGGAAGTTTTCCAGCTTGCCGGTCCACGCCTCGCCGGGCAGTTGCCACGCCCCCTCGGCCGCAACGTCTGTCACGGTTTCGGCCTGGAGGAACGACAATTCGTAAACCACCTCCGGATGCACCCGCTGAGCAACACGCAAGGCCTCCTCCGCCAGCGCCAGCGTCAGAGCTTTAGTGCTGGGCCAAATCAGGAAACCAATTCGATGGGCAGTCATGGGCGGGCAATCCGAAACGAAGAACGGTGATGAAGGCATGGGCCAATGCTAGCCCGTAATCGAAGCTGTCGCAGGTCCATTGTGGGAGCGGGCTTGCTCGCGAAGGCGGTGGTTCAGGCAGCAATGATGTTGACTGATCGACCGTTTTCGCGAGCAAGCCCGCTCCCACAGGGGGACCGAGCCAGTCTTCAGGTCGCGAAGCATGACCTAATCTGGTGCATAACGGCAGCGATTACTTGAGGCTACCTGAGAGGAATTGTTGCAAGCGCTCGGATTGCGGATTGACCAGCACTTCGCGCGGGTTGCCGCTCTCTTCCACGACACCTTTGTGCAGGAACACCAACTGGTTCGACACTTCACGGGCGAAGCCCATTTCGTGCGTGACCACGACCATGGTGCGGCCTTCCTGAGCGAGGGCCTGCATGACTTTGAGCACGTCGCCGACCAGTTCCGGGTCGAGCGCCGAAGTCGGTTCGTCGAACAGCATCACTTCCGGCTCCATCGCCAGCGCACGGGCAATTGCCACACGCTGCTGCTCGCCACCGGACATGTGCCCCGGGAACGCGTCTTTACGATGGGCCACGCCAACCTTGTTCAGGTAGTGCTCGGCTTTCTCGCGGGCTTCAGCCTTGGACACGCCGAGTACGTGGACCGGCGCTTCCATGATGTTTTCCAGCGCGGTCATGTGCGACCACAGGTTGAAATGCTGGAACACCATCGACAGGCGCGAGCGCATGCGCTGCAGCTGTTTCGGATCAGCGGCTTTCAGCGCGCCGTCCTTGTTGGCCACCAGTTTCAGCTCTTCGTTGTTGAGCAGGATCTTGCCCGCGTGCGGCTGCTCGAGCAAGTTGATGCAGCGCAGGAAAGTACTTTTGCCGGAGCCACTGGAGCCGATGATGCTGATCACATCGCCGGCTGCCGCTTTCAGGGACACGCCCTTGAGCACTTCGTGACTGCCATAGCGTTTATGCAGGTCTTGGACTTCAAGTTTGTACATGCGGTCGGTTCTCACAAAAACAGTCAGTCAGTCGTTGAGCAAGCGCCCGTGACGCAGCGCTTCGCGCCCCGCCACCTTGGCCAGCCAGAAACCGGGTTGGGCATAGCGCAGCCGTTCAATGGCAAACAGCACCCCGGACGTACCAGCACACACCGTGCTGACCCGATCGGACACAGGGTCGATCACTTCGAAAATCTCATCCCCGGCTTCAACCCACTCGCCGGGTTTACGCAGAAAACTCACCACACCGGGGTGCGGCGCCAACAGTAATTCAGTGCCTTCGAACGGCATGCCTTCGCACGGTTCGTTGACTGGCTTCGGCCACTCGCCCGTGATCAGGCCCTGCTCGGCAAGGAACGCCAGAATACCTTCAGCCCACGCCACCGCATCCGCGCGGTCGGTATTGGCCTGACCGCCCAGCTCGACGGTGGTCGCCAGGCACGCCAGTGGAACCTGCGCGTCCGGGAACAGCCGCGACAGACGCAACCACGGCAACGAGCACGCTTCATCGAAGGAGCTGCCGCCGGAATCTTCCGCCAGCAAACCGACCTTCACATTCAGATGTGCGGCCAGGGAGCGCCACTGCGGCCAGTGCTGCGGCAGTGCATACATGTGCAGCGCGGCTTCGGCGTCGCAGTGCAAGTCAAGCACCACATCGGCAGTGCAGGCGTGGCTGAGCAAAACGCGCTGCATGCCTTGCAACTGGCTGCTTGCCTCGGGCAATGCCGCCAGATGATCGGTCATGGCCTGACGGATCAGGCGAATGTTGGCGTGCGGATCGTCACCAAGACGCTCGGCCAGCGTCGCCGCCACCGGCGCGCTCAGCTCGACGAAATCGCGGTTGAAATTCTTGCCGCTGCCCGCCTCGAAACGCCCCTGATGATTGCCTTGCAGCAATTGGCCGAGGCCCAGAGGGTTGGCGACCGGTACCAGCTCGATCACACCGTTGAGCAGACCTTGGGCTTCGAGTTCGCCGAGGCGCTTTTTCAGCTCCCAGGCGGTGCGCATGCCCGGCAGTTCGTCAGCGTGCAGGCTGGCCTGGATGTAAGCCTTGCGCTCGCCGCTCCCAAACCGGAACACCGAAATCTTGCGCTCGCTGCCCAGATGGCTCCACGGCAATACGTGGTCGATGCGTTCCATATCAGTGCTTCCGCGGGGCGAGGTAGCTCAACCAGCGGCGCTCGGCCAGCTTGAACAGCTTCACCAGAATGAAGGTCAGGCACAGGTAGAACACGCCGGCGGTGATGTACGCCTCGAACGGCAGGTAGTACTGCGCGTTGACGGTACGGGCCGCGCCGGTGATGTCGATCAGGGTCACGATGGACGCCAGACTGGTGGTCTGCAGCATCATGATCACTTCGTTGCTGTACTGCGGCAGCGCCCGGCGCAGGGCCGATGGCAACAGGATGCGCTTGTACAGTTTGAAGCGCGACATGCCCATGGCCTTGGCGGCTTCGATCTCGCCGTTCGGCGTGACCTTGAGGCTGCCGGCGATGATCTCGGCGGTGTAGGCGCTGGTGTTGATCGCGAACGCCAGGCACGCACAGAACGTTGCGCTGGACAGCCACGGCCACATGAAGCTTTCACGTACTGCTTCGAACTGGGCCAGACCGTAGTAGATCAAAAACAGCTGCACCAGCATCGGCGTGCCGCGGATCACGTAGGTGTAGAGCCACGCGGCGCCGTTGACGATCGGGTTCTTGGAGACGCGCATCAGGCCCAGCGGCAGTGCCGCCAACAGACCGAACAACAGCGACAGCGCGAGCAGTTTGAGGGTGGTCAGCAGGCCGCCGAGGTACAGCGGCATGGCCTCCCAAATGACGTTGTAGTCGAAGATCATAGATCAGCCGCCCTTACGCCTACCGAGTAGCGCTTCTCAAGGTGACGCAGCGCCAGCAACGAGACACTGGTGATCACCAGGTACATCGCCGCCACTGCGAGGAAGAAGGTGAAAGGCTCGCGGGTGGCATCTGCCGCCTGCTTGGCCTTGAACATCATGTCTTGCAGACCGACCACCGAAATCAGCGCGGTCGCCTTGGTCAGCACCAGCCAGTTGTTGGTGAAGCCAGGAATCGCCAGGCGAATCATCTGCGGCACCATCACCCGGAAGAACACCTGAAAACTGCTCATGCCGTACGCCATGCCCGCTTCGGCCTGGCCTTTTGGGATCGCCATGAACGCGCCACGGAAGGTTTCCGAAAGGTACGCACCGAAGATGAAACCGAGGGTGCCGATACCGGCGGCCAGCGGGTTCAGGTCGATGTAGTCGTCATAGCCGAGCATCGGCGCAACACGGTTGAGCAGGTCCTGACCGCCGTAGAAGATCAGCAGGATCAGCACCAGGTCGGGAATCCCGCGGATCACCGTGGAATACAGATCGCCCAGCCACGCCAGCCAGCGAATCGGCGACAGGCGCAACGCGACCCCGATCAGCCCGAGAACGATGGCCAGGGCCATGGACGACAAGGCGAGCTGAAGCGTCAGCCATGCGCCATCGAGGATGACAGCCCCGTAGCCTTTCAACATGATTCAGGTCCTCGAAAGTTGGGATGAAAAAATGGCGCAAACCGCAGAGATCCTGTTGCTTGCGCCATTTCTGACTTGTCGCAGAGACGTGTTACTTGCCGTAGATATCGAAGGCGAAGTACTTGTCCTGGATAGCTTTGTATTTACCGTTTTCACGGATGGCCGCGATGGCCGCGTTGATCTTGTCTTTCAGCGCGTCACCCTTGCGCACCGCGATGCCTACGCCGTCGCCGAAGTATTTGACGTCGGTGAACTGCGGGCCAACGAAGGCGAAGCCTTTGCCGGAATCAGTGTTCAGGAAGCCGTCCTGCAGCAGGGTGGCATCAGCCACGGTACCGTCGAGGCGACCAGCAGCCACGTCGAGGTAGATTTCGTTCTGCGAGCCGTATGGCTTGATCTCGGCACCCAGCGGGGCCAGGACTTCGCGGGCGAAACGCTCGTGGATCGAACCACGTTGCACACCGATGTTCTTGCCTTTGAGCTCAGACAGGTTGTCGCTGACAACGGTGCCCTGCTTCATGACCAGACGGGCCGGGGTGTTGTAGTACTTGTTGGTGAAGTCCACGGACTTCTTACGGTCTTCGGTGATCGACATGGACGACAGGATCGCGTCGATCTTGCGCACTTTCAGTGCCGGGATCAGACCGTCGAACTCTTGCTCGACCCACTGGCACTTGACCTTCATTTCTTCACACAGGGCATTGCCGATGTCGTAGTCGAAACCAACGATGCTGCCATCCGGCGCTTTGGAAGCGAACGGAGGGTAAGCCGCTTCGATACCGATCTTCAGAGGTTTTTCATCAGCGAAGGAATTCAGCGACAGCACGGACAGTGCCAGGGCGCCAAGCAGCACAAGTTTCTTCATCTTGGGACTCCATCGGTAAAGGGCAAAAACGGCAGAGTGAGCGACAGCCCAATATGCGAATGGGTGAATCGGGAAAGCGGTGCAGCATCGGTGGGAAATTTCCCATTGAAACCACTAGGGGTTTCAACGTCAGCCACGATGAGCGAGTGATCGGCATTCTAACGACAGGCCCGAAGCCGATATTTCTTCAATGCGACAACTAATTACAGATGCACAGAGAAACCCGCCCGGGCGCATTGACAGCCTTGCAAATTCATGCAAGAGCGAAAGACAGTGAACCGATCTATGCTGCAAATTGCGGGCCTATTATTCGCAAACCCTTCTAATCCGGCAAGCGCAGCGTTGTGTCTTATTTTTCACTGGGGGTTTTGAGGCTCTAAAACGGGGCATTGCGTTTCCCTTCGCCCCGGTTTGACGCGGGCGGTTACACATTCGGTTACGTGGAAGGCAGGCGGTAACAGCGGGAAATGTCTTACGGGGGAGATCGATAATTATTGGTGGGTGGGGCCTGCGTTCCGACAGCGGGCTACACGGGCGTCAGCCAAGTTGCCTTCGCGAGCAGGCTCGCTCCCACAGGGTTCTGCATTTTGTCTGAAGGTACTCAGTCAAACTGTGGGAGCGAGCCTGCTCGCGAAGAGGCCAGCAAAACCACCACAAACCAACCAGACACAAAAAAGCCCCACCCGGCAAACACCGGACAGGGCTTTTCAATGCATCAGACAGGCTTAAGCCACATTCATCGTCTTGTGCGTATCAATCAAATGCTGCACCACACCCGGATCCGCCAGGGTCGAGATATCCCCCAACCCATCGTACTCAGCCGTAGCAATCTTGCGCAGAATCCGCCGCATGATCTTGCCCGAACGGGTCTTCGGCAGCCCCGGCGCCCACTGGATCACGTCCGGCGAAGCGATCGGGCCGATCTCTTTGCGCACCCAGTTCTTCAGTTCCAGACGCAGTTGCTCGCTCGGCTCTTCACCATTCTTCAAGGTGACATAGACATAAATGCCCTGCCCCTTGATGTCATGCGGCACACCGACCACCGCCGCTTCGGCGACTTTCGGGTGGGCGACCATCGCGCTTTCGATCTCGGCGGTGCCCATGCGGTGGCCGGAGACGTTGAGCACGTCGTCCACGCGCCCGGTGATCCAGTAGTAACCATCGGCATCACGCCGCGCACCGTCACCGGTGAAGTACATGCCACGGAAAGTCTTGAAGTAGGTGTCGACGAAGCGGTCATGGTCGCCATACAGCGTGCGCGCCTGACCCGGCCACGAATCGAGAATCACCAGATTGCCCTCGGCCTCGCCCTCGATGATGTTGCCGAGGTTGTCGACCAGCGCCGGCACCACACCGAAGAACGGACGTGCCGCCGACCCCGGCTTCAGTGCATGCGCCCCCGGCAGTGGGCTCATCATGTTGCCGCCGGTTTCGGTCTGCCACCAGGTATCAACGATCGGGCAACGCGACTTGCCGACATTCTTGTAGTACCAGTCCCAGGCTTCCGGGTTGATCGGCTCGCCGACCGAACCGAGCAGACGCAGGCTGCTGCCATCCGCGCCTTCAACGGCGGCGGTGCCGGACGCCATCATCGCGCGGATCGCGGTCGGCGCTGTGTAGAGGATGTTGACCTTGTGCTTGTCGACGATCTTCGCCACCCGGGTGATGTCCGGGTAGTTCGGCACGCCTTCGAACAGCAGCGTGGTCGCGCCATTGGCCAGCGGGCCGTAGACGATGTAGCTGTGGCCGGTGACCCAGCCGACGTCGGCGGTGCACCAGTAGATTTCGCCCGGACGGTAGTCGAACACACGCTCGTGGGTCATCGCCGCGTACAGCAGATAACCGCCGGTGGTGTGCTGCACGCCCTTCGGTTTGCCGGTCGAGCCAGAGGTATAAAGGATGAACAGCGCTTCTTCGGCGCCCATCTCTTTTGGCGCGCAGACGGTGCCCGCCACTTTCATCAGGTCTTCGTACCAGATGTCGCGATGCTGGTTCCACTTGATGTCGCCACCGGTGCGCTTACACACGATGACTTTCTGGATGCTGCTGGTTTCCGGGTTGGTCAGCGCGTCGTCGACGTTGGCCTTCAGCGAGATCTTCTTGCCGGCACGGATGCCTTCGTCAGCGGTGATGACCACTTTCGATTTGCAGTCGATGATCCGCCCCGCCAGCGCCTCCGGCGAGAAACCACCGAACACCACCGAATGAATCGCGCCGATCCGGGTGCAGGCCAGCATGGCGACCACGGCTTCAGGGATCATCGGCATATAGATAGTCACCACGTCGCCGCGGTGCACGTCCTGACCACGCAGGGCGTTGGCCAGTTTGCACACTTGCTCGTGCAGTTCGCGGTAGGTGATGTTACGGCTTTCGGAAGGATCGTCGCCTTCCCAGATGATTGCGACTTGGTCGCCGCGCTCGGCCAGATGACGGTCGAGGCAGTTGTAGGAAACGTTCAGGGTGCCGTCGGCGAACCATTTGATGTCGACATGGTGATCGTCGAAGGAAGTCTGCTTCACCGTGGTGAAAGGCTTGATCCAGTCGAGGCGCTTGGCTTGCTCGCGCCAGAAACCGTCAGGGTTGACGACCGACTGCTGGTACATGGCTTTGTAGGTCGCCTCGTCAGTCAGCGTATTGGCCAGAACCTCGGGACGAACGGGATACAGAGAAGCCGCACTCATCTTTCTTACCTCGGTGGAATAGTTGTTTTTGTATGACCCCGTTGTAGCCGGGCCGGGCCCATAGAACCATTCGACGATGGTAGTAACAAGCCCCTACAAAACATGGCGATACCCAGACAGCAAGCCCGACGCACTACCCCCAAACACCCCAAACCCCTTGTAGGAGCTTGCCTGCAAGCGATCCAGACAACTCGGTTCCCCAGACAAATTGCATCGCCAGAAAACGCTCTTCCCCACCCTGGCGACCGATTGTTACCAAATCTGCCAAAAGTGTTTATCAAAACCCCACCTGTTTACCCCCACCCCTCCTCCCTAAAATCCACCTCGCCGACAAGGCAAACGCGATTAACAACGTTACAGCCCCCACGAAGGCCGTTAATCCAGCTCTCAAGTAATAACTGCAAATGATGAAGTTCCACACGCAACCCTAAAAAGGTTGCGTGACCCCACTCGACCTCAAAAAGGTAAATCTGAAATGAAAGCTTTATTGGTTCTGGCCCTCAGCAGTCTGTGCGCAACCGCCATGGCAGACGAGGTCCCGACTGATGTCGCACAGCAACAACCGGTGATCGAGGAATACACTTACTCCACTCACCTGGACATCGCCAAAGTTGTATCGATGAGCGAAGTGCCGAATGTCTGCGAAGTGGTACCGGCCAAAATGGAGTACGACGACTCCAAGGGTCAGCGCCATATCCTGCGTTACAGCGTCATGGGTAATGGCTGCACCAATTGATGATTGAGACTGCACCGAATCGGACCGCTCAGCGCCTCATTTGAGGGTCGATTCCAGCCCGGCTTCGGTCGGGCTCAGTTGTGTCTGGAGTCGTCAAAAATGCTTGCAAAACACTAGATGTAGTAAAAAACCGGTTTTTTTGTTCGTTTTTTGAGCAAATCCACATTTACGAAATTTCTGCGAAAAAAAATCTATCCCCGGCAAAGCCCTGTAAACCCGCACTCTCATCGAAAAACCAGCCTCCTCGACCGCTCCATGCGCGGATTCGCCTCAGCACAGCCCGTTTTTTTTCCCTATAATGCCGCCCTAATCGGGACAGCAATATTCCCTTACAGGGATGAACAGCCAATCTGAAGCCCCGCAGCAGCGTTCAACGCGAGCTGCGCCCGTCAGAGGCTCTCGGAACCCCGAACAAAATTCTGTTTTATTGCCTGCCTTAGCTGCTGCAAAAAACGATTCCTTAAGATCCAACGCGGTCTGTACGACCGTGTGAACCACCCAACCAATCAGGTTTCACACGGGGCGACAGGCCCTCACGCAGGAGACGACACGTCATGCTGAGCTGGGACGAATTCGACAAAGAAGACAGTGAAGTAGCAACCGTGAAAGGCGCCAACGCCGGCCACGCTACTGAAGCCAACATGGACCGCCTCGACAGCGCCGGCGGTGCCGCAGCGCTGGAAGCCCGCGCCGTCACCGCCGACGACTCGGCCGCCGTGGCCCGCGCCAAGGCAGCACTGGATTCCCTCGACGTCGCCGAAGGCCTCGCCGAACTCGAAGGCGCCTCCGCCCGTGTCGCTGTTGACGAAAAGCGCATGATCAACTGCCGCGCCGACCTCAACCAACTCGTACCCTTCAAGTACGACTGGGCCTGGCAGAAGTACCTGGACGGCTGCGCAAACCACTGGATGCCGCAAGAAGTCAACATGACCGCCGACATCGCCCTCTGGAAAAACCCGGAAGGCCTGACCGACGACGAGCGCCGCATCGTGATGCGCAACCTCGGCTTCTTCTCCACCGCCGACTCCCTGGTTGCCAACAACCTGGTCCTGGCCGTGTACCGCCTGATCACCAACCCGGAATGCCGCCAGTACATCCTGCGCCAGGCGTTTGAAGAGGCGATCCACACCCACGCCTACCAGTACTGCATCGAATCGCTGGCCATGGATGAAGGCGAGATCTTCAACATGTACCACGAGATCCCATCGGTCGCCAAAAAGGCAGCCTGGGGCCTGAAATACACCCGTTCGATCTCCGATCCGAAGTTCGAAACCGGCACCCCGGACACCGACAAAGAACTGCTGCGCAACCTGATCGCCTACTACTGCGTTCTGGAAGGCATCTTCTTCTACTGCGGCTTCACCCAGATCCTCTCCATGGGCCGCCGCAACAAAATGACCGGCGTCGCCGAGCAGTTCCAGTACATCCTGCGCGACGAATCCATGCACCTGAACTTCGGCATCGACGTGATCAACCAGATCAAAATCGAAAACCCACACCTGTGGGATGCCGAGATGAAGGAAGAAGCGACCCAAATGATCCTGCAGGGTACGCAGCTGGAAATCGAATACGCCCGCGACACCATGCCTCGCGGCGTACTGGGCATGAACGCGGCGATGATGGAGGACTACCTGAAGTTCATCGCTAACCGTCGTTTGTCGCAGATCGGTTTGAAAGAAGAGTACCCAGGGACCACTAACCCGTTCCCTTGGATGAGCGAGATTATGGACTTGAAGAAAGAGAAGAATTTCTTTGAGACTCGCGTGATCGAATACCAAACTGGTGGTGCGTTGAGCTGGGACTAATGGTCTCGCTCGCCACGATTTGACGATTGCTGCTTGAGTCGCCAAGTCGAGAAAGCAAAAGCCCCGATCTGATCGGGGCTTTTTTATGGACGATTGGTAATCGTTTTTTACGCCTACGTCACAGCGCTCAATCTCCTACAGCACTTACAGCCGCGTCCCATTGAAGGCCGCTACAAGCACTACTAAGCTCTATCGCAGGTGCCTAAGAAACGCCCAACGTAGAAAGCTTGGTCAGTGACACAGACGTGTGATTCGTCGGTGACAACTGCTCTGCTCGTTGGGATTTCTTAAGTCCGCTCTACGTTGGGGTCAGGCCCTCCCAAAATCTAACGTAGAGGTCATAGATATGTCTGATCCGCTCCCGGTAATAGTGTTCTCTCGCCACAACCTTTCTCTCCATGCCCTTTTATTAGAAAACCAGCCTTGGTTCTCCGCTCGCGATGTCGGCCGCTTGATGGGTTTCCATCTGAATGATCGGGTGGTCAACAAGCTAGATAGCGATCAGCGCCGCGTCATGTGGATTGAGTACTTTCGAGAACCAGAACAGCATCTGATGCTCAGTGAGTCCGGGGTGTACGCGCTGCTGGTCTATCACTACGTTCCGGGTAATCGGTTGTTGCGGGAATGGCTGACCAATGAGGTGGTGCCGACATTGCGCGATGCTGCGGATTCAGGAGATTCGAATCGGCCAATGTTGAGCTTGTTGGATTGGCCGGAGATGTCTTTGAGTTTGCTGCATTGGCAGGATGAGGGCTGGATTCGGCTTCGGGATATGCCGTATCTGTTGCAGGATCAAAAACAACGGAGAGTAATGACTGCTAAGCCTCGGTGGTGGAAGGCGATGCAACTGTTTCTTTCGTCGAGACGTTCAATGAGTTAGTGCTGCACTTGTAGGATCACCCGTCAGCCGCATCGCCAGCAAATGTAGTATTTTTCCTAGACAGTCGTGATGACCACTCAGTATCGTTCGAGTGCTTTAGACCTCGGACGATTCTAGGAATACGGAAATGAGCACCAACGATTGGAGCGATGTGGAGATTCAAGCAACGGTCGAGGCTTACTTCCGAATGTTGCTGCGTGAAAAAAGTGGTCAGACCGTCAATAAAGCTCATGAGAATCGTGTGCTACGTGAGGGAGTTTTAAATAGTCGAACTAAAGCCTCTGTTGAGTTTCGGATGCAGAACATCTCTGCAGTATTCGAAGAGCTGGGCTTACAACGTATTTCAAGCTATAAACCAGCCAAAAATATTGGCTTAGCCGTGAGCAACCGAATTCGAAAAGCAACAGCGAGCCTCAATAATATTGAAGTTCTTGCCCTCGCACCCGAATGGTTTGAAGAGCAGAAAAATTCACTCCTCTATAACTACCTGACCTCTCATTCACCCGAAGCTCACAGAACCACAAAACACTTTACATTCGACTCTGTCCACTTCGATACAAGCACAGAAACCCTCTACACCCCTCCGCCTAACAAGCTTGATCTGGAAAAAGAAATAGTTGAAGTCATTGAAAATGGAGCGAGCCTTACTGAGCTTTCAGTGGACGCATACAGATACCTTTCAGTGTTCCTTACTTTCTTCTGGGATAAATTGCAGAAATTTTTAAACGTAATCGCCCTAGCCGCCCTGATCACAACGTCGTACAGCGCTACAGAAGCATCAAAAACCCCCGAAGAAATTCGCGCGACAGTTAAGTCGCTAACAAGTGAACAACGTGCACTGCTCAAGGGTTATAGCGTCGTTACGGCTGACGAAGTCATCCTGCGCGCGAAACCTAACAAAAACTCAGATGAATTAGCCCGCCTGCCAAAGGGAGAATGGGTCGAGAACATTGATGGTGACACGTCCTCCTGGATTAGAGTCAAGGCCGATGTCGACGGTGAAGATGTGGATGGCTGGATCTATCGAAGTTATCTAGTGAAGCTCCAATAAAAAAGACCGAGAAGCCTGCGGCTTTCGTTGCCAGCAGATGGAATGGAGCAACGTCCTAGGACGAGCTTGAGAGAAAGATCCATCATTGGTGTAGGATTTTTCGTAGACAACAGTGATGGCCACTCAGTATCGTCCGAGGATTTCCACCCTCGGCGATTTTATGAGCACAACGAACAAAGATAGCGATTGGAGCATTGCTGAGGTTAGGGCCGCCGTAGATGCCTATCTGAAAATGCTCGCGTTAGAGAAACGCGGTCAAAGGTTTGTTAAGACCGCAGAGAATCTTGCCCTGCGCGAAACGGCATTACCGAATCGAACAAAAGGTTCGGTCGAATTCCGTATGCAAAACATATCCGCTGTTCTGATGAAAATGCATCAAGAATTCATCAAAGGATATAAGCCCGCCCGAAACGTTGGCTCAAATGTTGAGCAGTCAATTCGAGCAGTGCTGATTGAAAAAGGCGTGAAGCCTGGAGACCCGACAGCTCCTACTGCTGATGAGGAAACTCTGGAGCAAAGGGCGGTCGCACTGGAAAAACTGCCACTTGGAGATGAACCGGTTGGGATTCTGAAGCCCAAGCGCGCTCCATCACCAGGCACTGCCTACATCCGCGACCCGAAAGTTAGAGCTTGGGTTCGGAAGAAGGCTAAAGGTGTATGCGAGGGATGTAAGAAACCTGCGCCGTTCACAAAAAATGACTCACCCTATCTTGAAGTCCACCATGTTAAGCACTTGGCAAATAAAGGGTCTGATCGAACCAGCAACGCTGTGGCGCTCTGCCCAAACTGTCATAGACGCTGTCACCATTCGAATGATCGCGAGGCGTTTACTGAGTCGCTATATCTGAGCGTGAAGCGGCTGAGACGGGAGTGAAGGGATCCCCTCACTTCACAGCATTACTGCGGAATCGGGACGTCAAGATCAAGGATTGAGGTGATACCACCAATTGCAGGCTCATCCCCACAAATCCAGCATCATCCTGAAAACAATCAGTGCAACCCGCGCCGCCTCCCGCTATTAATACCCCTCCCCCACTCAAGGATCCGAGCCCTGCCATGAAATTCGACCTCGCCTACTGCCTCAGCCTCGACGACAAGTTGTCGATCTATGACGTTCGCGATCTCAATTTCGATGAGACGGTGGCGTTCGATTCTGCGAAGGAACACTTCCAGTGCCCCAACGATGCCTGTCGTTCGGCGTTTGATGCGTCGAACGAGTTGGGCACGTTCAACGCCAAGAACGTGAATTACGTGCGCACGCCGCACTTCAAGAACTTGCCCGGTACGCAGCATGTAGCGGGTTGTCCGTATGTGAGTTTGAAGGCGTCGGCGTCGGGGATTGAGACGGCGGAGGGTGAGGTGGATGACGGGCGGGAGGAGCATTTTCCGTCGGAGTTGTTGCTGACGCGGCGTGAGTATGTTCGCAAGCCTGCTGCGCCAGCAGGGATGGCGGATGTGTTGCGGGACGATCCGGTGCGGGTGGCGCAGGTGAGTTCCAGGGAGTCGCCGGGGCGTGAGACGGCGCCGGACAAGACCAGTGTGTTTGCGCATCCGGTGGAGTGTTTTGTGTCGAACTTCGCCGACAAGGAGTTGCTCAAGCGCATGCCGTTGAAGATCGGCGAGCACACGGCGCCTTATGGCTCGTTCTTCAAGAAGATCGAGTATCTGACGGACAACAAGGGGCTGATTTACTGGGGCAAGATCAAGGAGATCAAGGATTACACCCAGAGTTTTCGTATCGATTTCGAGCAGAAAGTCTGGTTCAAGCAGGCGGATGAGGCGAAGAAGAAGCCGTATTCGGTGAACGTGTACTTGAGCAAGAAGTTGATCGACAACTACCGCAAGCGCAAGGCGTTTCTGGAAGAGATCAAGCACGCGATCGACAGCGACAAGGAGTTGTTCTGTTTCTTCTATGGCGTGACGCCGGAGTTGAAGCAGGTGCCGAGCAAGAAGAACCCCGAACAGACGTTCGGGGTGTTCAGTGCCAACATCGAGAACCTGGATCACTTCATTGTGCGGGAAGCGCCGGGGTTGGCGTGATGGTTAGCCTTTGGGCAATTGCAGTTTGGCTTCGCCACGGTGCTGGTTGACCAGCGAGTACGGCAGCACTGACCAATCGGGGTTGTCGCAGTTACGTTGGTAACGGGCGAAGTAAGCGCCCAGGTAAATCCCCTTCGGTGTGAAGTGCCAGTTGGAATAACCCCAGACGCTTTCATCGGTGTAATCGCAACTGCCGTCATCTTCCGCGGGCTTCTTCATCTCTTCGGGATAGAGCGTGGTGAACTGTTTGACCAGCCACGGCGCCATGACTTTCAGCTGATCGTATTCGGTGGCCGCGCTATTCGGTTCACCAATCCACAGTACATCTTTGAGTTTCAACAATTCGCCGGTGTGGACGTCGAGGTTGATTGGCGAACTGCCGAAATCCGGGTGGGCACCGCCGCAGCTGTAACCGGTGGAGATGTCCAGGCTGACCACGTCCGGCGAGAGAAACTCAGGGGCAGCACCTTGATCGAACTCGGCGTATTCCCCGCCATCCATCATGCAGCGGTGATAGTCGATGACTTCAGTCCAGAGCCGTCCGAGCAAGTGGTTATTAATCCGCTGCTGCTCTTCTTTCGTATAGCCGGACTCGACACTGAACAACGATATCTTTGACTCAGGCTCCGTCCACCATTGCAGGTCGTAGCCCATGAAGTTTTCTTTCTTCTCCGGTTTGAGCTTGAGTCCCTGTAAGCGCAAATACTCGTAGGGATCGCTCTTCGGCAAAGTGGCAATAAAGGGCAACGTCGTTGCAGTTGGCGCGGGAAGTTTGGCTTCGGTCAGTTGTACCGGCAGCTTCTTGCCCTTGGGGTTTTGCCATTCGCCCTGCCAGCCATTGGCGGTGGATTTCAACTTCAGGGTTGGCAGCGGTTTGTCGTCGCCATAGCGGTTGTTGCCTTCAACAAGGTTCAACGTGCTGTCTTGCAGCGAGCCGCTGAGTTCCAGGTCGCGGTGATACTTCTCATAGAAGTAGCGGCCGGTAACTTCGTCCTGCTGCGTGGTGTTGAGCTCCACCACAATCGGCATCTTGCCCAGCGTACCGGTGAACACGTGTCGGCCATCTTCGGCATGGGCGGTGGAAATCAATGTGAACAGCGCCGCAGCGTATGGCGCCAGGCGCAGCAGTCCCTTGAGCATGGATCGATCCCTGAATGAATGAGGCTGCGAAGTATGCAGAGGATGCGCGCAGGAATCGAGGCTCTACTTGAGCAGCATGCCCAGCATCACGATGATCAGCAGTGCGATGTACACCCACGCATGCACCCGATCCGGTATCCGCCCGATCCACGGCGTAGCCAACCGAATCCCGACCAAGGACCCCAGCGTCAGCACCGCAAACGCCAGCAAATCCACATACCCGACAAACCACACGCCCAGATCCGTCTCGCTGAAACCGGCCAGTGCCATATACGTCAGCGTCCCGGCCACGGCCACCGGCACGCTTAACGGATTCGCCATGGACGTTGATTGAGACATGCTCAGTCCGCAGCGGCGCAGAAGCGGCACGGTCATGACGCTTCCTCCTACGCCGAGGAACGTGGCGATGGCGCCGATGCCTACACCGCCGGCGGATATTTCCTTGCGATCCAATCGGCGTGGGATGACGCCTTCGCTGCGGGTGAGGAAGCCGCGTCTGAGCAGGCAGTCGATGATGGTCACGCCGAGGTAGGCGATGAAGGTGTAGCGAATCACCTCGCCGCTGACCCACACCGCGGCGATCGCGCCGATGATCGCGCCCAGGGCGATGAAGCCGCCGAGCGGCCACAGGTAATGGCGGATCAGGTTGCCGGCGCGGCGGTGTTTGTCGGTGGCGATCAGGGCGTTGACGATCATCACGCAGGTCGAGGTGGCGACGGCGATGTGCATGGCCGATTGGCTGATGGGGTCGTCGGCGCCGTGGCTGGCGGTGAGCATGCGGTAGAGCAACGGCACGACGACGAAGCCGCCGCCGAAGCCGAAGAGCACGGCGGTGATGCCGGTCATACAGCCGAAAAGGGTCAACAAGAGATAGAACATGGCGCGTCTTCCGGTGGTGGCGAGCGGTTGACAATAGAGCGACGCGGCTTGGCCTGCTTCAGCAACTCAGCCAATAATGTTTGCGTTTACGCCAACTACCGGAAACGCTCGATGCGCAATGTTTCGATCAATCTGCTGGATCACACACCGCGCCCGGTGGTGGCGATCGGTACGGATTATTCCCACGGCCATCTGTTGCCGTTTCATACGCATCGACGGGCGCAGTTGTTGTACGGCGCGACGGGGGTGATGCAGGTTCGTACTCATGACGGCAATTGGGTGGTGCCGCCGCAACGAGCGGTGTGGATTCCGCCGGGAGTGGCGCATGAGGTGCTGATGCTCGGCGTGAGTACGCGCAGTTTGTACATCGAGCCGGGGGCGGTAGATTTGGGCCAGCTTTGTCAGGTGATCAGCGTTTCACCGTTGATGCGGCACTTGTTGATGGAAGCCGTGGAAGTGCCGCTGACCTATGACCTCGAAGGACGCGACGGCGTGTTGATCGAGCTGTTGCTGCATGAACTGACGCGCAGTGCACCCCTTCCCTTGCACATTCCGCTGCCGACTGACGGAAAGCTCCTGGCTTTGTGTCAGACCTTTCTGCTTCAGCCGAACGCCCATCAGTCGCCGCAACACTGGGCCGAGCAGTTGCACATAAGCTTGCGCACCTTCAACAGACTGTTTCGGCAGCAGACCGGGTTGAGCTTCAGCCAATGGCGGCAACAGGCCTGCGTGGTGCTGGCGCTGGCGCGGCTGGCGGCCGGTGAAGCGGTGACGCGAATCGCCCTGGACTTCGGTTATGAGAGCCCGGCGGCGTTCTCGACGATGTTCCGGCGCATCCTCGGACAGGCACCGTCCGTCTGGTTGGAGGCGGCGAACTAGGGCAAATCAAAAAATGCGTTTGATCCCGGCCGAAAACAACTGTACAAAAACACAGTACATTTTCAATCAGCACTCTTGAGCCCGGAGCACACCATGGCCTCTCTTGCGATGAACCACATCCTCGAACGCATTGCCCTTTTCCAGTTCACCCCGACGCACTGCGTCCAGGCCCGAGCGATGCTGGGCTGGAGCGTGGAACAACTGTCGCGCGAGGCGGAGGTTGCGGTGGATGATATCCAGCGGTTTGAAGCGCAGCAGGACGTGGCGGATGCGACGCGGCTGGCGTTGGCTTATCGGTTTGAGGCACAGGGGTTGGTGTTCTTTCCCGGGTTTGCGCCGGGTCGCAAATTGAATCCCCAAGCCATGCAACAGAACGTTGCAGAGCGTGGGGATTTTGCTTAGGTGGAATGATTACTTGAACGCAGGGTGCCGCAGCTCGGCCGAGGCTTGTTCATAGCTGTAGGCCATGGCGAACAATTGCGGCTCGCTCCATGCTTTGCCGAAAAAGAACACGGACGTGGGTATACCGTTAGCGCTCATGCCCGATGGCAGGGTTACCGCCGGATAACCAGCCACTGCGGCAGAAAATTGCGAGTAACCATCCGCTTCGGCAACCATTGCGTCGAGGTTGTGTTCGCGCAGTTGCTCGTCAATGGCGTCCTTGAAGTTTTTGCTGATGCTCAAGATCAATCCGCTGGCCTGTTCGTGAGTCATGTCCAGCGCATTCATCGCTTCGAGCGTGGCCTGCCCATAGCCCTCCTTGCCGGGATTGAGCTGATTGAAGTCGATCAGGTCCTGCAACGACTGGATCGGCAGACCGGAACGGCTGACGAGATATTCAGGCAATTCGTATTTCATCGCGCCCATCAGACCGGGTACGAAATTATCGATATCAGGTAAACGAATGGTCACTGGCACGAGCGTCGCACCTTGTTTCTCGAGTGTGATCATTGCCTTCTGAAACTCCACTCCGGGAGTCAGGACCACGCCGTCCGTTCCCTCGTAAGCGGCGGGATAACCGATACGCTTGCCTTGCAGGGCATCGTTTGCCAGTAACGCGGTGTAGTCGATTCCTGTCGGGGCGATCGATGTCGCGGAGTCTGTCGCATCCGTGCCTTGCAACACGTTGAACATCAACGCTGCGTCACGGACAGTACGTGTCAAAGTACCAGGGGTATCTTGCAGACGGGTGATTGGCACCACCCCGGTGCGACTGAACAGACCCAAGGTGGGTTTGACGCCGATTACGCCATTGGCAGATGCCGGGCAAGTGATCGAACCGTTGGTTTCCGTGCCCAAGGAGATCGGCGCGAAACCGGCAGCCACGGCAGCGGCCGATCCAGAACTGGAACCGCAGATTTCCTCGCTCAGTGCATGCGGGTTTTTCCCTTGCCCACCACGTCCGCTCCAACCATGGGGTAACCCCATTTCCCGCACATAAGCCCATTCGCTCATGTTGGCTTTACCCAGAATAATCGCGCCGGCATCCCGCAGCTGTTTAACCACAAAAGCATCGTTGGCTGCCGGCTGGCCGACCATGGCCAAGGAGCCGGCGCTGGTTTGCAGGCTGTCGGCGGTATCAAAATTGTCTTTGAGCAGTACCGGAATACCATGCAACGGACCACGCGACAGCCCCTCGTTACGCTCGTTATCCAGCGCGGTGGCAATTTCGATGGCTTGTGAATTCAGTTCGACGATGGCGTGGATAGCAGGGCCTTGCTTGTCCAGCTCGGCAATTCGCTGTTGAAAGTGTTCAACCAGCTCAACAGCAGTGAGCTCATTGTCGGCCATCATTTTGCTGAGTTCACTGACGCTGGCGTAATGAAGATCAGTGGCCGAATGGGCACTGGCGGCGACTCCTGTCGCTGCCAGTGCGACCAATATGGATCTCGTCAGCGTATTCACGCGACGTTTGAAGAAATGCGTCATGTCTATCGTCCTTGTTTAGGCTAATCACGAGTGATTCATTCACTCGCGACCAAGCCTACCGAGGACATAGGAAAGAGCTGTCAGCCAGCTGGACTACCGACAGTAGGAAAAGTCATCCCGACTTGTAGCCGCTACCAGCAATTGGGGCGTTTTCCGACACATCCTGCTCCATATTCAGCCACCACGTGTGCCCCCGCTGCGGCTGCATCAAATTAAACGCCTCGCCCATTCGCGGCGTGGTAATCGAAACACTACGCTCCCAGGCCAGCGCCAGAATCCGGTCAAACGGCTCATGCCAGGCGTGCATTGCCAGGTCGAAGGTGCCGTTGTGGATCGGAAACAGCCAGCGGCCCTTGAGGTCGAGGTGCGCCTGCAGGGTTTCTTCGGGTTGCATGTGCACGTGTGGCCATTCGACGTTGTAGGCGCCGGTTTCCATCAGGGTCAGGTCGAACGGGCCGTATTGTTCGCCGATGCATTTGAAGCCGTCGAAGTAGCCGCTGTCGCCGCTGAAGAAGATTCGCGTGTCGCCGTCGATCATCACCCACGAGGCCCACAGAGTGTTGTTGCTGTCGAACAGGCCGCGTCCGGAGAAGTGCTGCGAGGGAGTGGCAACGAAGCGGATGCCGGCGATTTCGGTGCCCTGCCACCAGTCGTACTGGCGAACTTTACTGGCGTCGATGCCCCATTTGATCAGGGTGTCGCCGACGCCCAGCGGGGTCAGGAAATAGTTGGTTTTGGCCGCCAGTTGCAATACCGCCTGGTAATCGAGGTGGTCGTAATGGTTGTGCGACAGGATCACCGCTTCGATCGGCGGCAACTGGTCGATGCTGATCGGCGGCTGGTGAAAACGTTTCGGACCGGCCCATTGCACGGGCGAGGCACGCTCGGCGAAGACCGGGTCAGTGATCCAGAATTTGTCGCGCATTTTCAGCAGCAGGGTCGAGTGGCCGAGGCGGTAAACGCTGTGATTCGGTGCTGCCAGCAGGTCTTCACGGGTCAGCGACTGTACCGGGATCGCGGCGGCCGGTCGGGTATTGCGCGGCTTGTTGAAGATCATGTTCCACATGATCCGCAGCATCTTGCGCCCACCTTCGCGCTGCACCGGCGCATGGTTACGGAACAGCCCTTGATCCTGGCGAGAGGCTTCAGGCGTGGAAGTTTGATCCGCAGAAAAATCTGGATTGGCCATGACTGAGAGACTCCAGAAAAACCGCGCAATTCACGGTTTTTCACGGTGGGACGATAAATGGCCAAGGCACGCACGCATCAGCCGAACTGTCTGTTTTTAGGTTGCGCGGATTAACGCAACATTACACTGGGCGGTGTAGTTTCTAGGTTGCATGAAACGTGATGACAAGTAAACTGCCAAGTGTAATTCCACCCCCTTCTCTGCCGAAGCGTACTTATGACAGCTCCACAACGCCTCACCGACCGCAAACGCGAAGCCATCATCCAGGCGGCAATTGCCGAATTCCGTGCCAACGGGTTCGAGGTCACCAGCATGGACAAAATCGCGGCCACCGCCGGGGTGTCGAAGCGCACGGTGTACAACCACTTTCCCAGCAAGGAAGAGCTGTTCGCCGAAATTCTCAACCAACTCTGGGCACGGATTACCGACGAGCAAGCCGTGACCTATCGCGCGGATCAGCCGCTGCGCGAGCAACTGCTGCCCATGTTGCTGGCTAAACTGCAGATGATGGCCGATGACAACTTTCTCGGGCTGGCACGGGTGGCGATTGCCGCCACCATCCATTCCCCGGAGCGCGCGCAGGACATGGTGGCGCGCATGGGAGAGCGGGAGGAAGGCCTGACGGTGTGGATTCGCGCTGCGCTGGCGGATGGTCGGCTGAAAACCGTAAACGCAGAATTTGCCGCGCAGCAGGTGCAAGGGCTGTTGAAATCGTTCGGTTTCTGGCCGCAGATTTCCATGGGCCTGCCGCCGCTGGATGCAGACACGCAAAAAGCCGTGGCCGAGTCGGCCATGGAGATGTTTCTGTCCAGATACCAGCTCTAAACCGGCCCTCTCCTGCGCCCCGCCACGATTAAATGGCTCGGAAGGACACTGATTATTCCCGTTGGAATAAATGACAATGTCCGACAATTGACCGACGAACGGTCAACCTGAAAAAACACTTCAAAGTATTTCAGGATGAATCTGGCGCAGGACATCATGGAAAATCAACGCGGCAAAGGCTTGTCATTCGCCAGACGCATTTATCTGCCCAGGATCATCGGTCTGGGTGTCGGCTTTTTCAGCGTCGCGGCCGCGCTGTATCCGTTGCACATGCCGAACTGGCTCTGGGCGCTGCTGGTGTTCAACGGTTTTATCTGGCCGCATCTGGCCTACCAGATTTCGACCCGCTCGACCTTCCCCTACCATGCCGAACGCCGCAACCTGTTGTACGACTCGTTGTGCGGGGGCTTCTGGACCGCGTGCTTTCAGTTCAATCCGCTGACCACCGTGACCATCCTGTCGATGATGACCATGAACAATGTCGCCGCCGGTGGACGACGTCTGTTCCTGCTCGGTGCCCTTGCCCAAGTGGCCGGCGTACTGCTGGGCTGTTTACTGTTCGGCTTCAAGTTCAGCCTGACGATGACGCAAATCGAGGTTTGGGCCTGCCTGCCGATGCTGACCTTGTACCCCTTGGCCTTGGGCATGGTCAGTTACCAACTGGCGATCAAACTTGCACAACACAAACGTGCACTCAGAGACCTGAGCCGCACCGACAGCCTCACCGGGCTGCTCAATCACGGCGCCTGGAAGGATCTGCTCCATACGCGTTTCATCCGGTGCCGAGATAACAACACCCAGGACATTCTGGCGCTGATCGACATCGATCATTTCAAGACCATCAACGACAACTATGGGCACATCGTTGGCGACGCCGTGCTGCGCGAGTTGAGCCAGGCACTCAAAGGGCTGCTGGCCGAAGGTGAACGGGCCGGTCGTTATGGCGGCGACGAGTTTTGCCTGATCCTGCCCGACCAGCCACTCAATAAAGCCGAGGCGCAAATGGAACGATTGCGTCAGGCGATGGATCAATATCGGCACCCGGATGTGCCAGAGCTACGCGTCAGCCTGAGTATTGGTCTGGCCCGGTTTCAGCCGACGTACAGCGACGCAGTTGCCTGGCTGGATGACGCCGACAAAGCGCTGTACACCGCCAAACACACCGGGCGCAACACCATCAGCGTGGCGCTGAGCAGTCCGGGCTAAGAAGACGCCCGCGCCCTCAGCCTTGAAAAAACTGATTCGCAATTTCTTGTACAACTCAAAGCAGTTTGTATAAGATCGGCTCGTCAGCCTGGATGCTGGCACTTTGCAGTCAATGACAAATGCCGACCCGGCATTTGCTCTGCCAGCGCGGAAACAGGGACACAAACCTCGTCTTTCCCTACTTCCAGGTACTGCCCCTATGTTTTTCAAACGCCACCAGTCCGAACTCAACGACCTTCAACACACCATCACCGAACAGAACGGCCTGCTTGAAGCGATCAATCGCTCCATGGCGGTGATCGAGTTCGACCTTGAAGGCGTAGTGTTAAAGGCCAATGACAACTTCCTCAAAACCATGGGTTACCGCGCCGAACAGGTGATCGGCCAGCCGCATCGTTTGTTCTGCACCGCGGAGTTTGGTCGCAGCGCGCAATACACCGAACTGTGGTCGCGCCTGAAAAACGGCCAGTTCCAGTCCGGTACCTTCGAGCGGATCAACAGCCAGGGCCAGCCGGTCTGGCTGGAAGCTAATTACAACCCGATCAAGGATGCGTCGGGGCGCGTGGTCAAAGTGGTCAAGTTCGCCATGGACGTGACGACCAAGGTTCAGCAGGAAAGCGAGGCCAATGCCAAGCTGCAGGCGATCGACCGGGCGATGGCGGTGATCGAATTCGACCTCAACGGCGGCATTCTCACCGCCAACCAGAATTTTCTGACGCGCATGGGTTACACGCTCGCTGAACTGAAGGGTAAACATCACCGTTTGTTCTGCCGCGCGGAGCTGGTCAACAGCAGCGCCTACGAGGATTTCTGGCGGCGGTTGAATCAGGGTGAGCTGTTTCAGGGTCAGTTCGAACGCGTCGACAAGCGCGGCCAGAGTGTGTGGCTGGAGGCCAACTACAACCCGGTATACGACGCTGCCGGGCGGTTGTGCAAAGTGGTGAAATTCGCCACGGACGTCACCGCCCGCGTCGAGCAGCACGAGCACGATGCGCGCAGCGCCAGCGCTGCTTATCACATCTCGGTGGAAACCCGGAAAGTCGCCGAGCAAGGCACTCAGGTGATCCAGCAGGCGGCCAGTGAGATGCGCGAAATCGCTGACGATATCGCGCAGTCATCAACGCTGATCGCGCAACTTGGCGAACGCTCGGAGCAGATCACGGCGATTGTCAACACCATCCGTGCGATTGCCGACCAGACCAATCTGCTGGCGCTCAACGCAGCGATTGAAGCGGCGCGTGCCGGTGATCAGGGTCGCGGATTCGCGGTTGTAGCGGACGAAGTGCGGCAACTGGCGGCGCGTACCAGCGGCTCGACGGCGGAGATTTCCAACATGATCGGCCTGATCCAGAGCGAAACCCGTCAGGCGATCAAGAGCATGGAAGGCACTCGCGGGCGGGCGGCGCAAGGCGTTGAACTGGCGGATCAGGCTGGCAGCGTGATTCTGCAGATCCGCGATGGCGCCAGTGAAGCGGTGCAGGCGGTGAGCATGTTTGCCAATGAGCGCGCGCCGGGCTGAGAGACCGCGTCGCGGCCTTCGCGAGCAGGCTCGCTCCCACATTGGAATGCGTTCCCCTGTAGGAGCGAGCCTGCTCGCGAAAGGGCCATAAGCCTCGATGCAGGACTATAGTGACCTTCAGTCCCAAGTCCTGCCGAGCCCATCATGACCACAGAAAAACCCGACGTCCCCACGCCCGCCCCCGTCGACCACTTGCGCTTCCACCGCCCCCACGCCCACCTCAACACCACCTTCGGCAACGACACGTTCGCCCTGCGCGCCGAGGCCTTCGCGCGGTTCTTCGGCACGCCGACCTTTCTTGGCGCACAAACCCTGATCGTGCTGTTGTGGGTGTGCCTCAATGCGACGGGTATCACCACTTTCGACGTGTACCCGTTCATCCTGCTCAACCTCGCGTTCAGCCTGCAATCGGCCTACGCCGCACCGTTGATCCTGCTGGCACAAACCCGGCAAGCCGCGCGGGACAAGGCGCAATCGGACGCCGACGCGCAACACCGTGAAGCGCTGGCGGTGGCCAACAGCGAGCGCCAGGCGCAGGCCGCGCAGACCACCGCGCAACTGCTCGAACTGCTGGAGCAGAACACCCGCCTCACCGAAATGACCAAGAGCCTGACCGAACGCATCGAAGGCCTGACCCGCGAACTGCATGCGCACATCTGCCAGAACCCGCAACGCTGATCACGGCAACCGCAGTGCCCGCCCCAGTTCATCGAACAGCGTGACCACCGAGCGCAATGCTCGGCAATCCGGGCGGGTCAGCAACCACAGCGCGGTGTCGTAGCCGTGCAACGGTTCGCTGAGGGCCTGTAAACCTTCGGTAATGAGAAAGTCCGGCAACGCCGCCACACCGAGTCCGCCGCGCACCAGTTCCGTCACCGAGAGCATGCTGTTGCAGCGATAAGCCGGGGTCACGCCGGGCAACTGCTGACGGCGCCAGGCGACGGTCGGGTGATCCGGCAGAAACTCGTCCGGGGCGATCCAGGTCAGCGCCGCCAGATCCGTCGCATCGACGTTTTGCAGATAACGCGCACTGGCGCAGACCCGGTAGGAAATCTTCGCCAGTTGCCGTCCGACCAGATGCTCTGGCGGCGTACGCGTCAGGCGCAGGGCGATGTCGGCATCGCGGCGGTTGAGGTTGGCGAAATCGTTGGAGGTGCTCAGCTCGAGAGTCAATGCCGGATAGTTCGGCATGAACTGCGCCAGCGCCGGCAACAGCAGGCCTTGCAGCACCGAGTCGGTGCAGGTCAGGCGCACCGTGCCGCTGACCACTTCGCCGCCCTGCTCGACACCGATTCGCGCCGCTTCCAGTGCCTGTTCGGCGCGCTCGGCCTGCTCGGCCAAGGTCTGCGCGAGGGTGGTTGGCAGGTAACCGGCGCGGCTCTTTTCGAATAACTGCTGACCGAGCGCCGACTCCAGCCGCCGCACTGCGCGAAACACCGTAGACACATCTACCCTGAGCAGCTGCGACGCCCGGGCCAGAGAGCCGCCCCGCACCAACGCGAGGATCAGCGCCAGATCCGGGTAGTCGAGTCGATAGTGCGTCGCTGCATTGATCACTTGGGGAAACGCCAATATTGAGTGCGTGAACGCCAATCTATAGTGAGCCCCGGTGATCGACAACTGCACACCCTCCCCCAGAGGTTCATCACTCACTCAAATCAAGGAAATCCCATGGACGCCATTTCCATCGCCCTGATCGGCGATCACGATCCGCAAGTCACCGCCCACCAGGCGATCCCCGTTGCCTTCGGCCTGATCGCCGAGCAGTCCGGCCACAATGTGCAATTCGAATGGCTGCCCACCGAGCAGATCCACGCCGACACTGCGCTGGATCACTTTGACGGCTTCTGGTGCGTCCCGGCCAGCCCCTACAAAAGTGAGGCCGGTGCACTCAGGGCCATCCGTTTTGCCCGCGAACAACAGCGCCCTTTCCTCGGCACCTGCGGTGGTTTTCAGCATGCGCTGCTGGAGTTTTCCCGCAATGTGCTGGGCTGGGCCGACGCCGAGCATGGCGAAACATCGCCGGATTCACCGCGAGCCGTGCTCACACCGCTGACCTGTTCGTTGGTGGAGGCGGTGGACAGCATTCATCTGGTCGCCGGTTCGTTGATCGCCAAGGCGTACGAAACGTCCGAAATTCTTGAAGGCTATCGCTGCCGCTTCGGGGTGAATCCGCAGTTCGAACGAGAGTTGTTGACCCATCGGCTACGCGCCGTGGGGCACGATTCGGCAGGCGACTTGCGCGCAATCGAATTGCCTGACCATGTGTTTTTTGTCGCCACGTTGTTTCAACCGGAACGTGCGGCGCTCAAGGGCCAGGTTCCGCCATTGGTGCGGGCGTTCGTCGAAGCGTGTGCGGAGCAACGTCCATGAAGCCGAACGAGCCTTGCTTTGCGGTGATTTTCACCTCGACCCGCACCGAGGGTGACAACGGTTATGCGGCGGCGTCGGAACGGATGATGGAACTGGTCAGCCAGCAACCGGGGTTTCTCGGCATTGATTCGATTCGTGGGGAAGACGGGGTCGGGATCACCATTTCGTACTGGCAGAGCGAGGCGGCGATTCTGGCTTGGCGCGAGCATCCGGAGCACCGGGTGATTCAGGCGCGCGGGCGGGCGCAGTGGTATTCGAAGTTTCAGACCCGGGTGTGTCGGGTGGAGCGGGAGTATCGGTTTGGGCAGTGACTTTGGCGGCGCGCTGACTGGCCCCTTCGCGAGCAAGCCCGCTCCCACAGGTACCGCGTTTGGGTTTTGAATTTGGTTGTGTGCTCACTGGCCTCATCGCCAGCAGGCTGACTCCCACAGGGATTTGTGAACGCCACAGATCCAATGTGGGAGCGGGCTTGCTCGCGAAGATGCCGGAACAGCCACTACAAAACTTCAGCCCTTCACCAGACTGCGCACCGCCACAATCTCCGGCACCTCAACCTTGCTCATGTACACCCGCAACGGCTCGCTGATGTTGATCCGCTCATCGATGTTCTGATCCAGCAGCAACTGAATCAGCTCGCGCTTCAAGGTCATGGTCGTCTCAGAAGCCGGCGCCCAGACAAACTCGCTGGTGGGAATGATGCCGTCATCGGCGACGTCCATGCCGAACGAATCTTCGCTGAAACGCACGATGTACTGGCCGGTCTTGCGGTTGAGGCCGACGAAACCCTTGAGGTCATCGGCGGCCTGACAGATGAGTTGGGAAGTGATGCGCATGGTAAACCTCACGAAAAATCATCGATGGTTTACACGCAGGGCAACGGAATCGGCGCGCCCTCTGCCGGAGCGTCTGCCGAGGGCAAGCGTACTGCAAACCGCGCCACAAAAGTGCAGGAAAAATCGCTTTTAATACGTTTATGTCGGTCTGGCGATAGCACCCAATCGATTCAGTTGTTAAAAGGTACGTCTTTGAAAATGCCCTGCGAAAGGAACTCGAACATGCCCGCCACTTTCACCAAAAGCGCCCTCATGCTGAGCCTGCTGCTTGGTCTCGGCCAGGCCCACGCCGCCCAGACTGACGTCAACGCGCTTGCCGCCGCCCATGGCATCCCGCATCCAGCCGTGATCGCTCACCGTGGCGCGTCCTTTGATGCACCGGAGTCCACCGCCGCCTCCTACAAACTGGCCCGCGACCTCGGCGCCGACTACCTGGAAATGGATTTGCAGCGCAGCAAGGACGGCGTGCTGTTCGCCCTGCACGATAACAACCTGCAGCGCACCACAGACGTCGCGACCAAGTTCCCGGAGCGCAAGGACAGCCCGGCCACCGCCTTCACCATGGCCGAATTGAAAACCCTCGACGCCGGCAGCTGGTACAACAAGGCTTACCCGGATCGCGCGCGTCCATCCTACGCCGGGCTGAAAATCCTCACCCTCGACGAGATCATCGACATCGCCCAGGCCAATCCGAAACACAAGCCGGGTCTTTACATCGAAACCAAGGAGCCGCAGCTGTTTCCGGGCATCGAGCATGACCTGAAAGAGAAGCTGCAAGATCGCGGCTGGCTGAGCCCGGCCGGTTCGAAACTGGCGAAAAGCGAGTTGGCCGTCGGCCAGGGCAAAGGCAAGGTGATCCTGCAGACTTTCGAGAAGAACAGCCTCGAACTGCTGCAAAAGGAAATGCCGCAAGTGCCGAAAATCCTGCTGCTGTGGGTCGGCGAAGGCAGCATCGAGCCGAAATCGAAGGTGACCTTTGCCGAGTCCGGCGAGAAGGACAAGAACGTGTTCTACGGCAAGCAGGAGCCGAAGTCCGAAGCCGAATTCAAGCAATGGGTTGATTTCGCCAAGTCGCAGGGCGCCATCGGCACCGGTCCTTCGGCGAAGCTGACCAAGGGTGGCGACCAGAGCTATTCGGATCTGGTGCAACCGTGGATGAACCAGTACACCCACGATCAGGGCATGCTGGTGCACGTGTACACCGTCGATGAGCCGGTGGACTTCGAGAAAGTCATGGCGGCCGGGGTTGATGGCATCTTCACCAACCGCGCCAGCGAACTGTTGAAGTTCTACAAGCGTCCGGCGGCGGCCAGTGTTGATCAGGTGTTGAAGAACAACGGGTTCTGATCAGCAGACCGGGTTGTCCGCATCGCGAGCAGGCTCGCTCCCACAAGAGCGCTGCACGCGATGTGGGGTTTTAAGGGTGAATTAAGTTGTGGTGGTTAACCTGAGCCCACTTCAACGAACAACCCAAGGAATGACCCGATGAAAACTTTGACTGCCCTGTTTACCGCCGCTGCCCTGACCCTGACTGCTGGCCTCGCCCAGGCCGATGTGCGCGTCGACCAGATCCCTGAGTTGGTCAAATCCGGCAAGATCAAGTCGCTGGAGTCGATGAACGCCGAGGCACTGAAACTGCACCCGGGTGCGACCATCACCGACACCGATCTGGATAACCACTTCAACGGTTACGAGTACGAAGTCGAGCTGAAAACCGCCGACGGCAAAGAGTTCGACGTCGACTTCGATGCCACCACCGGCAAAGTGCTGAGCAACAAGCAAGACACCTGATACACCGCCAAAGCAAAGCCGCACGATCAGCGATCGTGCGGCTTTTTTGCGTCCGTTGCCCGGCGAATCACGCGGATGCAGCCTGAAGGGATGCCAAAACCGCCATCAGACCGCTAGTATGGCGACCATCAGATAACGATTGCAGCCGAGAACGATGGGCATGAGGCAGACAGCGGCAGCAGACATCGCGACAATCGGACGGATCAGCGCGGTTCCGGCGATCCTTCAGGTGATCCGCGAACTGACCGGCCTGCGCTTTGCCGCCGTAGCGCGGGTTACCGAAGATTCGTGGACAGCCTGCGCCGTCCTCGATCAGCTGGATTTCGGCCTGCAGGTTGGTGGCGAGCTGGATGTGGTCACCACGCTGTGCCACGAAATCCGTGCTGCGCACACCTCGGTGGTGATCGACAAGGCCAGTGAAGACCCGCTCTACCGCGATCATCACACCCCGCGCCTGTACAAATTCGAGAGTTATATCTCGGTGCCGGTGTTCCGCACTGACGGACGGTTTTTCGGCACGATCTGCGCGCTCGATCCGAACCCCGCACAACTCAAGTCCAGCAGCATCCAAAGCACCATGGAGTCGTTCGCGCGGATGCTCGCATTGCAGATCGAAGCCGAGGAAAACGCGCAGCTCACCGAAACCGCGTTGTTGCAGGAGCGCGAAACCGCCGAGTTGCGCGAACAGTTCATCGCCGTGCTCGGCCACGACTTGCGCAACCCGTTGTTCGCCATCAGCGCCGGTGCCGAAATGCTTCTGCGCAAGCATCCGGATCCTGCCATCGAGGTGCGGATACGCAATATCCTTGGCAGTGCGCAACGGGCGACGCGGTTGGTGGATGATGTGCTCGACTTTGCTCGCGGACGTCTGGGCAATGGTATTCCGGTGGATATCCAGCCCTGCGCGGATTTGACCGAAGCCGTGCAACAAGTGGTGACGGAGATTCGCAACGTGCATCCGCAGCGCACGATTCGTGCGTCCATCGGCGACTTGCAGGGCTTGCCCTGTGACCGCGCGAGAATTGCTCAACTGCTGTCGAACCTGTTGGCCAATGCCGTGGCCCATGGCGACCCGGAGGGCGACATTGAGGTCATCGCGCAAGTCGAGCACGGTGCGCTGATGCTGGGGGTGAAGAATCAGGGGCATATTCCCGAGGCGATCCTGCCGCACCTGTTCCAGCCTTACTCGCGCCCGACCGGCAGCGCGCCCCAGGCCGGGCTCGGTCTGGGGCTGTATATCGCCAGCCAGATCGCCCAGTCCCATGGCGGGCATTTGCATGTGGCGTCCACCGCACAGAGCGGCACGCTGTTCACCTTCAGCCTGCCAACCCTCTGAAACACACCGCAGTTCTCTGTAGGAGTGAGCCTGCTCGCGATAGCGGTGTGTCAGTCACCATGAATAAGGCAGATATACCGCTATCGCGAGCAGGCTCACTCCTATAGGGGAATCGCGTGATGCTTAAGCCGAAGTGCTGACCAGCGAGCCCGAGCTGCTCGATCCGGAATCCTGCAAAGCTTGCAACAACGCCGCCGTCGCGGTCTGCAACGAAGCCGAAGTGCTGGAGATTTGCGACTCGGCGGACGCCACGTCGGCAGCCTTGGCATCAACGTCTTCCTGCTTGGCCTGAGCCGCTTGCAGCGCCTGCTGCTGTTCCTGCAATTGCTTTTGCAGCTCGGCGATCTGCTTGCGCAGTTCTTTCACCGAATCCGACTCACCGCTGCTGTCGGAACTGCTGTCGCCTGCCGGAGCCGCGCCACCGCCGGCCGCCACTTTGCTGGTATCGGCGCTGACGCCAGTGCTGCTGGTTGCAGGGGTCGAGGTGTCGTCACTGGCGTCGCTGATCCTGGTCTTACTGGTGGCGGTGCTGACGGTCTGATTGATCGAAACGGAGGTGATGCTGACCATGGGAGGGCTCCAATGCCGGTTTTAGATAACCGGCCATCGGCGGTACTCGCATGGATTTGAGATCGACTGTGTACCGACTCGGTAACCGAACCGGTACACGTCGGCGGACGTCAGGCGCTCAGGCGACGGATCACCGTGGCGGCAATGGCAATCTCACCACGCATCTGGGTGATGCTGTGAATGCGCTCTGCATGACTGACGTAACCAAGCGTGATCGGCGTACCAGAGCGCTTCTTGAAGAGAATCCGACCATTGGCAGATGAATTGAAAGGCTGTGATCGACCGTGGCCCAGGGTGGGGCTTGCTCGCGAAAGCGGCGTGTCATCCACATCGTCACTCAATGAACATCCGCATTCGCGAGCAAGCCCCCTCCCACTGGATTACCAGTGGATGATCCGGGTCGCTGTCATTTTTCAGTCACGCAAGCGTCACATGCGATTGCGATGATGCGGCTCAGTGAACCTGCCATTCCGCGACCGACGCGCCCTCCTCGCAGCGAGCCTCCATGAACCACAGCCTCGACCTCAGTCATCGCGATCCTGATTTGTTCGGTCTGCTTTACGGCTTCCGTTTTCGTCCCGGTGAACGTGGCCGCGAAGTCGATTCGGCGACCGCCCTGCGTTGTCTGCAAGACGACAGCGACAGTGATGAATTCCTCTGGCTGCACCTGAACCTGGCGCACGCCGCGTGCGAGCGCTGGATGAAAAGTCATCTGCAATTGCCCGAAGAGTTTTTCGAGGCGCTGCACGAAGGTTCGCGCTCGACGCGCATCGAACACGTTGACTCGGCGTTGCTGGCAGTGGTCAACGACGTGGTGTTCAACCTCAGCAGCATGGTTTCCTCAGACGTGTCGACGCTGTGGGTCTGCGTGCGCAGCAAACTGATCGTCAGCGCACGCCTGCAACCGTTGCACTCGGTGGACAAATTGCGTTCATCGGTGAAGGCCGGCGAATGCTTTCGCTCACCGTCGGAACTGCTGGTGCACTTGCTGCGTGATCAGGGCGAAGTGCTGACGCAGATCGTGCGCAAGACCAGCATGAGCGTCGATCTGGTCGAGGACGAATTGCTCTCCTCACGGCTGTCGACCAACCGCGCCGAACTCGGCGCCAATCGCCGGGTACTGGTGCGCCTGCAACGGCTGCTGGCGCTGGAGCCGGGTTCGCTGCTGCGCCTGCTCAACCGTCCGCCGCCGTGGCTGCAGAAGGAGGACGTCAAGGAGCTGCGCAAATCCACCGAGGAGTTCGCGCTGATCATCAACGACCTCACCGCCCTCGGCGAGCGGATCAAACTGCTCCAGGAAGAAATCGCCGCCAACCTCAACGAACAGAGCAACCGCACACTGTTCACCCTGACCGTGGTCACGGTGCTGGCGCTGCCGATCAACATCATTGCCGGTTTCTTTGGCATGAACGTGGGGGGTGTACCGCTGGCGACGGATCCGGAGGGGTTCTGGATTCTGGTGGCGCTGGTCGCGACGTTTACCGTGATTGCAGGGCGATGGGCGTTTCGCAAGCGTGGGGATTACTAACCACCAAACTTGATGTCCAGCACAGTTCCCCTGTGGGAGCGAGCCTGCTCGCGAAAGCGATCTGTCATTCAACAATGACGATGACTGACACGCCGTCTTCGCGAGCAGGCTCGCTCCCACAGGGGACCTCATTGACCTTCAGATCGGTGGTCTGGTTATTCAGCCAAACACTGACCTGCCGCAGTCTCTCTGTAATATTTAGCAACGATCATGACCGACACTCCTTCCCTCGCTCAGGATTGTCCGCTCATGGCTACTCCCTCCCTGACCGCCGCCCGCCCCACGTCCGCCCACGGCGGCCGGCCGGCACTTGATAAAAAACCCGGGCCGTTCACTTACGTGGTGTTCTTCGCGGTGCTCGCGATGGGGATGCTGTTCACCGCTTACAGCCTGATGCACGACATGCATGAGCTGGGCACCACCGTCACCACCTGGACCCCGTTTTTGCTGCTCGGCGTGGCGCTGCTGATTGCGCTGGGCTTTGAGTTCGTCAACGGTTTCCACGACACCGCCAACGCAGTCGCGACGGTGATCTACACCCACTCGCTGCCGCCGAATGTGGCGGTGGTCTGGTCGGGGTTCTTCAATTTCCTCGGGGTGTTGCTGTCCAGTGGCGCCGTGGCGTTCGGCATCATCGCCCTGCTGCCGGTGGAGCTGATTCTGCAGGTCGGTTCGTCCGCCGGTTTCGCGATGATCTTCGCCCTGTTGATCGCGGCGATCCTGTGGAACCTCGGCACCTGGTGGCTGGGCCTGCCGGCCTCCTCTTCCCACACGCTGATCGGCTCGATCATCGGCGTCGGCGTGGCCAATGCCTTGATGCACGGACGCGATGGCACCAGTGGCGTGGACTGGGCGCAGGCGACCAAGATTGGTTATGCGCTGTTGTTGTCGCCGCTGGTGGGCTTCGGCTGCGCGGCGCTGTTGCTGCTGGCCATGCGCGCCTTCATCAAGAATCGCGCGCTGTACAAGGCACCGGAAGGCAACAACCCGCCACCGTGGTGGATTCGCGGTTTGCTGATCGCCACCTGCACCGGCGTGTCTTTCGCCCACGGCTCCAACGACGGGCAGAAAGGCATGGGCCTGATCATGCTGATTCTGGTTGGCACCTTGCCGATGGCTTACGCGTTGAACCGCACCATGCCCGCCGATCAGGCGCTGCAGTTCGCTGCCGTCGCCGAGGTCACCCAGCAAGCGCTGGTGAAAAACACCCCGCTGCCGGCCCCGGCCGATCCGCGTCCGGTACTGTCGGATTACGTGCGCAGCAAGCAAGCCACGCCGCAACTGATCCCCGCCCTCGCCGCTCTCACCGGGCACATTGGCGAAGAGGTGAAAGGCTATGGCTCGCTGTCGAAAGTCCCGGCCGAGGCCATGGGCAACGTGCGTAACGACATGTACCTGGCCAGCGAAAGCATTCGCCTGATGGACAAGAACAAGGTCGGCAATTTCGACGCCGACACCACTGACAAACTGCAACTGTTCAAGCAGCAGATCGACAACGCCACACGCTTTATCCCGCTGTGGGTGAAGATCGCCGTGGCCATCGCTCTGGGCCTCGGCACCATGGTTGGCTGGAAACGAATTGTGGTGACGGTCGGTGAAAAAATCGGCAAGACCCACCTGACCTATGCCCAGGGCGCCTCGGCGGAAACCGTGGCGATGCTGACCATCGGCGCGGCGGACATGTTCGGTTTGCCGGTCTCGACCACCCATGTGCTGTCATCGGGTGTGGCCGGGACCATGGTTGCCAATGGCGGCGGGCTGCAGATGAAGACCATCCGCAATCTGCTGATGGCGTGGGTGCTGACCTTGCCGGCGGCGATTCTGCTATCGGGCAGCCTGTACTGGCTGTTCACCCAGATTTTCTGAACAACCCGGCCCCCCCTGTAGGAGTGAGCCTGCTCGCGATAGCGGCGCTTCAGTCACATCTGCATCGACTGACAGCACGCCATCGCGAGCAGGCTCACTCCTACAGTTGATCTGCGGCGAGTTACAACGTCGAACGGATGACATCGCCCAACCACTCCATGAACACCCGCACCCGCAGCGGCAAATGCCGTTGCCGCGCATACAGGATTGAAATGCCCATCGCCGGCGCGGTGAACTGCGGCAGCACAGTCAGCAGCTCACCGGTGTCCAGATGGGGCTGCATGCCGGTGCGCGGCACCTGGATCAGACCAAAGCCGCCCAGGCAGGCCGACTCGTAAGCATCGGTGCTGTTGACCGTGACGCTGCCAGCCATCGGCAATCGCCGCACCTGTCCGTCCTGTTCATACACAAACCCTTCCGAGCGCGAACCGAGCACCCCGACGTAGTGCACCAGCCGATGCTGCGCCAGATCCTCCAGCGTCTGCGGCACGCCGTAGCGCTCAAGGTACGCCGGGCTGGCGCAGTTGATCATCGGGAAGTCGCCCAAGTGCCGCGCCACCACCGATTGATCCGGCTGCGCGCCGATGCGTACCACGCAATCGAAACCTTCGCTGAGCAAATCGACACGGCGGTCGGTGCTGCTGATTTCCAGTTCCAGATTCGGGTGGCGCACCATGAACTCCGGCAGCAGCGGCATGATCAGGCGCCGCGCGAGGATGTTCGGCATGTCGACACGAATCCGCCCGCTCAGCGACGCCGGATCCTGCCGAAACAGACCCTCGATCTCGTCCATGTGCGACAGCAGATCCTTGCTGCGTTCGTACAGCACCAGGCCGTCCTGAGTCGCCTGCACCTTACGTGTGGTGCGTTGCAGCAGACGCGTGCCGAGCAGGGTTTCCAGCGCCTGTACGTGTTCGGAAACCGTCGAGCGCGGCAACCCGAGACTCTCGCCGGCCAGGGTGAAACTCGACAGTTCGCTGACCCGGACGAAGGTGCGCAGTAGTTCCAGTTTGTTCATCAGGACACCCGTTGATTGTTCGGCTGAGTCGATCAGTGATTCCGGTTTCAGTCTGTTTATCACCCCATGGCGGATAAATAAACTTTGCTCATCACCACTCACCGCAATCGAGGATTTAACATGAGCCGCAAAATCGCATTGATCACCGGCGCCAGCCGTGGCTTGGGCAAGAATGCCGCCCTGCACCTCGCCGCCGAAGGCGTGGACATCATCGGCACCTACAACAGCCGCGCCGATGAAGCCCAGGCGCTGGTGGCTGAACTGGAACAACGCGGCGCCAAAGCCGTGATGCTGCAACTGGATGTTGGTCGCAGCGAAACCTTTGCCGATTTCGCTTCGCGGGTGGAGCAGGCGCTGCAGCAACTGGAGCGTCCGCGTTTCGACTTCCTGATCAACAACGCCGGGATCGGAGTGCACGCGGCGTTCGCCGAGACCACCCCGGAACAGTTCGACCTGCTGATGAATATCCAGCTCAAAGGGCCGTTCTTCCTGACTCAGCAACTGCTGTCGCTGATCAATGACGGCGGCCGGATCATCAACATCTCCAGCGGCCTGACCCGCTTCAGCCTGCCGGGTTATGCCGCCTACGCCGCGATGAAAGGCGCGATGGAAGTGCTGACCCGCTATCAGGCCAAGGAGCTGGGCGCGCGGCAGATCGGCGTGAACATACTGGCGCCGGGCGCCATCGAGACCGACTTTGGCGGCGGTGCGGTGCGCGACAACGCCGCGTTGAACGCGATGGTTGCGAGCAACACCGCACTGGGGCGCGCCGGGCAACCGGATGATATTGGGGGTGCGCTGTCGATGCTGCTGGCGCCGGGTGCGCAGTGGATCAACGGGCAGAGGGTCGAGGCGTCGGGCGGGATGTTCCTTTAAATCCCCCATTCACTAAAAACTTTCTTGGTGAGAGCCTCTGTGGCGAGGGGATTTATCCCCGATGGACTGCGCAGCAGGCCCTTCTTTTCTGGATAAAAAGAAGGGCCGCTACGCGCCCCATCGGGGATAAATCCCCTCGCCACAGGTTTTGCATTAGCCACAGGTTGTGCTTATCCCGCGCATACCCGGCGGGTCACGAGGCGCTCGCGCACCACGTCATAGCCCCAGTGATACACATAGGTGTACGGCAGGAAAAACAGCAGAACGCCGATGTCGAGCAAGAACGCCTGCCACAGGCTGACCGACAACCACCAGGCAATCAGCAGCACGCCCATCACGATCAATCCGCCCTCAAACAGCAGCGCATGGACCACCCGCGTCCAGGCGTTGTGCGCGATGTTCAGGCGCTTGAGCATGCGGTCGAAAAAGCCGTTGAACAGCACGTTCCACGCCAGCGCCAGCAGGGCAATCAGCACGGTCACCGCGCCCATGTCCAGCAGCGGTTTGTCCATGATCCACGCCAGTAACGGGGTACAGATCAAGATCGCCAGACACTCGAAACCGATGGCCTGGAAGATACGTTCAGTGATGGATTTGTTGGCAGTCATGGCCTGACTCCTTGAGTGAAGAGGGTTGCCATGATCGGCCACCATACCGATACTTCATAACCAATAACCATCGATCAAGGCGATAGTTCATGGCTTCGCAAGAAGTGCTGTTGGCGTTCGTGCAAGCGGCCACTCAGGGTTCGTTTTCTGCAGCGGCGCGCAAGCTGGGGCGCAGTCAGTCGACCATCAGTGCGGCAGTGGCCAGCCTGGAGATCGATCTGGATCTGATTCTGTTCGACCGCAGCAGCCGCAAACCGACCCTGACTCCGGCCGGCCATGTGATGCTGCAACGGGCCGAGGCGATTCTGGCGGCCACCAGTCGTATGGAAATGAGCGCCCGGCAACTGGCACAAGGCGTCGAGCCGAAGCTGACCGTGGCGATTTCCGACACCTACCAGTCAGCGCGATTTGAAGCGGCACTGGTCGGCTTCGAGCAGCGTTATCCGGACCTGGAACTGGAATGCTTGATCGCCGAGTGTGACGACCTGATCGAGTTGGTCCAGCGTGGCCGCGCACACTTGGCGTTTGCCGAAATGCAGGACACCTATCCACCGGATCTGGTGACCTCGACCGTCGCCGAGCGCACTGACCTGGCGCTGTTCGTCAAAGATGATCATGTGCTGACCCGTGTCGAACGGGTCGACCAGCAGGTGCTGGAGCAGCATCGCGAGTTGCGCCTGGCGACCATCGTCAATCCCTACGACAGCCGGGCAAAGGGCCGGGTGTGGTCGGCGCCGAGTTACCTGATGCTGATGGAAATGGCGGAGATGGGCTTTGGCTGGGCGGCGCTGCCGCGCTGGCTGGTGGCGCGTTTCGGTAATGGCTCGCTGGTGGAACTGACGGTGCGCGGCTGGCCGCGGCCGGTGTATGTCGATGCGTTGTGGTCGCGGCTGTATCCGCCGGGGCCGGCGGGGAGCTGGTTGCTGAGCAAGATGCTGGAATAGCGGCGCGCCCATTCGCGAGCAGGCTCGCTCCCACAGTTGGAATGCGATCGCCTGTGGGAGCGGGCTTGCTCGCGAAGGGGCCGGCACTGCCAATGAATATCTCGGATCAATCCAGTTCGCTCAGCCGCCCCTCGATAAACCGCCGCTCCGGCTCTTGCCGGGTCAGTTCCAGTGCTCGCCGATACGCCGCCCGCGCCTGCTCCACCCGGCCCAACTGCCGACAAAACTCCGCCCGCGCCGAATGCGCCAGGTGGTAATCCTGCAACTCACCGCGATCCAGAATCCCCTCGATCAGCGTCAGCCCGGCCAGCGCCCCATCGCGCTTGGCCACTGCCACCGCGCGGTTCAACTCGATCACCGGCGACGGCACCGCCCGCAACAGCACGTCATACAGCCCGACGATCTGCTGCCAATCGGTTTCCGCCGCTGACGGCGCTTCGGCATGCACCGCGGCAATCGCCGCTTGCAGGCAATACGGCCCGAACCTTCGGGTGGTCAGCGCCCGCTCCACCAGCGCACAACCTTCAGCAATCAACCCGGCATCCCAGCGCGAGCGATCCTGGTCATCCAGCAGGATCAATTCTCCACTGGGTGACGTGCGCGCCGGCCGCCGCGACTCATGCAACAACATCAACGCCAGCAGGCCCATGACCTCCGGTTCCGGCAGCAGCTCCATCAGCAACCGCCCAAGCCGAATCGCCTCGCGAGTCAGATCTTCGCGGGTCAGCTCGGCGCCCATCGATGCCGAATAGCCTTCGTTGAACACCAGATAAATCACCCGCAGCACGCTGTCGAGGCGCTCGGGCAGTTCGCTCAGGCTCGGTACTTGATAAGGGATTTTTGCATCGCGAATCTTCGCCTTGGCGCGCACGATGCGCTGGGCAATCGCCGCCGGCGCCGAGAGAAACGCGCGGGCGATTTCCTCGGTGGTCAGGTCGCAGACTTCACGCAGGGTCAGCGGCACTTGCGCGTCCGCCGCCAGCGCCGGGTGACAGCAAGTGAAGATCAGCCGCAGGCGGTCGTCTTCCACGTCTTCGCCACTCCAGTCGGCCTGTTCCAGTTCTTCGAGCTGCGCCAGCAACAGCGGCTGTGAGGCCTTGAAGCGAGCGCGGCGGCGCAACACATCGATGGCCTTGAAACGCCCGGTGGACACTAGCCAGGTGCGCGGATTGTCCGGTACACCGTCGCGCTGCCAGCGCTCGACCGCGACGAAGAACGCCTCGTGCAAGGCTTCCTCGGCGAGGTCGAAATCCCCGAGCAGACGAATCAGGGTCGCCAGAATCCGCCGCGAGTCTTCGCGATAGACCTGCTCGACCCGCGCCCGGACTTCAGACATTCAACTGCCGCACCGGACGCACTTCAACGCTGCCGACCCGGGCCGCCGGAATGTTACCGGCGACCTGAATCGCTTCGTTGAGATCCTTGGCATCGATCAGGTAGAAACCGGCCAGTTGCTCCTTGGTTTCAGCGAACGGGCCATCGGTGATCGACAGCTTGCCGTTGCGCATGCGCACCGTGGTCGCGGTCTGCACCGACTCCAGCGCTTCGGCCGCGACCATCCGCCCGCTGCCCTGAATCGACTCGGCGTAGGCCCAGCACTCGGCGTCTTCCGGGCTGTCGGGCGAGGTGTGCAGCAGGCGCTCATCGCTGTAGACCAAGCATAAATACTTCATGGTTTTCTCCTGAATCGAACGGATCAACTATGGCTGAAGATCAGGGCTGCACATCGAACAGCGTGCTGCCGCTCATCGGATCGAACGGTGCCGACCAGTGCTCGTGAGCGATCTTCCACGTCCCGCCGACCTGCCGATAGCACGCGGTGGCGCGCATCCAGCAGCTCTGGGTTTCGCCCTTGTCGTTGGTGCCGCCGCAATGCGTTACCCAATGGGCGAAGGCGAGGTTGTCGGCGGTCTCGATGGCGATTTCGTGAAACTCGAAAACGTGCGGGCCGGAACACATCTCCATGCAGGCTTCCCAATGTGCACGGTAGGCCGCTTTGCCCTTGAATTGCAGGGCCTTGATCGCGTCGAAGGAGACGATGTCGTCGGTGTACAACGTCATGACCTTGTCGACGTCCTTGGTCATCACCGCTTCGCGGTAGGTGTTGATCAGGGCCTGGATTTCAGTCTGTGCGCTCATGGTGTTCTCCGTGGTTTTTGTGCTGAAGACACCCTTAGTCGTTCGGCCATCGTGCGGATCGACAGACGAAACAAAAAATTTCCGCCGAACACAAAATCGCTAGAATCCGAGGCTCATCTTTGTAGGAAAAAGGAAATTCCCGTGTCAGCCCAACTCGTGCCGTACGACAGCCTGAACGCCTTGCAGCGTCAGCAGGTCGAGGCGATTGAAATCCATCCCGAGCAGATCAAATTTTCCGGCGACATTCACGGCGCGTTGCACACGCTGCTGTCCAGACCCGGCCCCGGCGTCAAAGGTTTCGCGCTGCTGGCCGATCAGGTGCCGGTGGCTTTTCTGCTGCTCAAGCGCCCACCGGTGTTGCCGGACTGGGCCGATGAACACAGCGCCACACTGCACGCCTTGCAGGTCGATCACCGGGCGCAGGGCAAAGGTTACGGCAAGGCCTGCCTGCAAGCGTTGCCCAAGGTGGCGCGTGAAGCATGGCCGGAGATCAAGGGGCTGGAACTGTCGGTGGATGCCGATAACGATGCCGCCATCGCGCTGTACGCCAAACACGGTTTCGTCGACAGCGGCGAAGCGTACAAGGGCCGGATCGGTTACGAGCGGCGTATGGGACTGTTTTTCTAAGTCATCGAGGGATGCACGATGATCGATTCAATCGAAGCACTGGAAGCTATTTACGGCCTGCCCCACGAGCGTGCGGTGCGCAAGCAGATCGGGTTTCTCAACGAGGATTATCAGGCGATGGTGCGCCTGTCGCCGCTGGTGATCATCAGCTCGGTGGGCGCCGACGGTCTCGACAATTCGCCGCGGGGTGATGCGCCGGGGTTCGTGCGGATCATCGACAGGAACACCCTGGCCCTGCCGGACCGCCCGGGCAACAACCGCATCGATACCCTGCGCAATGTGCTGCACGATCCTCGGGTGTCGTTGCTGTTCATCATTCCGGGCATTGGCGAGACCTTGCGGGTCAATGGCACCGTGACCATCAGCGCCGATCCTGAGCTGCTGGAAAGCTTTGCGGTGAACGGCAAACCGGCGAAAACGGTGTTGCTGGTGACGGTAGAGGCGGCGTTTTTCCACTGCTCGAAAGCCTTTGTGCGCTCTGACGCCTGGAACCCCGAAACCCACCTGCCGCGCTCGGCCCTGCCCTCTGCCGGCGCCTTCCACAAGCGCCTGAATGACGGGCAGTTTGACGCCGAGACCTACGACCGCGAAGCACCGAAAAGAGTAAGCGACACTCTCTACTGAACGGGGAACTCAAAACGCCACAACCCCCTGTGGGAGCGAGCCTGCTCGCGAAAGCGTCATATCAGTCAACAAATTGGTTGGTTGACACGCCCTCTTCGCGAGCAGGCTCGCTCCCACAGTTTTGAACGGGTTGAATCAGAGAGTAAGGATCATCTCGTGCCACGCCATCCCGCCATGGTCGGACTCCGACGGTTTGATGTAGGCAAAGCCGAACCCGGCGTACAGCGCAATATGCTTCTCCTTGCACATCAGATGAATCGTCGCCTTGTCCATCCCGCGCATGCGCTCGATGAACTCGGCCATCAGTCGCTTGGCCAAACCCTGGCCCTGATAGTCCGGGTGCACCACCACCGACATGATCACCACGTTCGGCCCTTGCGGGTCGTGACCGATCAGCTCTTTGAACGCCTCGTCGGACATCTGCACGTCAAATGCCGCACCGGAGTTCACGAAACCAGCGACTACGCCGTCTACTTCGGCGACGATGAAACCCTCGGGCCAGGTGGCGATGCGCGTGGCGATCTTCTCGCGAGTGGCGGCTTCATCGCCTTCGTAGGCAACGGTTTCGATCGCGTAGCAGCGATCCAGGTCGGCGGCGGTGACGTTGCGGATGACTGTGTTCATGGCAGCTCGAAAATCAACGGAGAAAAGTGCGCAAAGCATAAAGGAATAAGGTGTTCATATCGATCCGCGCGGGGGGCGTAAAGCCTGCGTATAAGCGCTTTTCTTCGTGCCGCTGACGGGCTATTCCTGCGGTGTGTCTCTGATCACCCTTGGGGGTAACCGCTTATGAGCAGCGTTGAAATCGGCCTGTTGATGGTGTTGGGCATCAGTACGTTCGGCTTTATCACCCTGGGCATCGACCTGTTGCGGGCGCGACGGCTGGGCAAGGGCAAACGCGGTTGAACAGCATGAGGCGGATCAGTGATCCGCCTCATCGTCATGGGCTCAGGCTTTGCTGTCGACCGGCACGCAGATTTCCAGTTTGCCGGTGTGCAGTCGCGGATTGAAATCGGCGCTGTAGCGTTCCAGTTCCGGGGCATTCAGTTCCACGTAATGGGAAGTCGGTAGCCAGGTCTTGTAGATGTATTGCAGGGTTTGCGGCAACTGGTCGAGCGGTCCCTTGTGCTCGAACACCGCGTACTGCCGGGGCAGCACTTCGACCCACTGATAGACCTTCTGGTCGAGGTCATCGAGCTTGCTGATTTCTACCCCGGCGATGTAGTCGAAGCCACCCTTGCCGTCGAAATTGCTGCAGACGCCGTAGGTCACTTCGTTTTTTTGTCCCTGTATCTTTCCCAGGTGCGGCAAGAACTTTTCCCACAGCGCGGGGATGTCCTTGGCAGTGTCCTGGGTAAATCGTCCACGAAATCCCGCGATCAGCAGGAAGTGTCCATGTTCGAAGCGAGGTTCCGCCACTTCGACGCGTTTTTGCTCATCCATGACTCGACTCCTGGAACAAAAGTAGGGGTTCGGCTGCTGAGTATAGAAGCCAAACCCGATTCGCAATGTCACAAGGCGTGCAACTGGTCGGCAGCGCCGGAGCCGACGAACTCGTTATAACCGGATACGATCACGTAAACCGCGAAATAGCAGAAGATCGCCGCCGATGCCATGTAGGAGTAGCGCAACAGCTTGTCGCCGAGCAACTTGCCGCCGTGGCTTGCGGCAAAGCACAGACCGGCCGACCACAGCAGGCCGGCGCAGAGGAAACCACCGAGGAACAGCGCCGAACTAACCGGGCCACCGCCACCGGAACGGGCGATCAGGGTGCCGCCAACTGCAGCGAACCAGAGGATCGCGCTCGGCGAAGACATGGCGAGGAAGATCCCGCGAAAGAACTCCTTGCGATGGGAGTTCTGCCCCACCTCCGCGGTCGCTGCCAACTGCGCTTCGTGGTGAATCGCCGAATAGATCATCTTCGCCGCAAAGTAGATCAGCAGCGCCGACCCGCCGATCCACAGCACCCAGCGCACGCTTTCGTACTGCAGCAGCACGGTCGTCCCGGCCAGCGCCAGCACTGCGTAGATCAGGTCGCCGACGCAAGTGCCGAGGCCCAGCGCGAAGCCCTGAAAGTAACCGCGCTGCATCGCCAGGGTGATCATCGCGATGTTGGCTACGCCGATGTCCAGGCACAGCGAAAGGCTCAGCAAGAAGCCGCTGGTGAATTCCATTAAGCATTTCCTTGGAAAAAATTATTGTCGTGCACGCTGGACAGTCTGCCATCGCTGCCCTTATCTTCCGCCACAGGTCACCGCAGTGACCAGCGTCGCTCGGACGGTTCCGGGCGCTTACGTTATCCGAGGCAACAATGGCTGAACAAGGTTCGCCGCGCCGCTTTGCGCGCATTGATCGACTCCCCCCTTACGTTTTCAACATCACCGCCGAGCTGAAGATGGCCGCGCGGCGTCGTGGTGAAGATATCATCGACTTGAGCATGGGCAACCCCGACGGGGCCACACCGCCGCACATCGTCGAAAAACTCGTACAAGTTGCCCAACGTGAAGACACCCACGGTTACTCCACGTCCAAGGGTATTCCGCGCCTGCGTCGGGCGATTTCCAATTGGTACAAGGAACGCTACGCGGTCGACATCGACCCGGAAAGCGAAGCCATCGTCACCATCGGTTCCAAGGAAGGCCTGGCGCATTTGATGCTGGCCACCCTGGATCAGGGCGACACGGTGCTGGTGCCGAACCCGAGCTACCCGATTCACATCTACGGCGCAGTTATTGCCGGCGCCCAAGTGCGTTCGGTACCGCTGGTGCCGGGCGTGGACTTCTTCGATGAACTGGAGCGGGCGATTCGCGGTTCGATCCCCAAGCCGAAAATGATGATCCTCGGTTTCCCGTCCAACCCCACCGCGCAGTGCGTCGAGCTGGATTTCTTCGAACGGGTGATCGCCCTCGCCAAGCAGTACGACGTGCTGGTGATTCACGACCTGGCCTACGCCGATATCGTCTACGACGGCTGGAAAGCCCCGTCGATCATGCAGGTGCCCGGCGCCAAGGACATCGCAGTGGAGTTTTTCACCCTGTCCAAGAGCTACAACATGGCTGGCTGGCGCATCGGTTTCATGGTCGGCAACCCGGAGCTGGTCAACGCCCTGGCGCGGATCAAGAGCTATCACGACTACGGCACCTTCACCCCGCTGCAAGTGGCGGCGATTGCTGCGCTGGAAGGCGATCAGCAATGCGTGCGCGACATCGCCGAGCAGTATCGCCAGCGTCGTAACGTGCTGGTCAAAGGCCTGCATGAGCTGGGCTGGATGGTCGAGAATCCGAAGGCTTCGATGTACGTCTGGGCGAAGATTCCCGAGGCTTATGCGCATCTGGGTTCGCTGGAATTTGCCAAGAAGCTGCTGGCCGAGGCCAAGGTCTGCGTCTCGCCGGGGGTGGGCTTTGGTGAGTATGGCGACGATCACGTGCGCTTCGCACTGATCGAGAACCAGGACCGGATTCGTCAGGCGGTGCGCGGGATTCGCGGGATGTTCCGGGCGGATGGCTTAGTCACCAAAACTGGCGCCTGACACCTGCCCCCTGTGGGAGCGAGCCTGCTCGCGAAAGCGGTCTATCAGTCAACATATTGGTTGTCTGACATGGCCTCTTCGCGAGCAGGCTCGCTCCCACATTGGTTTTGGGTGAACCCTAAAATCAGCGCACAAAAAAAACCGCATCGCTGCGGTTTTTTTGTGTCTGTGTGATCGCTTACACGAACAGCGACAGCAGCAGGATAAAGCCCAACGCAACCACCGACAGGATGGTTTCCATCGCGGTCCAGGTCTTGAAGGTCTCGGCCACGGTCATGTTGAAGTACTGCTTCACCAGCCAGAAACCGGCGTCGTTCACATGAGACAGGATCAACGAACCGGCACCGGTGGCCAGCACCAGCAGCTCACGGTTGACGCCCGGAATCATCCCCACCACCGGCACCACGATGCCCGCGCCCGTGATGGTCGCCACGGTGGCCGAACCGGTGGCGATACGAATCACCGCCGCCACCAGCCATGCCAGCAGGATCGGCGAGATCTGCGCGCTGACCGCCATGTGGCCGATCACGTCGCCCACACCACTGGTCACCAGCATCTGCTTGAAGCCACCACCGGCACCGATGATCAGGATGATCGCGGCGGTTGGCGCCAGGCTCGCGTCCAGCCACTTGAGCATCTGCTGCGAACCGATGCCCTGCTTGTGACCGAAGGTGTACAGCGACAGCAGCAAGGCCAGCAGCAGGGCCGAGATCGGGTGACCGATCATGTCCATCCAGGTGCGGAAGAAGTGACCGTCCGGCAGCGCCACGTCAGCAAAGGTTTTCAGCAGCATCAGGAACACCGGCAGCAGCACGGTGATCAGGGTGATGCTGAAGCTCGGCAACTTGGTTGAGTCGTCGCTTTCACGGGCCAGTTGATCGACCAGCTCCTGATTCGGCGTGCCGGGAATGTGCTTGGCGATGAAGGTACCGAAGATCGGACCGGCGATGATGGCGGTCGGCAGCGCAACGATCAGACCGTAGAGGATGGTCTTGCCGATGTCGGCGCCGAACACCCCGATCGCCAGCAGCGGGCCCGGGTGCGGCGGCACCAGACCGTGTACAGCGGACAGGCCGGCGAGCAGCGGGATACCGATCTTGATGATCGACACACCGGTGCGGCGGGCAACGATGAACACCAGCGGAATCAGCAGCACGAAGCCGATTTCGAAGAACAGCGGGATACCGACGAGGAACGCGGCGAACATCATTGCCCACTGGACTTTGTCCTTGCCGAAGGCGCGGATCAGTGTCTGCGCGATCTGATCGGCACCACCGGATTCGGCCATCATTTTGCCGAGCATGGTGCCCAGCGCGAGGATGATGCCGACGAAACCGAGCACGCCACCGAAGCCGTCCTGGAACGCCTTGATGATGGTGCCGATCGGCATGCCGGACGTCAGGCCGAGGAACGCGGCCGCAATGGTCAGCGAGATGAAGGGGTGAATCTTGAATTTGGTGATCAGGATAATCAGGCCGATTACCGTGACCACTGCATCGAGCAGCAGGTAGGCGTCGTGGGACATGCCAAACATTGGGGGTGTCTCCTGGCTTGTTGTTGTTATTAAAGCGGGTTAAACAGAATTCGTGAGGACAGCGCTAGCTCTTTCAACACACTCATACCGCCTGTTTCAAACCGTGGGCCTGCCACCAGACGTGCGCCTGGGCAGCCAATTCTTCGACGCTGTGGATCGAAGCATTCAGCGCCAGGGTCAACGGCTCACCGACCGGCGATTCGAGGGTGGCGAACTGGCTTTCGATCAACGTTGCCGGCATGAAGTGTCCCGGGCGATGGGACACGCGGTCGGCGGCCACTTCCGGGGTCAGCTCAAGAAACACGAAGCCCAGGCCCGGCAAGGCACTGCGTAGCACTTCGCGATAACTGTGTTTAAGGGCCGAGCAGGTCAGCACCGGGCGTTTACCCGATGCATCGACGCGACGCAGTTCATCGCACAGGCTGTCGAGCCAGCCGGCACGGTCGTCGTCGTTCAGGGGGATCCCCGCGCTCATCTTTTCGATGTTGGCGGCCGGATGAAAAGTATCGCCTTCAATGGCAGTGGCGCCGCTCAATTGGCACAGGGCCTCGCTGACGCACGTCTTGCCGCAACCGGCAACGCCCATGATGACTAGGGCGGTGATGGGATGACTCATATAACACCTCAGCGCGCAGACAGCGCTACCTTTGCTAGCTATGACTCTAGTGCACAGGCAGAAGTTGCCGACGCCTTCTTGTCGTTTTTTTGGGTTGCAGCAGGTTTGTTCCCAACGCCAAAAAGCGAAGATCAGGCAGGACCTCGCTTACGCATTTGCAGCTGCATCAGGACAGCGCTACCTTAGTGCCTTGATTTTTGTTTGGCAAGCCGCCCGATGACCACCCCTAAAAACGATAAAAACACTCGCACCACCGGCCGTCCCACCCTTAATGAAGTTGCCCGCCTCGCCGGCGTGAGCCCGATTACCGCCTCCCGCGCCTTGCGCGGGGTCAGCACGGTGGCCACGGAGCTGGTGGAAAAAGTGCAGAAAGCCGCGCTTGAACTCAACTACGTGGTCAACCCTGCCGCCCGCGCATTGGCCTCGGCGCAGAGCCATTCAGTGGTGGTGCTGGTGCCATCGCTGTCCAACCTGTTGTTCATCGATACGCTGGAAGCCATTCATCGGGTGCTGACACCCAAGGGCTTCGAAGTGCTGATCGGCAACTTCCACTATTCGCGCGATGAAGAAGAGAACCTGCTGCGCAACTACATGGCTTATCAGCCGCGTGGTTTGCTGCTGACCGGGTTTGATCGCACGGAAAGTTCGCGGCGGATGATCGAGGCCAGCAATATTCCCTGCGTGTACATGATGGAACTGGACAGCGCTGCCGGCGTGAATTGTGTGGGTTTCTCGCAGCTCAATGCCGGCGAAACGGCGGCCGAACATTTGCTCTCGCGCGGTCGCAAGCGTCTGGCCTACATCGGTGCGCAACTCGATCAGCGCACCTTGTTGCGCGGTGAAGGTTTCCGCAAAGCCCTGCAGAAGGCCGGGCGCTACGACCCGGATCTGGAAGTGCTGACGCCGCGCTCCTCGTCCGTGGGCCTTGGCGGTGAGCTGTTTCTGCAACTGCTGGCGGCGCATCCGGATGTGGATGCGATCTTCTTCGGCAACGACGACCTGGCGCAGGGTGCGCTGCTGGAGGCGCTGCGCAACGGAATCAAGATCCCCGAGCAGGTGGCGATTCTCGGCTTCAACGATTTGCCGATGTCCGAACACATGGTGCCGCGCCTAAGCAGCATCAACACCCCACGCGAAGCGATCGGCCGGCGCGCGGCGGAGCAAATGTTGACGTTGATGGCGGGCAACAGCGTGGCGCGGCCGGTTGAGGATATGGGTTTTGAATTGAAGATTCGCGAGAGTACCTGATCCTTCCCAAATGCTGAGTTGAAACACACCCCCTGTAGGAGTGAGCCTGCTCGCGATAGCGGTGTGTCATTCAACACATGCATCGCCTGACACAACGCTATCGCGAGCAGGCTCACTCCTACAGGGGGTTTGTGTTGGGCTCAGTGGCTGAGCAGTTCGACGAGGGCCGATGCGCCCTTCTGCAGCGGCTGGCTCTTGAGCCACACCGCGTGGACCGGCAGTACCAGGCCGTTTTCGATGTTGCGGAAATTCAGGCGCTTCAGTCGTCCGCTGTCCAGCCACGGCTGCACCACCGACAGCGGGAAATTGCCCCAGCCCAACCCCGCCTCGACCATCTCCAACGCAGTCTCCAGGGTGTCGGTGCGCCAGTGCGATTCGGCCACCAGCGGTCGAGTTTCGCTGATCGGCAAGTCGCGACTGGCGACGAAGATCTGCCGCACATGCACCAGGTCTTCGAGAAACAGATCCTGCCCCTGCAACAACGGACTGTCCGCCGCCAGCGTGGCGATCATCCGTTCGCTGCCGACAAACTGAAAACGCTCCAGCACGTTCATGCTCAACCCGGCAAACGCCAGACACACGCTGACACGGCCACTGTGCAGCATCGCCAGCACGTCGTCCTGCGGTGCGGTCAACACTTCGATATCGAGCAGCGGATGACGCTCGGCAATCACCTTGATCGCGGCGAGCAAGCGGCGGCGGTCGATGTCGGCGACCACGCCTATCGACAGCCTGCTCTCCAGCCCCAGCGACAACTCCACCGCGTGCACCTGCAGTTGCTTGAGCTGCTCGGCGATCAGCCGCGCATGCGGCACCAGTGACAGCGCCATCGCGGTCGGTTGGGGTTCGCGGTGGCTGCGGTCGAACAGCGGATAGCCAAGCTCCGCCTCAAGATTGCCGATGCCCATGCTGACTGCCGAAGGTACCCGGCCCAAAGCGCGGGCAGCAGCGGAAAACGAGCCACGCTCGATCACTGCGAGGAACAGTTCGATGCTGTCGCTGTTGAAATTCAAAACACCACCTATCACCAAAACTGAAAGCTACTGACTTTTTCTGTCACGCATATTGAAGCTATCTTTTGCCGCCTTCGCCAGTCCCGCTGGCCAACACGTTGCAAGAAAGAGGCAAATCCCCATGCAAGGCGTCAAACGCAAACTGGTCTACGTGTCGCTCTACGAAGTGATCGGCATGACCTTCTCGGCCCTCGGCCTGGCGCTGTTATCCGGCACTTCGCCCGGCAGCACTGGCCCACTGGCGGTGATCATCACCACCATCGCGGTGACCTGGAATTTCATCTACACCTCGCTGTTCGAGCACTGGGAAAGCCGCCAGCAGTCACGCACCCGCACGGTCAAGCGGCGCATCGCTCATGCAGTGGGTTTTCAACTGACGCTGATCGTGTTCCTTATTCCGCTGATCGCCTGGTGGATGAACATCAGTCTGGTGCAGGCGTTCCTGCTGGATCTGGCGCTGATCATCTTCATCCCGTGCTACACGTTTGCCTTCAACTGGCTGTTCGATCGCGTCTTCGGCTTGCCGGCCTCGGCGCTGCCCGATTCGACTGCTGCGGCATAAATCGTTAATTGGTAAGCAGTTATTGCAAGAAATCGGCGGTTCTCCGGGGCTAACCGCCGAAATTCACAATCCGTGAACTCCGATAGCAGGCTAAGCTTTTCCATCAATAAAAAATGGATCCGCAGATGACTGCTCACGCCCCCGCCGCCGCGCAAAGCGACGGCATCGACCCGATACGCGCCGCCGAGATTTCCGCCCGCATCGACCGCCTGCCCGCCGTCGCCACGATCTGGCGATTGGTCGCGTTGTTGTCGATTGGTGGTTTCTTCGAACTCTACGATTTGTTCCAGACCGCCTACATCAGTCCGGGACTGATCCGTGACGGGATCTTCGCCACCGGCAATCAGGGCGTGTTCGGCTTCTCCGATCAGGCAGCGTTCGCGTCGGCGACCTTCCTCGGCCTGTTCCTCGGCGCCAGCCTGCTCAGCCCGTTGGCCGATCGATTCGGCCGGCGCGCGATCTTCACCTTCGCGCTGGTCTGGTACACCGTGGCCACGGTGCTGATGGGCATCCAAAGCTCGGCGCTGGGCATCATCTGCATGCGCTTTCTGGTGGGCATCGGCCTCGGTATCGAGCTGGTGACCATCGACGCCTATCTCTCGGAACTGGTGCCCAAACGCATGCGCAGTTCAGCGTTTGCCTTCGCCTTTTTCGTGCAGTTTCTCTCGGTGCCGGCGGTGGCATTGATGTCGTGGTGGCTGGTGCCGCAGGCGCCGTTCGGTGTGTCCGGCTGGCGTTGGGTGGTGTTGGCGAGCGCGGTGTTTGCACTGTTCATCTGGTGGCTGCGCAAGCGTCTTCCCGAGTCGCCACGCTGGCTGGCGCAACATGGGCGTTTCGATGAAGCGAACAGGATTCTCGACGATATCGAAGCCCGCTGCGAGAAGGATCACCGCCAACCGCTGGACGCTCCAGAAACGGTGCCCGTCGATGTCGAGGGCAAGGGCCGCTTCGCCGATATCTGGCAACCACCCTACCGTCGACGTGCGTTGATGCTGATCGTGTTTCACGTGTTCCAGGCGATCGGTTTCTTCGGTTTTGGTAACTGGCTGCCGGCGTTGCTTTCCGGCCAGGGTGTGAGCGTCACCCACAGCCTGATGTACGCGTTTATCATCACCCTCGCCTACCCGCTCGGGCCGTTGCTGTTCGTGAAGTTTGCCAACCGTTTCGAGAACAAATGGCAGATCGTCGGCTCAGCCCTCGGCGCGATGACCTTCGGCACTCTGTTCGCGTTGCAGACCAGCGCCTTCGGCCTGATCTTCTGCGGGGTGATGATCACCTTCTGCAATGCCTGGCTGAGCTTCAGTTATCACTCGTACCAGAGCGAACTGTTCCCGACCAACATCCGTGCCCGAGCGGTGGGTTTCTGCTATTCGTTCAGCCGTTTGTCGACGGTGTTCAGCAGCCTGTTGATCGGGCTGTTCCTCGACAACTTCGGCACGCCCGGGGTGCTCGCGTTCATTGTCAGCAGCATGCTGATCGTGATGCTGACCATCGGCTGGTTCGGCCCGCGCACGCGCAATCTGGCGCTGGAAAACATTGCCCACCGCTGAGGCTACACGGTCATCCTCTGCCGCCCGACGGCAAGGGATGACCGCTTTGTTGCACATGCCAGATCACTAACACGTTGAAATAAAATAACTTTCTTTAAAGGCACGGTAATTGCTCGGATATGCCCGTCAGCAATTATCCAAAGGTCTCCATCATGATGTTGGTCAGTGCCAAACAGCAGCAGCTCATCCACCTGCCCAAGCGGCTGGCGGATGATGCGACCACGACCGCCGCTGCCGGTCTGCAAAGCGGCCTGCACGGCGCCATGCTGCAATCGCTGCAGAACCAGGCCCAGTCGCAAGCCACCGATGCGACCTCCAGGGTCGAGGATTCGGCCACGCAGATCGCCACCCAGCAAGTGGCCGCCGCTACGCGCATCAGCGATAACGTCGACGAAGCCTTCGCCAAGACCCGCGTGGGCCTGCAAACCACCGACGCCACGGCGGCCGGCACCACCACCGGGACCTCGGCCACTGACGCGTTCAAGGACTACATGAGCAAGTCGCCGGAACAGCGCCTGCGCGACAGTATCCTTCAGAGCATGGGCATCACCGAAGACGACATCAAAGCCATGCCGCCGGAGAAACAACTGGCCATCGGCAAAGAGATCGCCGAGCGTCTGCAGGACAAGATGAAGCTGGCGCAAGCGGAAAAAGACAACGTCAATGACGTCAAAGACAGCGACAAACTGGCGGACAAGTTTCTCGCGGCGCTTTGATCTGAAAGTTGCTTAGAAACCAATGTAGGAGTGAGCCTGCTCGCGATAGCGATACATCAGTTACTTATCCAGTGACTGACGCACCGCAATCGCGAGCAGGCTCACTCCTACAGTTGTTGATGGGTGTCAGTTTAGTTGCAACGTCGCATTGAACTGCCCGATCGCATCCACCACATGTCGCGATCCCTGCTGAATTTCCAGAATCACCTCCCCCGCCTCATTCGCCAACTCCACACCCAGCCCGGTGCGACTCAGACTCGACTGCATGCTCGACACCGCGCTAAGCGACAGGTCATGGTTTTTGCGCACCACTTCGACAATCTCCAGGGTCGCCTGACTGGTGCGCGCCGCGAGACTGCGCACCTCGTCCGCCACCACCGCAAAACCGCGTCCGTGTTCACCGGCTCGCGCCGCTTCGATGGCCGCGTTGAGCGCCAGCAGGTTGGTCTGGTCGGCGATGCCGCGAATGGTCTGGACGATGGTGCCGATGATGTCCGACTGTTTGCTGACCGCATCAATGCTCAGCGCCGCTTCGTTGAGGTCGCGGGAAATGTCCTGAATGATCTGCACCGTCTGCTGCACGACCTGTGAGCCTTTTTGCGCGCAGGCGTCGTTTTGAACCGAGGTGCTGTGGGCCGATTCCGCGGCGTTTTGCAACGTGGTCATTTGGCTGGTGATGTCGCTGGCGAACTTCACCACCTTGTACAAACGACCCTTGGTGTCGAACAGCGGGTTGTACGAGGCTTCGAGATAGACCATCTGCCCGGACTTGTTCTTGCGTTCGAAACGGTGCGAGTGATATTCGCCGCGATTGAGCGACGCCCAGAACGCCTTGTACTGCGCCGATTCGGATTCGGAACGGTGACAGAACATGCTGTGGTGATGGCCAACGATTTCGTTGAGCGAGTACTGCATGGTTTTCAGAAAGTTGTCGTTGGCGGTAATCACGTTGCCGTCCGGGGTGAACTCGATCACCGCCATCGAACGGCTGATCGCCGCCAGCATGCTTTCTTCTTCGTGTTCTTTATTGACCCGGGCGGTGATGTCCGACGCCACTTTGATCACACTTTTGACTTGTTTGTCCGGGCCGTACACCGGCATGTAACTGGCTTCGAGCCAGATCTCCTTGCCGGACTTGTTCAAACGCAGGAACGTGCCGCTGATCGGCTCACCCCGGGCCAGGTCGCGCCACAACTTGGCGTACTCCTCGCTGCGGTAAAACGCTTCTTCGCAAAACACCCGGTGATGCTTGCCACGCACTTCCTCGGCGCTGTACCCCATGGTCTTGCAGAAGTTTTCGTTGGCATCCAGAACAATGCCCTCGGGGGTAAATTCGATCATCGCCATGGAGCGGCTGATCGCTTCGAGCTTGGCGTTGGCTTCGGTCAAGGCGCAGCTGAAACGCTCGATTTCCTGCAGGTCAGCCTTGTGATGTAGGTTGAACATGGTTGTATCACCTTCCGCGCGGTCTTTTGATTTGATGAAAGTCAGGTCTTTCAGCATCCACCACTACGTTCCACAGAACAGGCACACGCATTCCTCCACGGGAGGAAGTTGTCAGGTGATAAATGATGTTTAATCCGAGGGTCCATGCAGCGACGCTCTAATCAAGACATCCTTCTCTTGATAGCCCAGCAGCGGGCCAGCCCTAACGTGCAGAAAACTTCCATGTACAACTTGCTCCTTGTTGGTTCAGTGTCCGGTGCCTTGGGTTGCGCACTCTGGCAGCGTTGAAATCACGGCTAACAGATGACGGTCGACATAGTTAGTTACAGCTAGCATAGCCATCGCCATGCCGTGCGCAAGGCCACTAGTCGGCCAGTATCTGGCACTTTTTGCACAAGAAACGGTTCAGCGAGCTGTCGCGACTGCCGTCTCCGCCACCAGATCCAGCAACGCCTGCACCGTCGCTGACGGCGTCTGCCCCGCAGGCAGCACCAGCGAAAACACCCGTTCGATACGTGGCTGCAAGGCAATCACGCGCAAGCCCTGACGCTCGGCCGGCAAGGTCATTTCCGGCACCAGGGTCACGCCGAGATTTTCCCGCACCAACGTGAAGGCGCTGCTCCATTCGCGCACCTCGACCCGCACGTCCTGCAACTGCAACCCGGCTTCAGCGGCGAGGCTGCGGGCGTTGGTCGAGCAACCGCCGGTGGCCAGCACAAAGGGCAGCGCCGTCAGTTCTTGCAGGCTGACGCCCTGCTCGATCCCCCGCAGCGCCAAAGGGTGCCCTGCCGGCACCACCGCTACCCATTCATCACGGCCCAACGGCCCGGCATTGCGCTCGGGCGCCGGGTTGAGCACCACGCCAACATCCACCAGACCGGCCGCCAGCAAGGTTTCCACCTCGTCGTCGCTGACCTCCAGCGCCACCACTTCGATCCCCGGATACAGCCGATTGAACTGGCGCAACAGCGGCGGCAGAAAACTCGCCAGCACCATGGGAAAACTCGCCAGACGAATCGTCCCGCGCAGCATCGGGCGCACGCTGTCGACGGTCTGGCGAATGGTCTCCAACGCACCGAGCATCAGCCGCGCCTGCTCGATCACCGGCAGACCGATGGCGGTGGGCAAGGTCTGTCGGCTTTCGCGGCTGAACAGTTGCACGCCGAGGGTTTCTTCCATCAGCGCCAGGGCCTGGCTCGCGCCGGACTGGGTCATGCCGACCCGCTCGGCAGCGCGGGTGATGTTGCCGTGATCGGCCACGGCGACCACCAGCCGCCAATGCATCAGGTTCATCATGCCAGTAGCTGTCCTTATGGCAGGTTTCTGAAAGATTAATTTTACCGAGGGTGCGGCGCACTATGACACTGGCGCCAATTCCTCACCAGAGAGCTGCCGATGAAGCTGTATTACGCCCCGCAAGCCTGTTCACTGGCGCCGCACATTGTCTTGCGCGAACTCAAGCTGCCCTTCGTGCTGATTCGCGTCGACAACCGCAGCAAGCGCACCGCCAGCGGTGAAGACTTTCTCGCGATCAATCCCAAGGGGTACGTCGCGGCCCTGCAACTGGACGACGGCACGGTACTGACCGAAGGCCCGGTGATCCTGCAATATCTGGCGGATCTGCAACCACAGCCAGGATTGGCGCCGGCACCCGGCAGTTTTGAACGGCTGCGTTTGCAGGAGTGGCTGAATTTCATTTCGAGCGAAGTCCACGGCGGGCTTGGTGCGCTGTTCGATGAGCGGTTGCCGGCCGAGGTGATCAAGGAGAAGTTGTTCAAGCGTTTTGCGGTGTTGGTCGCAGTGCTGGAGCAGCAGGAGTATCTGCTGCCGAGCGGCTTCAGCGTCGCGGATGCCTTGTTGTTTGTGGTGTTGCGCTGGGCCGGGTTGTTCGGGATCGAACTGGCGCAGTGGCCGGCACTGGCGCGGTTTCAGGCGCGGATTGAGCGGCGGCCGACCGTGATGGCGGCGTTGGCTGCGGAAGCGGCGTAAGTCTTTAGATCATTCGCGAGCAGGCTCGCTCCCACAGGGGTTTTGTGCACGTCAAAAATCCAGTGTGGGAGCGAGCCTGCTCGCGAAGGCATCAGTTCAAACAACACCGATCAACCGGCAGAAACTCAAAGCCCCGCCGTCACCTTGCTCGCCACCTCCCCCGGCACCCACGCCCTCCACACCTGCGGCTGATCGCGTAAAAATGCTTCGGCAACCTGCCGCGGTGGCTGGCGTTTTTCGCTCATCCCGGCCAGCGTCTGGTTCAGCAGATCAATCGGCAAATCGACTTTCTCGAAGAACGACACCAGCTCCGGGTATTGCGCCTTGAACGGCGCCGACACGCCAATCGCCAGGCTGGCCGGCATCGAGCGGGTGCCCTTGGGATTCGGGTTGTTGGCATCGGCCAGGGTTTTCCAGGCTTCAGCATCGAACGGTGGCTCTTCGAGCTTCACCAGTTTGAAGCGCCCGAGCAGCGGCGTCGGCGACCAGTAATAGAACAGCACCGGTTTGCCGCGTTTGATCGACGACGCCACCTCGGCATCCAGGGCCGCGCCGGAGCCGGTGCGGAAGTTGACATAGCTGTCGGTCAGCGCATAGGCCTTGAGTTTCTGGCTGTTGACGATCTCCGAAGTCCAGCCGGTCGGGCTGTTGAGGAAGCGTCCACGGCGCGGGTCTTCCGGGTCGCGGAACACGTCCTTGTAGCGCGGCAGGTCGGCCACCGATTTCAGCTCCGGTGCCAATGGTTTGATCCCGCGCTCGGGGTCACCCTTGATCACGTATTCCGGCACCCACCAGCCCTCGGTCGCGCCCTTGACCGTGTCGCCAAGGCCGAACACCTTGCCTTCATTGGCAGCCTTGACCCACGCCGGACTGCGCCCGGCCCACTCCTCGCCGATCACCTGAATATCGTTCTTCGCCAGCGCCGCTTCCAGGCTGACGGTGCTGCCCGGCAGCGTGTCGGTCGGGTAGCCGTAACCTTTTTCGACGATCAGGCGCAGCACTTCGGTGATGAAACTGCCGCTTTCCCAAGTGATGTCACCGAAGTGGATCGGTGCGGTTTTTTCCGCCGCCGAAACAGCGCCGACGCTCAGGCTCAGCGCCAGTAACGAACGGCCGAGCAGGGTTTTGATTGATCTCATGCGGACCTCTTGTCTGTCAGGATTTGGTTGGCGCTGTGGCGATCGCACAGGGCTTGGGAGCGGCTCATGTAAACGCTGACCGAACGCTGGGAGATGCCCAGTTCGGCGGCGATTTGCGGGTAGGTCAGGCCATCGATCCGCGCCAGCAGAAAGGTCGAACGGACCTTGCCGGGCAGGCGTTGCAGGCTGTGGTCGAGGCGTTTGAGGGTCTGGCTCAGTTGCGCGAGGTCTTCAGGCGAAGTGGCAGCATCGACGTCCATCTGCTGCGCATGCCGGCGCTCCAGATCCGCCCGGCGCCAGCGCTGATAAAGCAAGCGCTGAGCAATCGTGGTGAGCATGGCGCGCGGTTCACGGATCGCCGTGATGCTGGGCGCCTGAAGCAATTGCGCGAAGGTTTCGGCGGCGATGCCTTCCGCGCCTGCGGAGTCGTGCAGATGTCGGCTCAGGTAAGTGCACAGCCAGCGGTAGTGGGCGCGGAACAGAACGTCGAGATGATTGCGGTGAGCGGTGTCGGCGCCGGACATGAGGGCTCCTGGGTAAGGGTCGCTGAATGTCCGGTGATCCGGTGGCGCGATCGTAGCAAGGAGCCTTATGCATTAATAATATTTATATTTCATTCTTATATTCTTTTTGGAGATATAAGGCTGTTCAGTGCAAGCGGCCGTAGCCCAACTCTTCAGCCTCACGTTGATAGTCGAGCAAGATCTGATAATCGCTTTCGCTGGCGGGCAACACTTCAGGCAAGCCGAGGATCTGCGCCACATCAGGCAATTCACGCAACGCCTGATTCATTACCCGGCGCAACTGTTCGATCTGCTCATTCGTGGCAGTCGCGGCGGTGATAAACGGCAACGTCGGGCTGAACGCACTACGCGCCACAACCCGCAATCCGTTGACCTCCTCAGGTGCGTATTGCGCAAGGCAGGCATAGGTCACGCTGTCGATCGCCGCCAGATCGGCGCGCGCTTCACGCAACCAACGCAGACTTTCGCGGTGCGCCCCACTGATGCCGACCGTGGCGAAAAACTGCCCGTCGCGGTGTAAGGGCGCCAGACGCTGGCGCAACAGGTTCATGCCGCTGTTGGAGTCGTCACTGTTGATCACCCCACGGCTGCCGCGAAAATCCGCCAGGGTTTTGCGCGTATCGTCAGCACGGCTGAGAATCAGGCTGCAATGATTGCCGGCAGTGGCGTCGGGCAATTCGTAGCGCGGGCGACCGACGATGCGTACCTGATCGCGCAGCAAGGTCATCAAGGGATAGCCGCAGGTCTGGGTCAGCAGCAGATCCGGCGACAACCAAAGCTCGGGGAGCGACAGGCTTGCGGCGTTGAGGCGGGAATGGCCGAGGTGTTCAAGAATGCGGGCGATCCAGCGTTCGTTGGCCGCGCGAATGGGCTCGGGGGCGGTGTACATCAGCAGTTCGAGGTGGTGTTGGGTCATACACATTATTCCCGGACAACAGATTTCCACTGTAGGCCTTCGCCTGCTCGCGATAGCGGTGTGTCAGTAACCTTTTTCGTTGATTGACACACCGCTATCGCGAGCAGGCTCACTCCTACAAGGGTTTTGTGGTGTTTTTCAGGTTAGTGGTAAGGATGTTGCGGACTGTCGATCGGCTTCAAACCGTGCTGCCGCCACAACTGCCCATAACCCTGCACCAGAAACCCGCCACTGCGCGCTACCCATTGTTCGCGGCGCATCCGGTAGGCCGCCGGCAAGTCGTACCACGCCAGCCCCGGCAGGTCGTGATGCACCAGATGGAAATTCAGATTCAGAAACAGCCAGCGCCACGGCCAGCCGGCTTCGTTAAGCACGGTGCGCTGCTCCGGCTGAACGTGCGGGCGGTGTTCATAGTAGGAGCGGATCATCGCGATCGACAGTGCCGGCACACTGATCAGCAGCAGGTAATGCCAGACCGGCAACACGCTGAAGCGCGCGATAAACCACAGCATCAACACGCTGAACGCACCGTGGGTCAGCCACATCAACCAGGCCTGACGCTCGCGGTTTTTCAGGCGTTGCAGTTCTTCGGCAGCGAGCGCGATCAATCCCAGCGGCGCACCAATGATGAAGCGGCCGATTACGGTTTTATTCAGCCAGTGCAGGCTGCGTTCGAACAAGGAACTGCCCTGCCAACGCACGGCCGTCAGATAACGGCTTTCCGGATCGATACCGGGCACAGTCAGGTGTTCATCGCGGTGATGCAGCAGGTGGCTGTCGCGATACAAGGTATATGGGTACCACACCGCAAAAGGTGCGTAACCGAGGATTTTATTGAAAAGCACCGAGCGGGTCGGGTGCCCATGCAGCAATTCATGCTGCACTGACAACCACAGCACCAGCAGCGGAATCAGCAGCAATGTGCTCAAGCCGCGACCGAGCCAGTGGCTGTTGAGGATGATTGCGAACCAGCCGCCATACACGCCGATCAGCAGCAGCCACGTCGGCCACTCGGTGCGGGCAGTGAAGCGCTGGCGCAGGGTTTCGATCTGCTGGCGATGGTCGGCGTCGAAGTAATTCGGCATGGCGTGGCTCGGAACGGGAATCTTCCCCTTCTGTGCAACGAAGCCGAGCAATCTTGCAGATTATTTTTGCGCTGAAACGGGAGCCCGGGGGACGGGCTCCCGAAGGACGTGATCAATGACCGAAAATATCGACCTTCTTGGCTTTCTTCTCTGCACGCTTTTCAATCGCCGTCTTCACCGGTTTCTTCTTCGCGGCTTTCTTTGAATCCATACCTTTGGACATGATGCGTACTCCACTCACAGGGATGTAGGCTCAGGTATACACCTATCGCGCGGCGCGCGTTCTTTTATAATCGGCGCTTTGCCCGCCGCCAGTCCGATCCCATGCCCGATACCCGATACGTCCTGCTCGACGAGCCTTTGTGGCCGTTGATGAACAAGTTTTACCGCCGCCACCAATCGTCGATGAAGGCGGTGCGCGATGCGCAGTTGTGGGTGGCGCGGCGCGAGGACATCGTCGCCGCGCTGTGCCTGCGGCCAGTGGCGGGCGGGTATTGGCTGACCGGGCTGTTTGTCGATCCGGGTTGCCGTGAGCAAGGGATCGCCGCGCAGTTGATCGCGGCGGCAGTGAAGGATCTGCAGGAGCCGGTGTGGCTGTTCTGTCATCCGGATTTGCGCGGTTTTTATGAGCGGCGTGGCTTCAGTTTCGACCCTGCCCTGCCCTACGCGCTGGCCGAACGGTTGAGCCGGTATGCGCGGAGCAAGCCGATGATTGCGATGGGGCTTGTTTGAAGATCAAAAGCTCAAAAGATCGCAGCCTTCGGCAGCTCCTACACCGATCTCTGTAGGAGCTGCCGCAGGCTGCGATCTTTTGATTTTGCTTAATCGTCGGCTGTGGGATCGAGATCCGGGAACATCACCTCGGTAAAGCCGAACTTGCTGAAATCGGTAATCCGCGACGGATACAAGCGGCCGATCAGGTGATCGCATTCGTGCTGCACTACCCGCGCATGGAAGCCTGACGCCACGCGTACGATCGGCTCGCCCTTGGGATCAAAGCCTTCGTAGCGAATCTGCTGATAACGATCCACCGCACCGCGCAGGCCGGGCACCGACAGACAGCCTTCAAAGCCCTCCTCGGTCAGCGGACTCAGCGGCGTGATCAGCGGATTGATCAGGATCGTCTGCGGAACCGCTTCGGCGTCCGGGTAGCGTTCGCTGTGCTCGAAACCGAAGATCACCAGTTGCAGGTCGACGCCGATCTGCGGCGCTGCCAGGCCGACACCACCGACACTTTCCATGGTCTGGAACATGTCATCGATCAGTTGCCACAGCTCGGGGCTGTCGAACATTTCCGGCGGCACCGGTGGGGCGATGCGCAGCAGGCGTTCGTCGCCCATTTTGAGGATTTCACGAATCATGGTCGGGCTTCGTCAGTGTCCGGCTTGAGCGAGTGGTCGCGCCCCAGGCCCGAGACATGTTGTTTGGGATGTTCATCGAGTTCGCCGGGGACTTTCTCGCCCTCGTCCTTGCCCTCGCTGGACATGTGTTCGATCACCGCATTCATCTCGGCGCCGAGCAGCAGCACCGCCGAGGAAATGTAGAAATACAGCAACAGCACGATGATCGCCCCGATGCTGCCATACATCGCGTTGTAGTTGGCGAAGGTTTTGACGTAGAACGCAAAGCCCAGTGAGGCGATGATCCACACCACCACGGCGAGTACCGAGCCGGGGGTGATGAAACGGAATTCCTGTTTGACGTCGGGCATCACGTAATAGATCAGCGCCACCGCGACCATCATAAGGATCACGATCACCGGCCAGCGCGCAATCGTCCACACGGTGACGATGAAGTCTTCCAGCCCCACCTGCGCGGCAATCCAGCCCATCACTTGCGGCCCGAGCACCATCAGTGCGGCCGCCACCAGCAACATGCCGGCAATGCCGACGGTGTAGAACACCGACAGCGGAAAACGCTTCCAGATCGGCCGGCCCTCGACCACGTCGTAAGCGGCGTTCATCGCACTCATCATCAAGCGCACACCGGCAGATGCGGTGTACAGGGCGATGACGATACCGACCGAAAGCAAGCCGCCCTTGGACTGCTGCAATTGATCGATCACCGGGTTGACCTGTTCCAGCGCCTGCGGTGGCAGCACCAGTTCCGACTGCAGGCGCAACCAGGTGAAGAAGTCCGGCAGGTGCAGGAAACCGATCAGGGCAATCAGGAACAGAATGAACGGGAACAGCGAGAACAGCATCTGGTAGGCCAGTGCCGAGGCGTAGGTCGACATCTCGTCGTCGACGAATTCAGTGACCGTGCGCACCATCACCCGGTGCAGTGGCAGACCTTTCATGTCTGGAAAAATCATTCGCGTCTCCTTTCGCCGCATTACAGGTTGAAGTCGTGGCGACTCAGGGGCCGTTTTCTACATCACGGTAGCCTACTTGGCGACCTTCGTGGATGGCTGTCGGGTTTTGACACAAAAACGGCCATCCTTGGATGGCCGCTCGTGTGTTTCGTTCAAGGCGGAATTACGCCTTGTCGACACCTTTCTTGATGGCGTCTTTGGCTTTGCCGACAGCTTGCTGGGCTTCACCTTTTTTCTCTTGCAGTTTGCCTTCGGCTTGCAGCTTGGTGTTGTCGGTGGCTTTGCCGACGCCTTGCTTGACGTTGCCGACTGCTTCGTTAGCCATGCCTTTTACTTTATCGCCAGTGCTACTCATGGTGTTTCTCCTTGGTGCATTGAAGGGGAAAAGTCAGTACGTAATGATTGACTGGCCGGGTTTGCCACGAGTTTCATTTATTTTTGCCCTTCATTTCGTCGTGCCATGCAGGTTGGGCTTTATGTTTGCCCCGCAAGCCCCGAGAATGCGCACCTATGGGCGCCGTGCGCCAACGATCAGATCCCGCAGGAATGTTATGAAACTCGATAAAAAGCAGGCCATTGCCCGTCGCAACCAGGAACTAGGCGGCGCTGTGCTCGGCACCAACAACTGCCACTTCGCCGAATTGAACCGCAACCGCAACATCTGGTGGTTCGACCTGCCGGTGACGCGCCTCGCCGTCGGTCAGTACGAGTGGATTCACCTGCTGATGCACACCCCGGCCACCGACGAACTGCTGCACTTGAAAGTGCCGACCGTGTTCCTGCGCGAAAAGCTCGAAGGCCTGGTGATTCGCAACGAAGGCAAGCGCAAGGCAGCGTTGAGTCTGGAATTGAGTGCGGACAAGGATTCGTATCTGCAGGACATGCGTCCGGCGGGAACCAATGTGAATTTCGCGCCGTTCCGGCAGTAACCGAAAAGCTTCGCGAGCAAGCCCGCTCCCACATTTGACTGTATTCCAACTGGAGGAACGCGGTTGAATGTGGGAGCGGGCTTGCTCGCGAAGGCGGCATCACAGTCACTACAGATCCACCACCTATTCCAACAAAAAGCCCCGCATCTGCGGGGCTTTTTGCTTCAGGCGGCGGACTTGGCCTTGATCTTCTTCAGCTCTTCATCACGCAACTCACGACGCAGGATCTTGCCGACGTTGGTGGTCGGCAGCGCATCGCGGAACTCCACCGAACGCGGCACCTTGTAACCGGTGACGTTGGCGCGCATGTGCTCCATCACGGTTTCCTTGGTCAGGGTCACGCCCGGCTTGGCCACGATGAAGATCTTGATCGCCTCGCCCGACTTCTCGTCCGGCACGCCGATGGCCGCGCACTGCAACACACCCGGCAGGGTCGCCAGCACGTCTTCCAGTTCGTTCGGGTAAACGTTGAAACCGGAGACCAGAATCATGTCTTTCTTGCGATCAACGATGCGCATGTAGCCATCGGGCTGGATCAGCGCGATGTCACCGGTCTTCAGCCAGCCTTCGCTGTCGAGGATCTCGTCGGTGGCTTCCTGACGCTGCCAGTAGCCCTTCATCACTTGCGGGCCCTTGACGCACAGCTCGCCGATTTCGCCCATAGGCTGCTCGACACCGGCATCGTCAATGACTTTGCACAGGGTCGACGGCACCGGAATGCCGATGGTGCCGATCTGAATGTTCTGGATCGGGTTGACCGTGGCCACCGGGCTGGTTTCGGTCATGCCGTAACCTTCGCAGATCGAGCAACCGGTCACCGCTTTCCAGCGCTCGGCGGCGGCCAGTTGCAGGGCCATGCCGCCGGACAGGGTGACTTTCAGATTGGAGAAATCCAGCTTGCGGAAACCTTCGTTGTTGCACAGCGCGACGAACAGCGTGTTCAGGCCAACGAAGCCGCTGAACTTCCACTTCGACAGTTCCTTGACCATCGCCGGCAGGTCGCGCGGGTTGCTGATCAGGATGTTGTGGTTGCCGATCAGCATCATCGCCATGCAATGAAAGGTGAACGCATAGATGTGGTACAGCGGCAGAGGGGTGATCAGGATCTCGCAGCCTTCATTGAGGTTGGAACCCATCAGCGCCTTGCACTGCAGCATATTGGCGACGAGGTTGCGATGGGTCAGCATCGCACCCTTGGCCACGCCGGTGGTGCCGCCGGTGTATTGCAGCACCGCGACATCGCTGCTGTGCGGATTGGCTTCGGCCACCGGCTGACCCTGGCCCTTGCTCAGCACGTCGTTGAACTTGACGGCTTTGGGCAGGTGATACGCCGGGACCATCTTCTTCACGTACTTGATCACGCTGTTGATCAGCAGGCGCTTGACCGGCGGCAGCAGGTCGGCAACTTCGGTGACGATAACGTGTTTGACCCCGGTCTTCGGCACCACGGCTTCCGCCAGGTGCGCCATGTTGGCCAGGCAGACCAGGGCTTTTGCGCCGGAGTCGTTGAATTGGTGTTCCATTTCCCGCGCGGTGTACAGCGGGTTGGTGTTGACCACGATCAGCCCGGCGCGGATCGCACCGAAGACGGCCACCGGGTACTGCAGAACGTTGGGCAGTTGCACGGCGATTCGATCACCGGGCTGCAAGTCGGTATGCTGTTGCAGATACGCGGCAAACGCACCGGACAATTCGTACAGTTCACCGTAGGTGATTGTCTTGCCCAGGTTGCTGAAAGCCGGCTTGTTGGCGAAGCGTTGGCAGGATTGCTTCAACACTGCCTGAATATTCGGGTACTCGTCTGGATTGATGTCGGCAGCAATTCCAGCCGGGTATTTATCCTTCCAAAAGTCTTCGATCATGGAAGCCCACTCCTCAGCAACGCGAATTCTTCACCGCATTTGATGCGATTATTATTGGTGTGTGTTTTGTATTGGTGAATCTGGCTTTTCTACAGGCCGAGAAGTCACAAAGCGCGCCGAGAGTAGCAGCTTTGCCGAGGGCCGACTAGAGCCAAAAGCGGCCTCCATGGTCACTTTAATGACTCAAGACTTTCTAACAGTCATTTTAGAGCAAAAATCCTATACCAGCCTGAAAGCCCCGGTTTTCCGGGACTTCACCGCCCAAAAAGCATCGCGGGCAAGCCCGCTCCCACAAGGTTGGGAGATCCCTGTGGGAGCGTGGCTTGCCCGCGATCCGCGCAACGCGCGGCCATTCACCGATCAGGCGATATCGCGCAACTCCCGCCGCAGAATCTTCCCGACCGGCGTCATCGGCAACGACTCACGCAGCACGATGTGTTTCGGCACCTTGTAAGCGGTGAAATTCTCTTTGCAGTACGCCTTGAGCTCTTCGAGGCTGACCCCGGTTTCCCGCGCCACCACAAACAGCTTCACCGCTTCGCCCGAACGCTCGTCCGGCACGCCGATCACCGCGCAGTTGGCGACTTTCGGGTGGGCCATCACCACGTCTTCGATCTCATTGGGGTACACGTTGAAACCGGAGACGATGATCATGTCCTTCTTGCGATCGACGATGCGTACGAAGCCGTCCGGGTCGATCACCGCGATATCACCGGACTTGAACCAGCCCTCGGCATCCAGCACTTCGGCGGTGGCTTCGGGTTTGTGCCAGTAGCCTTTCATGATCTGTGGGCCCTTGATGCACAACTCGCCGCGCTCGCCCATCGGCTGCTCGACACCCTCGTCATTGATGACTTTCAGCAGCGTATCCGGCACCGGCAGACCGACCGTGCCCAGACGCGACTTGTCGCCATACGGGTTGGTGCAGGCCACCGGCGACGTTTCCGTGAGGCCGTAACCCTCGGTGATGCGGCAACCGGTGATCTGCTCCCAGCGCTCGGCGGTGGCCTTGACCAGCGCGGTACCGCCGGAGTTGGTCAGCTTGAGGCTGGAGAAATCCAGGGTCTTGAAGTCCGGGTGCTCCATCAGCGCCACGAACAACGTATTCAGGCCGAGCAACGCCGAGAAGCGCCAGTTCTTCAGCTCTTTGATGAAGCCTGCGATGTCGCGCGGATTGGTGATCAGCACGTTGTGGTTGCCCGATACCATCATGCACATGCAATTCGCGGTGAAGGCATAGATGTGGTACAGCGGCAGTGGCGCCACCATCACCTCCTGCCCTTCGCGCAGCAGCGGCTGACCGTCTGGCCCCAATTGCGCAAGACACGCGCGCACCTGCTGCATGTTCGCCACGAGGTTGCCGTGGGTCAGCATCGCGCCCTTGGCCAGGCCGGTGGTGCCGCCGGTGTATTGCAACACGGCGATGTCGTCGAGACCGACTTTCAACGGCTTGATCCCCAGACCACGGCCCAGGCGCAGCGCACTCTTGAGCGAGATCGCCTGCGGCAGCGAATAGTCCGGGACCATTTTCTTCACTTTGCTGACCACGGTGTTGATCAGCCAGCCCTTGGCGGTGGGCATCATGTCGCCCATCTTCGCTTCGATCAGGTATTGGATGTCAGTGTCCGGCAGCACTTCCTGAACCTTCTGCCCGAACATGTTCAGGTACACCAGCGCGCGGGCGCCGGAATCCTTGAACTGGTGGCGCATCTCGCGCGCGGTGTACAGCGGGTTGGTGTTGACCACGATCAGCCCGGCGCGCAAGGCGCCGAACACGGCAATCGGATATTGCAGCACATTGGGCATCTGCACCGCGATGCGATCCCCCGGCACCAGATCGGTGTGGGCTTGCAGGTAACCGGCGAACGCCGCGCTGTAGCGCTCGAGTTCAGCGTAAGTCAGGGTCACGCCCATATTGCTGAAGGCCGGACGGTCCGCGAATTTCTTGCAGGAACGCTCAAACACCTCGATCACCGACTTGAACTCGCCCATGTCGATGTCCAGTGGTACGCCGGCGGGGCGTTTGTCATTCCAGAAATCAGGTTGCATTGTTCTTGTCCTCTTTACCTGAATCGATCCGGGAGCCGCTTTTCTGTGGTTTCGCGCTGATCCCTGAGGGCACAAAGCAAAAAGCGGAGCTTCACGGACACTAGCAGTTATGGCCATTGAGGCAAATATGGGCGATGGCGACATTGATCGTATGAATCTTCCTGCCGTGGCGTGAGCTGATCGGACGCGCTATACAATGCAACGACTGCGGGCCGATACCGCTCGATAAAAAGGAATTGCCATGATCCACCGAGGCTTTTGGCTGGACGCGAGTGACCGCAGCCGCCTGTTCGTCAACCAGTGGCTGCCCGCCGCGCCCTTGAAAGCGCTGATCCTGCTGGCCCACGGCATGGCCGAACACAGCGCGCGCTACGAGCGGCTGGCGAATGCGTTCTGTGAACAAGGCTACGGTGTGTACGCCCCGGATCTGCGCGGCCATGGTAAGACCGCCGAACACGGGACGCTCGGGCATTTCGCCGATGACGACGGCTGGTGCAAGGTGATCGGCGATCTGGCCAGCCTCAACCAGCACATCGGCCAGCAGCATCCCGACGTGCCAATCATCCTGCTCGGGCACAGCATGGGCAGCTACCTCGCTCAGGGTTACCTGCTGCATCACAGCGCCAGCCTGCATGGGGCGATTCTCAGCGGTTCGAACTTCCAGCCGGTGGCGCTTTACGGCGCGGCGCGACAAATCGCCCGTTTCGAAAAACTGCGTCAGGGTGGCAAGGGCCGCAGTGCGCTGATCGAGTGGTTGTCGTTCGGCTCGTTCAACAAAAAATTCAAACCGTCGCGCACGCCGTTCGACTGGCTGAGCCGCGACCCGGTCGAGGTCGATCTGTATGCCAACGACCCGTTGTGCGGCTTCCGCTGCACCAATCAATTGTGGATCGACTTGCTCGGCGGCTTGCAGCAGATCAGCAAAGCGTCCAATCTCGCCCAGATCGACCCGGGCCTGCCGCTGCTGGTGATCGGCGGTGAATGTGATCCGGTGAGCGAAGGCAAGCGTCTGACAGATCTGGCCGAAGCGTTGCGCTCGGCCGGCAGCCAGAACCTGCAACTGAAGATCTACCCGCAGGCGCGGCACGAATTGTTCAACGAAACCAATCGCGACGAAGTGATTGCCGATGTGCTGACCTGGATCGACCAGGCGCTGAGCCATCGCCGCCCCCATCGCAGCGAATAATTTTTTGTGGATTCACTTTAATCCGTCACAGGAATCAAGACCGATGACCCAGGTTACCAACATCCCTTACGAAGCCCTCGAAGTCGGCCAGACCGCCAGCTACAGCAAGACTGTCGAAGAGCGCGACATTCAGCTGTTCGCCGCGATGTCGGGCGACCACAACCCGGTGCACCTGGATGCCGAGTTCGCCGCCGCCAGCATGTTCAAGGAACGCATCGCCCACGGCATGTTCAGCGGTGCACTGATCAGCGCGGCCGTGGCGTGCGAGCTGCCTGGGCCGGGCACCATCTACATCGGTCAGCAGATGAGCTTTCAGAAGCCGGTGAAGATTGGCGACACCCTGACCGTGCGCCTGGAAATCCTCGAGAAGCTGCCGAAGTTTCGCGTGCGCATCGCCACTCGCGTGTTCAACCAGCGTGATGAGCTGGTGGTGGATGGCGAGGCCGAGATTCTGGCACCGCGCAAGCAGCAGACCGTGACCTTGCCGACGTTGCCAGCAATCAGCATCGGCTGATCATCAGGTACACAAAACAAAAGTGGGAGCGGGCTTGCTCGCGAAGGGGTCGTGTCAGCAACAGCATCGTTGCATGACACACCGCTTCGCGAGCAAGCCCGCTCCCACAGTTTTTTAGCGTGGCTTACGAACGAGCGCGAGCCTGGTTACGCAGGGCTTTCACCTGGTCGTGATTGCGTTGTACGCCGTGGTACTGACGCTCAACCAGGTCACGAATACCGACCAGGCCGTGCTTGTTGATTTTCTCGATGGCTTCACGATAAGCCTTCAGGGCATGGTCTTCACCGCGCTCGGCTTCGTTCAGCACAGCCTCTTCGTCCTTGCCAGTGAACATGGCTTTGACGTCGACCCAGCGACGGTGCAGGTCACCGCTGACGCTGGTAGAGGTTTCCGGATCACCGCCCAGTTTACGCACTTCAGCCTGCAGTTCAGCGGCGGCAGTCGCGCAATCGGCAGAACGGGTCACGAACAGAGTCTTGAGTTCTGGATGCTTGATGTCTTCAGCGCAAGTCTTGAACCCTTCCTGGCCGTCCTTGCAGGTTTCGATCAGGTCGTTGAGTACAGAGATGGCTTCTTTATTCATGTCAGTCATTTTTCAATTCCTTGCGGTTGGTTGAAGATGCAAGGGTTATTGCAGTGTGCGTGCCAGCTTTTCATTCAAAAATAAATCGTTATTTTTCAATAAGTTAAAGATATTTGAACTATCCGTATCACGGTTATTTGCATGATCTGTCATTTGGCCTGCATGCAGAATGCCTGTATTTTCCTGACCTATTGAATCCAGATGATTGCCACTGATGAATCCTGAAAAACTTGAACTGCTGATCACCCGTGAAATGCCCTTCGGCAAGTACAAGGGCCGGATCATTGCAGACCTGCCGGGGCCTTACCTCAACTGGTTCGCCCGCGAGGGTTTTCCTCACGGCGAACTCGGCGGACTGCTGGCGCTGATGCAGGAAATCGACCATAACGGCCTGTCGGATCTGCTCGAACCACTACGCGCCAAACACGGCAAACCTGCCCCGCGCCACTGAAGCGCCCTCCTCCCTAGAGCCTCGACCATGCCTGACAACACCCGCCGCGCCCGTGACGAAGCATTCTGGCAAACCTTCGCCGATCGTTACGAAGCGCAAACCGGCCCGCTGAACCTGGAGAACGGTTACTTCGGGCGCATGTCGCGCACAGTGATCGAGGACTATCAGCGCAATATCGAGCTGATCAACACCAACAACTCGGTGTACGTGCGCCAGCGTTTCGAACAGCACGACAGCCTGGAGATCCGTGCGCAACTGGCCGAGACCATCGGTGTGCGCGCGCAGAGCGTGGCCTTCACCCGCAACGCCAGTGATGCGCTGCAATCGCTGATCCGCAATTACAATCGCCTGCTTCCGGGCGATCAGGTGCTGATCAGCGACCTGGAATACGACACGGTCAAAGGTGCCATGCGCTGGCTGTCACGCCGTCGCGGCGTCGACGTGATCGAGATCAACCACACTCACCCGGCCAGTTTCGACAGCCTGCTGGACAGTTACCGCGAAGCCTTCATCCGCTATCCGAAACTCAAACTGATGGCCCTGACCCATGTCACCCACCGCACCGGTCTGGTGATGCCGGTGCAGGCCATCGCCGAACTGGCGAAACAGCATGGCGTGGACATCATCCTCGACGGCGCTCACGCCCTTGGCCAGATCGAGTTCAATCTGGAAGCGATGGGCATCGCCTTCGCCGGTTTTAACCTGCACAAGTGGATTGGCGCGCCATTGACCCTGGGCTTTCTGTACATCGCCCCGCAGCGCCTGGCCGACATCGATCCGGACATGGGCGAAATGCACTTTCCGGCCAGCGACATCCGCGCGCGCACGCCGTACAGCACGCCGAACATTCCGGCGCTGATGTCGCTGCCGCTGGCGCTCGAGGAGCACCGCTCGCTCGGCGGCGCTGCGGCCAAAAGCGCCCGGCTCAATTACCTGCGCAATCTGTGGGTCAGCGCGGTGCGGCACCTGCCGGGGATCGAGGTGATGACCCCGGACGATCCGCGCCTGTATTGCGGGATCACCTCGATGCGTTTCACTCGCCACGCCGATCAACAGGCAATGGTCGAGCGCCTGCTCGACGAGTACAACCTGTTCACCGTGGTGCGCAACGGCGCAGCGAGCGGGCCGAGCATCCGCATCACGCCGGGGCTGACCACCACGGCGGCTGACATGCAGTCGCTGACCCGTGCACTCAACGAGCTGCGTTGATCGGTTCACACGGTGTACTTGTCGAAGTCCTCGGGTTTGATCTGCGACGAGGCGGCAAAGGTGTCGATGCCGATGGTCAGGTGGCCGAAGAAACCGTCCTCGTGAGAGTCGCGGCCGATCGGCCACACGGTCAGGGTCGAATCTTCGCCGCGCATGTTGCTGTAGTAGCTGTCATCGGCATTGTTCAAGGGTGTCGAGGCTCGCCCGCGATAGTCACGGGCATTGAGCACCGCGCGTGACACCACTTCGGGGAAATAGAGCTGACCGACCCAGGCCACGTTGCGCTCCTCCAGATATTCACTGCCGCTGACCATGCGCACCGCCACATGAATGTGCAGCGCCCGACCGGCATAGAACCCGGGATAGATGGTGGTGAAGCGCACCCGCCCCTGCTGATCGCAGAACTGGCTGCCACGCAGATAGGTGTCATCGTCGGTGCGCGGCACTGAGCCGATGGCATCGGAGTCGACCTCCAGATCCGGATTGATCCGGCTCCACCCTGAATAGGCGCCTCGTGCATTGCAGTGCCAGATGTCCACCAATGCTCCGCTCACCGGTTGACCGGTCATCGCATCGACAATGCTCAGGCGCAGCAGCAAGGGCAGGCCTTCAGCGCCTTCGCTGATGTTGCGCCGCAGCAATTTGGGATTGCGAAAGTACGGCCCGGCGATCTGCTCGGGGGCCAACTGATAGATCGATGGTGACGGTGCGGTTGAAGTGTCTCGTTCCATGACGCGTTCTCTTTTCCATAAGATGAACGCAGATTAACGGCGCACGAGCCCCGCGGTGCGGTAACTATGTGTCGCGCCGTTTCCATGAGTATTTTTGCCGGGCAAAAAAAACGGTGCACCGACCAAGCGCACCGTAAAGCCGTAGAACACACAACGAAGTGTCAGGTAAAACGTTTAGTCCAGCAGCGCCAGGGCCTCGGCGGTGCATTCCTGAATGCGCGCCCAGTCGCCGTTCTTGATCCACTCGGGATCAAGCATCCAGCTGCCGCCCACGCACATGACGTTTTTCAGCGCCATGTAGCTCTTGATGTTGGCCGGGCCAACGCCACCGGTCGGGCAGAATTTCACTTCGCCGAACGGGCCGCCGAGTGCCTTGATCGCGGCCACGCCACCACTGACTTCCGCCGGGAACAGCTTGAAGCGGCGATAGCCCAGGCCATAGCCTTCCATGATGCCGGAAGCGTTGCTGATGCCGGGCAACAGCGGAATCGGGCTGTCGACGCTGGCTTCGAGCAGGTCACGGGTGATGCCCGGGGTGACGATGAATTGCGAACCCGCCGCTTCCGCTGCTGCAAGCATGTTGCGATCAAGCACGGTGCCGGCACCGGTGACCAGCTCCGGACGCTGCTCACGCAGGATCTGGATCGCCTTGAGACCGAACTGCGAACGCAGGGTCACTTCCAGCGCGGTCAGGCCACCGGCGGCCAGAGCGTCAGCCAGTGGCAGCACGTCCTGTTCACGGGCGATGGTGATCACTGGCAGGATCCGCGCCTTGGCGCAGAGGCTGTCGATCAGGGCAACTTTGTCCGCCATGGAAACGGTCGGGGATGGATTTTTCATAGCGGCTGATCCTTGGCTCATGGGCACCAGTAAATCTCTAACGTAGGTTGCAGAAACGCGCGCACCGGCATGGCCGCGACGTCGTCGGATGCCAGTGCGGCATTCAGAGTGGTCAGTTTCGACTGACCGGAAATCGACAGAATCTTGTGCTTCGCCGAAGCCAGCAGCGCACGGCTCATGGTCAGGCGTTGACGCGGCACACTCGGCGCCAGCATTGGCCAGCAGCGACGGCTGCCGTCAGCCTGCAAGGCTTCAGTCAGGTTCGGGCTGTCGGGGAACAGCGACGCGGTGTGACCGTCATCGCCCATGCCCAGCACCAGCACGTCGATCGGCGGCAATTCCGCGAGCAGACGGTCGGCCTGTTCCGCAGCCTGCTCGACGTTGGCCGCCGCGCTGTAGAGGCTGAGGAACTGCGCCTTGGCGGCCGGCCCTTTGAGCAGATACTGCTTGAGCAGGCCGGCGTTGCTGTCGGCGTGTTCAACCGGTACCCAGCGTTCGTCGGCGAGGGTCACGACGACCTTCGACCAGTCCAGCTCCTGCTTGGCCAGGTGCTGAAAAAACGCCACCGGGCTGCGACCGCCTGAGACCACCAGCACCGCGTTGCCGCGTGCAGCGATGGCATCGCTCAACTGCTTGGCGACGTTCAGCGCCAGACCTTCGGCCAACAGCACCGGGCTCTTGAATTCGTGGGCATTCACGCCCGCGGGCAGTTTCACATCAGATATCGCCATACCACGACCTCCCGTCCCGCGTGATCAGTGCAATCGAGCTCATCGGCCCCCACGACCCGGCCGCATACGGCTTGGGCGCGTCACCGGATTTTTTCCAGCCGGCGATCAACTGGTCACACCACTTCCACGCCGCTTCGATTTCATCTTTACGGACAAACAGGTTCTGATTGCCGTTCATCACTTCCAGCAACAACCGCTCGTAGGCATCGGGGATCCGTGCGCTGCGCCAGGTGTCGGAGAAATTCAGTTGCAGCGGGCCGCTGCGCAGTTGCATGCCTTTGTCCAGGCCCTGCTCCTTGGTCATCACACGCAAGGAAATGCCTTCGTCCGGTTGCAGACGGATGATCAGCTTGTTGCTGATCTGCAGGCGCTGTTCCGGCGCGAAAATGTAGTGCGACGGTTCCTTGAAGTGGATAACGATCTGCGACAGCTTTTGCGGCATGCGCTTGCCGGTACGCAGGTAGAACGGCACGCCGGCCCAGCGCCAGTTGCGGATGTCGGCACGCAGGGCGACGAAGGTTTCGGTGTCGCTCTGGGTGTTGGAATTCGGCTCTTCGAGGTAGCCCGGCACGGACTTGCCTTCGCTGTGCCCGGCGATGTACTGACCGCGCACCACTTGGGTGGTCAGGCCTTCCGGGCTGATCGGCGCCAGGGCCTTGAGCACTTTCACCTTTTCGTCACGGATGCTGTCGGCGGACAGGTCGGCTGGCGGGTCCATCGCAATCAGGCACAGCAGCTGCAACAGGTGATTCTGGATCATGTCGCGCAGCTGGCCGGCCTTGTCGAAGTAGCCCCACCGGCCTTCGATGCCGACCTTCTCGGCCACGGTGATTTCCACGTGGGAGATGTAATTCTGGTTCCACTGGGTTTCGAACAGGCTGTTGGCGAAACGCAGCGCGATCAGGTTCTGGACGGTCTCTTTGCCCAGGTAGTGGTCGATGCGATAGGTGCGGTTCTCCGGGAAGAACTGCGCCACGGCGTCGTTGACTTTGCGCGAGGATTCCAGATCGGAGCCGATCGGCTTTTCCAGGACCACGCGGGTGTTTTCTGCCAGACCGACTTTTGCCAGGTTCTCGCAGATCGCGCCGTACACCGCTGCTGGTGTGGCGAAGTAGGCAATCATGCGTTGCGCGCTGCCGGCCGCTTCGGCCAGCGCCACATAGTCTTCAGCCTTGAGGAAGTCGACGTGCAGGTAGCTCAGGCGCGCCAGAAAGCGCTCGGCCACGGCCTCGTCCAGCTCTTTGCCGACGTAACGGCGCAATTCGGCGGCGATGAACGCCATGTGCTGCTGCTCGGAACCGGGTTCACGGGCCAGCGCGATGATGCGCGTGTCCTCGTGCAACAGGTCGGCGCCATCGAGGTGATAAAGGGCAGGAAACAGCTTGCGCAGGGCCAGATCGCCCAGAGCGCCGAACAAGGCAAAGGTGCACGGTTCAACCGTAATCGAAGGCATGATGTTTGTTCTTTTATCAAGTTAAGCTACAAATACCTTTTTTCAAGGCATCACTCAAGGGAAAATGTAGTAATAACCACAACATTTTCGCAAAATACAGATTCCGAGTGGTGGTCGGTCGGAGCCACCAGTAGGATAGGCCACCGTTACGGGCCATATCAAAGGCCCAATTTGCATAGCCCGGCGCACCTTTGCGCAGGTGAATTAGGAATTCCATATGGACCGCGTGCGAAATTTACTGGAACAGATCCAGAGTCGCCTTGAAGAGCTGAACAAGGCCGAACGCAAAGTCGCCGAGGTGATCCTGCTCAACCCGCAGCAGGCCACCCGCTTCAGCATCGCCGCCCTCGCCCAGGCCGCATCGGTGAGCGAGCCGACGGTCAACCGTTTCTGCCGTTCGTTCGGTGTCAGCGGCTACCCTGAACTCAAGCTGCAACTGGCGCAAAGCCTGGCCAGTGGCGCAGCGTATGTCAGCCGTGCAGTGGAGGCCGATGACAATCCCGAGGCGTACACGCAGAAGATTTTCGGCAGCGCCATCGCTTCGCTGGACAGTGCTTGTCAGGCGCTCGATCCGAACCTGATCAGCCGCGCCGTCGACCTGTTGATTCAGGCGCGGCAGATTCACTTCTTCGGCCTCGGTGCGTCAGCGCCTGTGGCTTTGGATGCGCAGCACAAATTCTTCCGTTTCAACCTCGCCGTCACCGCCCATGCCGATGTGCTGATGCAGCGAATGATTGCTTCGGTGGCGCATACCGGTGAGCTGTTCGTGATCATTTCCTACACCGGCCGCACCCGCGAACTGGTGGAAGTGGCGCGCATCGCCCGGGAGAACGGCGCTTCGGTGCTGGGCCTGACCGCCGAGAATTCACCGCTGGCCAAAGCCAGTACCCTGAGCCTGAACATTCCGCTGCCGGAAGACACCGACATCTATATGCCGATGACCTCGCGGATCATTCAGTTGACGGTGCTGGATGTGCTGGCGACCGGCATGACGCTGCGTCGCGGGGTGGACTTCCAGCCGCATCTGCGCAAGATCAAAGAGAGCTTGAATGCCAGCCGGTATCCGGTGGGTGATGAGTTCAACTGAGGCCAGATGGTTCTTTATTGAATGATCCGGCCTCTTCGCGAGCAAGCCCGCTCCCACAGGTGATCGGGTTCCTTCAATTGGAATGCCATCTACTGTGGGAGCGGGCTTGCTCGCGAAGGCGACAGTCGACTCACCGCAAATCTAGGCAGCAGCCCACGCCTGCAAACTCAAATGCGCCTTCTCCCCCGGCGCCAGATGCAGGCTGTCGGTACCGCCCGCCGCCGCTTCGACACAAACGAACTCCGTCACTTCATCCCAGCTCACGCCCAACAGGGGGCGCGAGCCAGGATGCCAGACCACGGTATCGCCGCTATCACCGGTATCGATGCACAACTCGCGCTGCCAGGCGTGATCCTTGAGCTGTAATTCGCCGTCGTGCTGGAACACCCGCTGACAGCCGCCATCGACGCGCAACTCGCCTTCCTGCTGACAGGACTGGCGGCTCAGTTGGTCATAACCCTGCGCACCTTCGAGCCCAGACAGCGCTATCTCACCGACATCACCAATACGCCAGTAAGCGTGCAAAGCCTGGCTCAATTGGCACGGCATGTCGTCCTGATGCTCGGTGCTCAGGCGTAATTCCATGCGTTCACCGAGGTGCGCATGCAGGTCAACCTGCCAGTCGCACAACTGCAATTGCCAGTGCAGTCGCACGCCATCCTCGGCGCTGCTGCTGTCGAGCAATTTCCAGTCGAGCAGTCGTGCCCAGCCATGGGATGGCCAGGCATTTTCGCTCGGATGGCGGCCATACCACGGCCAGCACACCGGCACGCCGCCGCGAATGGCGCCAACGTGGGGCCACTTTGCCGCACACCACAGCCACGGTTTCTGCCCGCGTGGCTGAAAGTGCAGCAACTGCGCACCCTGCCGACTGAACACCGCCTGACACAGCGGATGATCGATCACCAGCACATCGCGCATCTGATAGCGCTCCCAGGCAAACACCGGTCGCTCGCGCAGGGATTTGAAGAAGCGTTGCAGCGGATGCTCATGCATTGGCCACGGTTCCGAATTCGACTGTCATGGGTTGCGCCACCCTCAAAAAAAAGCGGACAGCCTTGGCTGTCCGCAAATATGCGCACATAGAGAGGAGCTTATCGCAACAACGTCAGAACGTAGACTGAATTTTCAGGCCAGCGACCAATGCGTTGTCCACTTCATCCACACCACCCGGGTGAGTGATGTACTGCAGGTTAGGACGCACCGTCAGCCAATTAGTGACGTGGAAGCCGTAGTTGATCTCGTAGTTGTATTCGGTTTCACGAATCGGCGAGAACACCGGATTGTCGTAGTCCGAAACACCGTTGGACGCATTCAGGAACTCGGCGTTTTTCTTCACGTCATCGTTGACATGAATACGCGCCGCACCGATACCGACGTCATCCTTTGGACGGGCGTCGAACGGGCCTTTGTAGACAAACATCACCGACTGGTAGTTGTCGATGAAGTTGGTGTCCTTGTCGTGGAACGTGGCGTTGGCCGCAATGTTCAGACCGCGCGAAGCATCACCGTTGTGGCTGGTGAGTTGCTGCTGCGCGACGAACCAGTAGCCGTGTTTGCTGCTGTGGGTCTTGTACGCGTCGCCAGTGGTTGCAGCGTCGAAGCCGTTGACGTCTTCACGGACGTCATTGGCGTCAGCCGTGCTCTTGTAGTAACCGACGCGGTATTCGCCCGGCAGGCTGTTGACCTTCGGCGACCAGACCAGTTCGACTGGCAGAACGGTGCCTTTGGTGCCACTGCCGCTGAGCTTGAAGCCGTTGCCGTGTTCCAGTTGCGACGGGTTCTGGTTGTACGCACCGATCTGCGCGTAGAGCTCGTCGTTGATGTTGTACTTCACACGGATCGCGGCCTGGCTGACCGGCCAGTTGTACCAGATGTTGGTCGCCCAGTTACCCACTTGCGAGCCGCAGAACGCCAGGTTCTGGAAGTCGCACGGGAAGGTGTTGAAGTCTTCGCCTTCACCGAAGTAACCGGCCTTGACGTCCAGCTTGTTGTCGAAGAACTGGTGCTGAATCCACAACTGGGTCAGACGCACCATGTGGCCACGACCGTAGACTTCCTGCGAAGACGACAGAGTGCCGGCACGCGGATCGCCAACGCGGTCGTTGGAGATGTTTTGCCCGTTACGGTTAGTCAGCTGGATCTTGGCCTGAGTGTTGTCCCAGCCCCAGAGTTTTTGCAGGTCCAGCGCCACGCCCAGACCGAACTGATCGCTGTAGCGACCGGTCTTGTCGTCGTTGTAGCCGCCATGCAGGTTGGCGCCCATTTCCCCAACGTAGTCAGCCTTGATGTCGATACCTTGCTCGATCAGCTTGGTCCGCTCGCCACCCCAGTCACCGGTCATCCATTTCGAGTCGGAGCTGAAGGCATCCGCCGCCATGGCGTTACCGGCCAGCACCAATGCCGCCGCAGCTGACACTTGGCAGATCAACCGGGCATTGACGTGTTTCTTTTTCATCCCTACATCCTCGTCTTTATTGTTATTAACTGTTTTTTTCCAACGCGGTTTACATAAATTGCGATGCTCGACAGGCCGGGCAGCGCTTGCTCCTTGTAGGAGTGAGCCTGCTCGCGATAGCGGTTTTACATTCAACATCACTGTCGACTGATACACCGTCATCGCGAGCAGGCTCGCTCCCACATTTGTTCCTCAGCGCCCCTTGAACTGGGCGACATTTGCCGACCGCGCTTCGGTCTGCGCCTGGCCCGCAACGCCCAGACGCTCGCCAGTCCTGGCATCGAACAACAACACTTTCGACGGATCGAATTGCAGGGTCAGGGTCTCGCCCACCTGCGGTGCCACGTCCGGCGCCAGGCGGCAGCAGACCTTGGTCTCATTCAGATTGACGAACACCAGGGTGTCCGGACCGGTCGGCTCGGTGACCTGCACTTCGGCCTTGATGCTCGGCAGACCATTGCCCTCGCCGTTCGCCAGAACAATCTGTTCCGGGCGCAGGCCGAGGATCACTTCGCGATCTTCCAGCCCTGCATCCTGCATGCTCATCGGCAACTCGCAACGGGCCTGGCCGCTGTCGAGCAGCGCCAGCAGACGACCGTCCTTGCGTTGCAGGCGCAGCGGAATGAAGTTCATCGGCGGCGAACCGATGAAGCTCGCGACGAACAGGTTGGCCGGGTCGTTGTAGATCTCTTTCGGCGTGCCGAACTGCTGAATGATCCCGTCCTTCATCACCGCCACTTTGTCACCCAGGGTCATCGCTTCGATCTGGTCGTGGGTCACGTAGACCGTGGTGGTTTTCAGGCGCTGGTGCATCAGTTTCATTTCGGTGCGCATCTCGACGCGCAGCTTGGCGTCGAGGTTGGACAGCGGTTCGTCGAACAGATAGATCTTCGGCCGACGCGCCAACGCACGGCCCATCGCCACGCGCTGTTGCTGACCACCGGAGAGCTGGCCCGGCTTGCGGTTGAGCAAGTGTTCGATCTGCAGCAGCTTGGCCACGCGCGCGACTTCTTCGTCGATCGCCGACTGGCTCATCTTGCGGATCTTCAGACCGAACTCGATGTTCTCGCGCACGCTCATGGTCGGGTACAGCGCGTAGGACTGGAACACCATGGCGATGTCACGATCCTTCGGGCTCATGCCGCTGACATCCTGATCGCCGATCATGATCGCGCCACCGGTGATGGTCTCGAGGCCGGCGATGCAATTCATCAGGGTCGATTTGCCGCAGCCCGACGGGCCGACCAGGATCAGGAACTCACCGTCCTTGATCGACAGTTCGATGTTCTTCAGGGTGTCCGGCAGGCCGGCACCGTAGGTCTTGTTGACGTTGCGAAGTTCGAGCGTTGCCATGATTACCCCTTGACTGCGCCGGCCGTCAGCCCGCGCACGAAATACTTGCCTGCGACCACATAGACCAGCAGGGTCGGCAGGCCGGCGATCATCGCCGCTGCCATATCCACGTTGTATTCCTTGGCCCCGGTGCTGGTGTTGACCAGGTTGTTCAGCGCCACCGTGATCGGTTGCGAATCACCGCTGGAGAACACCACACCGAACAGGAAGTCGTTCCAGATCTGGGTGAACTGCCAGATCAGGCAAACCATGATGATCGGGGTCGACATCGGCAGAATGATCTGCCGGAAGATCGTGAAGAAACCCGCGCCATCCAGCCGTGCAGCCTTGATCAGCGCATCGGGAATGCTCACGTAGTAGTTACGGAAAAACAGCGTGGTAAACGCCAGACCGTAGACCACGTGGACGAAGACGAGGCCGGTGGTGGTGCTCGCCAGGCCCATCTTGCCGAGGGTGAACGAGGCCGGCAGCAGTACGGTCTGGAACGGCAGGAAGCAGCCGAACAGCAGCAGACCGAAGAACAGCTGCGAACCGCGGAAGCGCCAGAACGACAGCACGTAGCCGTTCAGCGCGCCGATGGCGGTGGAGATGACCACGGCCGGCACGGTGATCTTGATCGAGTTCCAGAAGTACCCGTCAACCGTGGCCCAGGCCTTGACCCAGCCGATGCCGCTGACCACGGTCGGCCAGCTCAGCAGGTTGCCGGTGCTGATGTCTTCCGGGGTCTTGAAGCTGGTCAGCAGCATCACCACCAGCGGAATCAGGTACAGCAGGACCGCGAGGATCAGCACCGCGTAGATCGCCACGCGACTCAGGCTGAAAGCGGGTTTGGCAGCGAGACTAGTCATTACGCTTGGTCCTCAGCTCGGAGTACAGGTAAGGCACGATGATCGCGAGAATCGCACCGAGCATCAGAATCGCACTGGCCGAGCCCATGCCCATCTGGCCGCGACTGAAGGTGAAGGAGTACATGAACATCGCCGGCAGGTCGGAGGAATAACCCGGGCCACCCGCCGTCATCGCCGCGACCAGGTCGAAGCTCTTGATCGCGATGTGGGCGAGGATCATCACCGCACTGAAGAACACCGGACGCAGGCTTGGCAGTACGACTTTCCAGTAGATGGTCGGCATGCTCGCGCCATCGATCTGCGCGGCACGGATGATCGACTGATCAACCCCGCGCAGGCCGGCGAGGAACATCGCCATGATGAAGCCCGAGGCTTGCCACACAGCGGCGATCACCAGGCAGTAGACCACGCGATCCGGGTCGATCAGCCAGTCCAGACGGAAGCCTTCCCAGCCCCAGTCACGCAACAATTTGTCCAGGCCCATGCCCGGGTTGAGCAGCCATTTCCACGCGGTACCGGTGACGATCATCGAGAGCGCCATCGGGTACAGGTAAATGGTGCGGATAAAGCCTTCGCGACGGATGCGCTGGTCGAGGAACACCGCCAGCAGCACACCGATCACCAGGGTGATGCCGATGAACATGCCACCGAACACCGCAAGGTTCTTGCTCGCCACCCACCAGCGATCGTTGTCGAACAGCCGTGCGTATTGCGCCAGGCCGGCCCACTTGTAGTTGGGCAGGAACGTCGAGGTGGTGAACGACAGCACGAACGTCCACAGGATGTAGCCATAGAAGCCCACCAGCACGATGAACATGCTCGGCGCCAGCACCAGTTTCGGTAGCCAGCGCTGCAGTGCATCGAACGGCGAGGCCTTGCTGAACACAGCAACAGAACTCATGGGGAAATCCAGTACAGGGAATTAGGATTGCATTTGGGTTCCCTGTGGGAGCCAGCCTGTGGTGAGGGGATTTATCCCCGATGGACCGCGAAGCGGTCCCAAAAACAGGGCTGCTACGCAACCCATCGGGGATAAATCCCCTCACCACACAGGCTCACTCCTACAGGGGCCAAGGATTACTTGGCCGACTGAACCGCCGCGCCCAGTTTCTTGGCCGCATCGGCCGGGTCGGCTTTCGGGTCGTTGATGTAGTTGGTCACGACATCAAAGAACGCGCCCTGCACCGCCAGCGTGGTCGCCATGTTGTGCGCCATGCTCGGCTGCAGACCACCGGACTTGGCGTCTGCCAGGAAGTCCTTGGCAGCGGTCTGCGCGCAAGAGTCGAAACCGAGTTTGTCCATGTTGTTCAACATGTCGTTACGTACCGGGATCGAGCCTTTGTTGATGCTGAAGACTTTCTGGAAGTTTTCACCCAGCACGACTTTGGCGATGTCCTGCTGACCGGCCGCAGTGCCTTTGTCTTTCTGCTTGAACACCGCCAGGGAGTCGATGTTGTAGGTGAACGCCTTGTCGGTGCCAGGGAACGCTACGCACTCGTAGTCCTTGCCGGCGACTTTCTTGGCGGCGGTCCATTCGGACTTGGCCCAGTCACCCATGATCTGCATGCCGGCCTTGCCGTTGATGACCTTGGCCGCTTCCAGGTTCCAGTCCTGACCCTTGCCGTCCTGGTCCATGTAGGTCGCGACTTTCTTCAGCTCGGTCAGCGCCTTGACCATTTCCGGACCGGTCAGCGCTTTGTTGTCCAGGTCGACCAGGGCTTTCTTGTAGCCATCAACGCCCATGACCGAGAGCACCACGGCTTCGAACACGGTGCTGTCCTGCCAAGGCTGACCGCCGTGAGCCAGCGGGATGAAGCCCGCAGCCTTGAGCTTGTCGCCGGCGGCGTAGAATTCTTCGAGGGTGGTCGGGTTCTTGGTGATGCCGGCCTTTTTGAAGACTTCCGGGTTGATCCACAGCCAGTTCACCCGGTGAATGTTCACCGGTACGGCCACGTAATCACCGTCGTACTTCACGGTATCGGAGACTTTCTTGTCGAGCAGGCTGTCCCACTTCTCTTCTTTGGCCACGTCCTTCAGGACGTCGGTGTCGAGCAGACCGGTGGAAGCCCACTCCTGGATGTCCGGGCCCTTGATCTGGGCGACACCTGGTGGGTTGCCGGCAACGGCGCGGCTTTTCAGCACGGTCATCGCCGTGGCACCGCCACCGCCGGCGACAGCGCCGTCTTTCCAGGTGAAACCGTCTTTTTCGACTTGCGCCTTGAGCACATCAACGGCGGCTTTTTCGCCACCGGACGTCCACCAGTGCACGACTTCGACCGAACCTTTGGATTCGGCAGCGGAAACACTGAGAGGCAGAATTGCGAGCGGGAACAGGGAGGCGACAGAAATGACAGTAGCGAGGCGAGAAATCGCATTCATCTGAGATGTACCTTTCTTGTTGTTATGCATGCAAGTCTGGTGCTTGCGCTGCACAGGAGTTTAAACAGGGCGATTCCCTTCGCAGGTAACGAAGGGACGCGCAAATGTCACCACATGGTTACACAGGAACAGGCCGGGATATTTGCGCCAGAGCTGTCGCCATACTCGGTGACAAGGGTAGACGAGGGATCAGTACTGCCTGCCAGGCATGATACAGATCGGGTTTGCCCGGCCAGATATCGGCGCTCGGACGGTTTTGCGGATCGAGTTCGTGATGCCAGCTGCCGTCGCAGCGATCGATGAAATGGCCTTCACAGAATTCCCAGAACAGCCGGTACCAGGTTTCGTATTGCGCATCACCGGTGCGTTTGAGCAAGGCGCTGGCAGCCGCGCTGGCTTCAGCATGGGTCCAGTGCAAGCGATGACGCACCACGGCTTTGTTGCCCCAGTCGAGGGTGTAAACGATCCCCGGCGCGCCATCGACGTCCCAGCCGTTTCGGCAATTCTGTTCGAAGAGTTTCTGTGCATCGGTCGCCAGCCAACCCGGCGTGAGCATCCCGGCCTGAACCCGCGCGGCTTCAAGGTGCAGCAACAGCCGCGCCCACTCGAAACCGTGGCCCGGCGTGGTGCCGTAAGGGCGGAAGCCGTCGGCCGGATTGTCGCGGTTGTATTCGCGCAGCGGTTGCCAGTCGCGGTCGAAGTGTTCGATGACCATGTAGCCATTGGCGGCGGCGTGACCGTGGATCACCCGCTCGACGATGCGCTGCGCACGTACCAGCCAGCGCGGATCTTCAGTGACATCGGCCAGCGCGAGGAATGCTTCGGTGGCGTGCATGTTGCTGTTGGCGCCGCGATAGGCCTCTTCTTCGCGCCAGTCGCGATTGAAGAATTCGCGCATGGCGCCCTCTTCTTCGCTCCAGAAATACGTGTCGATGATGTCGATCGCATCATCCAGCAGCGCCTGGGCGCCGGGACGCTGCGCGACCACTGCCGAGCTGGCCGCGAGCGCGACAAAGGCATGCAGATAGGCGTTCTTGCCGGTGTTGCCATCGCGGTGTTCGGCGACCGCAAACCAGCCGCCATGCAGCGCATCCCGCAACGGCCCCCGCAGCGCCGCAATGCCGTGATCGACCAGCTCCGCGAACCCCGGCAGACCCTGAATGTGAGCCATGGCGAAACTGTGGGTCATGCGTGCAGTGTTCATGGTTTCGGCTTGTGCGTGCACCGGCAGATGGCCGCGTTCGTCGAGATTGCCGAAACCCTCGGGCAGTCTGGAAGCCTTGGCGAATGCAAGCAGGCGCAGACCTTCGTCTGCGAGCCATTGCTGGTGGGCAGGGGCATTCAGCCAACTGCTGAAGTCTGGGTGAAAGGTGTCCATGAGTGGCCCTTTTTTGTTGTTATGACTGCGGGCAGTCTAAACAACGGGCCGGGGTGGGCTTGTAACGAAGGGGGCGGGTTTTGTCACCAGCTCGTGACATTTATGTTGGATGGACCGACGCCTTCGCGAGCAGGCTCGCTCCCACATTCGACTGCGTTCCTTCAGTTGAAACGCAATCAACTTGTGGGAGCGAGCCTGCTCGCGAAGAACGATAACTCGGTCTGACTAATCAACACTGCGCGGCAACTGCAGGGTCACCCGCAACCCGCCCTCACGCAAATTCTGCAGCGTCACCTCGCCGCCATGACTGTGGGCAATGTTGCGCGCAATGCCCAAGCCGAGACCATAACCCTGCTGCTGCCCGGCCAAGCGAAAGTGCGGCTCGAACACCTGCTCCAGCCGCTGCTCCGGCACCCCCGGGCCTTCGTCGTCGACGTGCAGGACAAACGCGCGCTCATCGTCGTCGATGTGCAGATGCGCGTTCTGCCCGTACTTCAGCGCATTGTCGATCAGGTTGCCGATGCAGCGCTTCAACGCCAGAGGCTTGCCCGGATACGCCGCCAGTGCCTTGCCCTGCTGGGTCACGCGGCCATTGCCGTTGGGCGCCAGGTACGGCTCCACCAGGCAGTCGAGCACATGATTGAGATCCACCGGCTCGATGTTCTCGTGGATGTCGGTGTCTTTCACGCACTGCAGCGCGCCTTTGACCAGCAACTCCAGTTCATCCAGATCGCGGCCGAACTTGGCTTGCAGCTTCTCATCTTCGAGCAGTTCGACGCGCAAGCGCAGACGGGTGATCGGCGTACGCAAGTCATGGGAAATCGCGCTGAACAACTGGCTGCGTTCGGTCAGGTAACGGCTGATGCGTTCGCGCATGGTGTTGAACGCACGGCCCACTTCCACCACTTCACTGCCGCCGCCCTCGGCCACCGGCTCGACATCGGCACCCAGCGACAGATCCCGCGCCGCCCGCGCCAGACGCTTGAGCGGCCGGCTCTGCCAGTGCACCAGCAGGCCGATGAACAGCAGCAAAAAGCCGCTGGTGAGGACGATGAACCACACCTGCTGTGCCGGCAGGCCTTGCTCTTCGAGACTGGTGTAGGGTTCGGGCAGCAACGAGGCGATGTACAGCCATTCGCCCGGCGCCATTTGAATCTGCGTGACCAGCACCGGCGGATTCACCGGTTCCAGCGTCAGCGCGTAATGCGCCCACGAGCGCGGCAGCTCATCGAGTTTCAGCCCGGCATTGAAGATCCGCAGATCCTCGGGGCTGACGAAGGTCACCGAAATATCAGTGTCATGGCCCAGCGACTGGCGCAGCACTTCATCCACCGCTTGAATCACCGCGGCCTTTCGCGGAGTGATCGGCAGCACGTCCATACCCAGCGGTTTGTCGTTGAGCGTCACCACGAAACGGGTGCCGCCCATGCTGCGCAACTGGTCGAGCACCAGCGGCCGGTAAGCCACTGGCAGCGAGCGGAAATAACTGACGCTGGCGGTCATCGAATGGGCAAGGCTGCGGGCGCTGGTGACCAGGCCTTCAAGCTGGGTGGCACGCAGTTGCGAGACCCAGATCACGCTCGACAACGTCTGCGCAAACAGCACCGCCAACAAGGTCAGCAGCAGCATCCGCCCAAGCAGCGAACGCGGCACCGGCACCTTGCTGGCGAGCCGGCGCAGCGACTCAGTGAGCATTGCCGGCAACCACATTGGCTGCCAGTTGGTAGCCACTGCCGCGCACGGTGCGGATCAGTCGTGGCGGTTTTTCCGTGTCGCGCAGACGCTGGCGCAAGCGGCTGACGGCCATGTCGACAATCCGGTCGAGCGGCATCAGGTCACGGCCACGGGTGGCGTTGCCGATGGTGTCGCGGTCGAGAATTTCCTGCGGATGATCGAGAAACAACTTCAGCAGCGCAAAGTCGGCACCGGAGAGAATCACTTCCTCACCGTCGGTGTGAAACAGCCGATGACTGACCATGTCCAGCCGCCACTCGTCGAAGGCCAGTACGTCGCTGCCGCTGCGCTCTTGACCGAACTGCGCCCGCCGCAGCAAAGCCTTGATTCGCGCTTGCAGTTCACGGGGGCTGAAAGGTTTGCCGAGGTAGTCATCAGCGCCGAGCTCCAGCCCGATCACCCGGTCGGCCTCGTCGGAACTGGCGGTGAGCATGATGATCGGCACCTGCGCCTGACGCGGATGCTGGCGCACCCAGCGGCACAGGCTGAAACCGTCTTCATCGGGCAGCATCACATCGAGGATCACCAGATCGCTCGGCGCCTCGTTGAGTGCCTGGCGGAAACTGGCGCCATCGGCCGTGGCCCGCACCTGAAACCCGGCGCGGGTCAGGTAGGTTTCCAGCAACTCGCGTATTTCCTGGTCGTCATCGACCAACAATATCGACTTGTTGACTGAGCTCACTTCGAAGGCATCCTTGTTGTTGGAATTGGGGCGGATTATGCCTTAAGCATCGAACTTGCAAACACCACAGAACCACTGTGGGAACAAACCTGTGGTGAGGGGATTTATCCCCGATGGGTTGCGCAGCGACCCTGGAAAAACCGGGCCTGCTTCGCAGGCCATCGGGGATGAATCCCCTCGCCACAAAGGCTCGCTCCCACAATTGGATTGCATTTCAGGTCGGGATTGCTTGCTCCAGTGCCACACCGGCACCCACCAGCCCGGAGTAAGGCGCCGTCACCAGCCACACCGGAATGCCCTTGAAGTAATCGCTCATGCAGCCCTTGTCGGCGAAGCTGCGGGCGAAGCCGCTTTCGACGAAGAAATCGGCAAAGCGCGGAATCACCCCGCCAACGATGTACACGCCGCCACGCCCACCGGTGGTCAGCACGTTGTTGCCGGCCACGCGGCCGAGCCAGCAGCAGAACTGCTCCAGCACTTCCAGCGCGATCGGATCGCCAGCCAGACCGGCTGCGGTGATCGCTTCCGGCGTATCAAGCTTTGGTTCATGTCCGTCCACTGCGCAGATCGCCCGGTACACACGAGGCAAGCCGCCGCCGCTCAACGCAGTCTCGGCGCTGACGTGGCCAATCTCGTTGTGGATGTGCTGCCAGAGCTGGGTTTCACGCGGGCTGCTCAGCGGCAGATCAACGTGACCGCCCTCCCCCGGCAACGCGGCAAACCGGCCTTCGCCCAGATCGAGCAAGGTGCCGACGCCCAGGCCAGTGCCCGGGCCGATCACCACCGCCGGGCGCAACGGCTCCGGCGTGCCTTCGCAGACCACACGGAATTCGCCGGGCTGCAAACGGGTCATGCCCAGCGCCATCGCCGAGAAGTCGTTGATCAGCAGCAGTTGCTCGACCTGCAAGGTCTGGCAGAACGCCGCGCGGCTCAGGCGCCAGTGGTTGTTGGTGAACTTGAATTCATCACCACTCACCGGCCCTGCTACCGACAGGCACACCGAACCGATCGAACCCGGCGCCAGACCGAGGCCGCTCAGGTACAGGCTGATCGCCTGTTCCGGGCTGGCGTGGTCGGCTGTCGCCAGCACCTGAACCGATTCCAGTTGCTGGTTTTTCCACAACGCGAACCGCGCGTTGGTGCCTCCGATATCACCGACCAAAGCCAGTTTCAATTAAGCGTCTCCAGGGCAGAAGTGAAGGCGCTGGCGCCCTGCTCCGCCGAGCTGAAGGCCAAACGCATGAAGCCAAACAGTTCGCGACCGCTGCCGATGTTGTTGCCCAACAGGCCTTTGGCAGGTTCGCGCGCTGCAAATTCGGCGGCGTCGACCTTGAGTTCCAAAGTGCCTTTGACGCCATCGACGCGGATGATATCGCCCTCTTGCACCCGCGCCAAAGCACCACCGACATAAGCTTCGGGGCTGACGTGAATCGCCGCCGGGATTTTCCCCGACGCGCCGGACATGCGCCCGTCGGTGACCAGCGCGACTTTGAAGCCGCGATCCTGCAGCACGCCGAGGAACGGCGTCATCTTGTGCAGCTCGGGCATGCCATTGGAGCGCGGGCCCTGGAAGCGCATCACCGCGACAAAATCCTTCTCCAGCAGACCAGCCTTGAACGCATCGGCCAGATCCTGCTGATCCTGGAACACCATGGCCGGTGCTTCGACGATCTGGTTTTCCAGCGCCACGGCGGAGACTTTCATCACCCCGCGACCGAGGTTGCCTTCCATCACCCGCAGACCGCCCTCGGCGGAGAATGCACGGGCGACCGGGCGCAGGATGTTTTCGTCGAGGCTTTCGATCGGCCCTTCGCGCCACACCAGCTCACCGTTATCGAGGAACGGCTCTTTGGTGTAACGGCTCAAGCCATGGCCGAGCACGGTGTTGACGTCTTCGTGGAGCAGGCCGGCTTCGAGCAATTCGCGGATCAGGAACGACATACCGCCAGCAGCCTGGAAGTGGTTGATGTCGGCCTTGCCGTTCGGGTAGACGTGGCTCAGGGTCGGCACGACTTCGGAGAGGTCGGCCATGTCCTGCCAGGTCAGGTGGATGCCAGCGGCCATGGCGATCGCCGGCATGTGCAGGGTGTGGTTGGTCGAGCCGCCGGTGGCGTGCAGCGCGACGATCGAGTTGACCAGCGCTTTCTCGTCGACGATTTCGCCGATCGGCATGAAGTTGCCGTTCTGCTTGGTCAAGCGTGTGACCTGATGCGCGGCTTCGCGGGTCAGGGCATCACGCAGCGGAGTGTTCGGGTTGACGAAAGACGCGCCTGGCAAGTGCAGGCCCATGACTTCCATCAGCAACTGGTTGGTGTTGGCGGTGCCGTAGAAGGTGCAAGTGCCCGGGCTGTGGTAGGACTTCATCTCCGATTCCAGCAGCTCTTCGCGGGTCGCCTTGCCTTCGGCGTACTTCTGCCGCACGTCGGCTTTTTCCTTGTTGGAAATCCCCGAGACCATCGGCCCGCCCGGGACGAAAATCGTCGGCAGATGGCCGAAGCGCAGCGAACCCATCATCAGGCCCGGCACGATCTTGTCGCAGATGCCGAGCATCAGCGCGCCGTCGAACATGTTGTGCGACAGCGCCACCGCCGTGGACATGGCGATCACCTCACGGCTCGGCAGGCTCAGCTCCATGCCTGGCTCGCCCTGGGTCACGCCATCACACATCGCCGGCGTACCACCGGCGAACTGGCCGACCGAGCCGATTTCGCGCAAGGCGTTTTTGATCTGCTGGGGAAAGACTTCGTACGGCTGGTGCGCCGAGAGCATGTCGTTATACGAAGAAACAATGGCGATGTTCGCCGAGTTCATCAACCGCAAGCTGTGCTTGTCTTCGCTGCCGCACCCGGCCACGCCGTGGGCGAAGTTGGCGCATTGCAGCTTGCCGCGCATCGGCCCGTCGGTAGCGGCACCGCGAATCAGTGCAAGGTAAGCCTGACGCGTGGCGCGGCTGCGGGCGATAAGCCGTTCGGTGACCTCAAGAACGCGGGGATGCATGTGTAGAACTCCAGGCTAACGGATGTGGCGACCTGATTGTCTATGCTGATCAAACGCCGTTGTTGTTGGAATGACAGACGGCTTTTTTGACCATTCGGACCAGTTGATTCAGGTCACTCGTTGTAGATAAAACAAAATATTGCCACTAAAAAGGCTTGTTTTCTATTTTTATGCGAATAATCTTGTAATTCCAACAACAAAACGACGGCGGCGCTGTTCAATGACTCTTCGAATCGCAATCAATGGTTTTGGCCGCATCGGCCGTAATGTCCTGCGCGCACTGTATACCCAAGGCTATCGACAGGATTTGCAGATCGTCGCCATCAACGATCTGGGCGACAGCGCCATCAATGCCCATCTGCTCAAATACGACACCGTTCACGGCACATTCGACGCCGAAGTGGCCCATGACAATGAGAGCCTGACGGTCAATGGCGACCGCATTTCGGTCAGCGCCATTCGCAACCCGGCCGAGCTGCCATGGGCGGCGGAAAAAATCGACGTGGTGTTCGAATGCACCGGTCTGTTCACCGACCGCGCCAAAGCGGCTGCGCATCTTACTGCCGGCGCGCGCAAAGTCATTATCTCGGCCCCGGCCAAAGGCGCCGACGCCACCGTGGTTTACGGCGTGAACCACGACATTCTGCGCCAGTCGCACCAGATCATCTCCAACGCTTCGTGCACCACCAACTGCCTGGCGCCAGTGGCGCAGGTGTTGCACCGCGAGCTGGGGATCGAAAGCGGCCTGATGACCACGATTCATGCCTACACCAACGACCAGAACCTGACCGACGTCTACCACACCGACCCGTACCGCGCGCGTTCGGCCACGCAGAACATGATCCCGAGCAAGACCGGCGCCGCTGAAGCGGTAGGCCTGGTGCTGCCGGAACTGGCGGGCAAACTGACCGGCATGGCCGTGCGGGTGCCGGTGATCAATGTGTCGCTGGTGGACCTGACAGTGCAGTTGAAAAAAGAAGCCTCGGCCGATGAGGTCAACGCGCTGATGAAAGCCGCCAGCCAGCACTCGAAAATTTTGGGTTACAACACGTTGCCGCTGGTTTCCAGCGACTTCAACCACAACCCGCTGTCGTCGATCTTCGACGCCAACCACACCAAAGCCAGCGGCAAACTGCTGAAGGTACTGGCCTGGTACGACAACGAATGGGGCTTCTCCAACCGCATGCTGGATAACTGCCTGGCGCTCTGCAACGCGGAGTAATTCCCTCCTCCCATGTGGGAGCGGGCTTGCTCGCGAAGGCGTCGTGTCAGGCAATTAATGTATCGACTGACTCACCGCATTCGCGAGCAAGCCCGCTCCCACAGGTTTTTGATTTCAATCTGAAATCAACACTTGACCACTCGGCTGGATGATAAGCATTATCATTCGCTCGAAATGGATCAGGTTCCCCCGTGAGTCAATCGCGCTTCAATCATGTCTTCCTCTCTCAGCGCACGTCCCTGCTGCGCACGATCGAACGGATGGTCAACAACCACAGCACCGCCGAAGACCTGTTGCAGGAGACCTACCTGCGCGTCACGCGGGCGCTGAGCGAGCGCGCCATCGATCACCTTGAACCCTTCGTGTTCCAGACCGCGCGCAACCTGGCGCTGGATCACCTGCGTGCGCGCAAGATCCATTCGCGGACCATGGTCGATGACGTGCCACAGGACGTGGTGCACAGCGTCGCCGCCCCCGCCAGCAGCGCCGAAGACGCCGCCCACGCCGAACAATTGCTGGAGCGCCTGAACGTGAGCCTCAGTCAACTCAGCCCGCGTCAGCAGCAGATTTTCATCCTCAGCCGCCTGCACGGGCACAGCTATCAGGAAATCGCCGACGAACTGAATGTTTCCCTCAGCACCGTGCAAAAGGAGCTGAAGCTGATCATGACCATTTGTATTGGCGTCGCCGAACGTCTGAATGGCGACTGAAGTCGTAGGGCTTTTCTGTAAGTGTCAGGATCGCCTGCACTGATCATCGGGCTTTGCTACCCTTGGCCGACTTTTACGCTTCACTTAAAAAACAGCCGTGCACAGACACTGCCGAGGAAACACCGTGACGGACACCCACCGCTCGCCTTCGCCGGATTCGGCGCAGGACGCTGCCAACGCAATGGATCAGGCTCTGGACTGGCTCATTGTGCTCGGCAGCCCGGACGAGGAACAGACCCGGCAGTTCCATGCCTGGCTGGCGGCCGATCCGTTGAATGCCGAGGCGTTCGCCAAGGCGCAGGCGATCTGGGACGGGCCGCAAGTCGCCCAGTGCGCGCAAAGCCTCGCGGCCAAACCGGCGAAAGTCACCGTTCTCAAGCGGTTGCGTCCGCACTGGAAACCGTTGGCCACCGCTGCGGTGCTGATTCTGGGCCTGTTCAGTTTCAGCAATCTGCCGATGCGCATTCAGGCCGATCACCTGACCGTGGTCGGCGAGCGTCAGCGCCTGCAACTGGAGGATGGCTCCAAGGTGCTGCTCAATACCAACTCGGCATTCTCCAGCACCATCAATGACCGGCAGCGCGTGGCGCGGCTGTATCAGGGCGAAGCGTTTTTCGAAGTGGCCGCCAACCGTGGCCAGCCGCTGCAAATCGATGCCGGCCCGGTGCAGGCCAGCGTGCGCGACACCGCGTTCGCGGTGCGCTATCTGGACGGCGTCGCGCAGGTCAATGTGCAGCGCGGCGATGTCGATTTGCGTGCCACGCACAACGACGCGCGGGTGCGTTTGAGCGCCGGCGAAAGCATCCGCATCGGCCCCAACGGTTTCGATCGTCCGGCCAAACTGGATACTGCCACCGACCTGGCCTGGGTTCAGGGCCGGTTGATCTTCGAGAACTGTCCGCTCGACAAGGTGCTGGCCGAACTGCGCCGCTACTACCCAGGCTGGATCATCAACACCAACGAGCAGTTGGCCGACGTCAACGTCACCGGCAACTACCGCCTTGACCAGCCGCTGGACGTGGTGCGTTCCCTCGCCCACATCACCTCGGCGCGCCTGCAGGAATTCCCCGCGCTGGTGATCCTGAACTAAATGAGAATTATTTTTACTCGATAGCCAAAGCCCGTTCGTCTCGTTATAGCCAATGCAATTGATTCGCATCTTCGGAGGCGAATCAGCACCTATAAAGATTCGTGCGACACGGAGCGCTATCGATGTCCTCTCGCCTTACCCGCCAGACTGCTACCCCTTCCCGCGTATTGTCGCTGCTGACGGCCGCCATCCTCATGGCCGGCACTGCACCGCTGATGGCTGCCAGCGAACAACCGGCGCGCAACATGGGTGATTATTCGTTCTCGATCGGCCAGCAACCGCTGGTGTCGGCGCTCAATGCCTTCACCAGCGTCACCGGCTGGCAGGTCGGTTTACCGGCAGCACTGGGTCAGGGCGTGTCGTCGCCGGGCGTGCGCGGTTCGCTGCCGCCGGAAAAAGCCCTGGAGCGCCTGTTGGTGGGGACCAACCTGAGCTTCCGTAAGCTGAGCAACAACAATGTGGTGCTGGAAAAGCGCAATAACAGCGGCACGCTCAATCTGGATCAGGTGACCATCAGCGCCACCCGCCAGGAACAATCGGTCAGCAGCGTGCCGGCCACCGTCACCGTGCAGACCCGCCAGGATCTGGATCGCAACAACGTCAACACCATCAAGGATCTGGTGCGCTACGAGCCGGGCGTGTCGGTCGGCGGCGCCGGCCAGCGTGGTGGTATCAGCGGCTACAACATTCGCGGCATCGACGGCGACCGCATCCTGACGCAGGTTGACGGCGTCGAAGTGCCGGACGGTTTCTTCAATGGCCCGTATGCCAAGACCCAACGCAATTACGTCGACCCGGAAATCGTCAAACGCGTGGAAATCCTCCGTGGCCCGGCCTCGGTGTTGTACGGCAGCAACGCCATCGGCGGCGCCGTCAGCTACTACACCCTCGACCCGGACGACATCATCAAGCCCGGCAAAGACGTCGGCGCTCGCCTGAAAACCGGTTACAGCTCCGCCGATGAGAGCTGGCTGAAATCCGCCACCGTCGCCGGCCGCGCCGAGCAGTTCGACGGCTTGTTGCATTTCAGCCAGCGCGACGGTCACGAAACCGATTCCTACGGCAGCAACAACAGCACCGGCCTGACGCGCACCGCCGCCAACCCGGAAGACGTCAAAGCCACCAACGTCCTGGCGAAGATCGGCTGGAACTACAACGACGATTCGCGCCTGGGGCTGACCTACGAGAAGTACAAGGACGATCGCGACACCGATCAGAAAAGTGCTTACGGCGGCCCGTACTTCAATGGCGCGCCGACCATTCCCAACAGCGTGCTGCCAGGCGGCATGTACCAGTGGCGTACCGGCAACGACACCATCACCCGCGAGCGTTTCGGCCTCGAACACAGCTTCGCCCTCGACAGCCTGCTGGCCGATAACGTGAAGTGGAGCCTCAATCACCAGATCGCCAAAACCGATCAGAGCACCGAAGAGTTCTACTACCCGATGACCCGTAAAGTGCTGCGCACCCGCGACACAGTCTACGAGGAAAAACAGTGGGTATTCGACGCGCAACTGGACAAGGCTTTCGCCATCGGTGACACCGATCACGTGCTGACTTACGGCACCACGATCAAACAGCAGAAAGTCACCGGCTCGCGCAGCGGCGACGGCAAGTGCCTGGCAGTCGGCCGAGGCTGCACCGCCATCGGCGCCACCAGCGCGGCGGATGTGCTGAAAAAATCCAGCGACTTCCCGGACCCGACCATCAACACCTACAGCCTGTTTGCCCAGGATCAGATCAGCTGGAACAAGTGGACCTTCCTGCCGGGCCTGCGCTACGACCACACCCAGCTCAAGCCGCACATCACCCAGGAATTCCTCAACACCGTGGCCGCCGACGGCAACGGCACGGTCAGCGACGCGAACAAGAGCTGGCACAAAGTTTCGCCCAAATTCGGCCTGACCTATGCACTGACCGACAATTACACCTGGTACGGCCAGTACGCCGAAGGTTTCCGCACGCCGACCGCGAAAGCGCTGTACGGACGCTTTGAAAACAGCACCACCGGCTACAACGTGGCGCCGAACCCGAACCTGGAACCGGAGAAAAGCAAAAGCTATGAAACCGGTCTGCGCGGCAACTTCGAGCAAGGCTCGTTCGACGTGGCGGTGTTCTATAACAAGTACCGCGATTTCATCAACGAAGACGCGGTCACTCCCGGTTACGACGAGCTGACCTTCCAGTCGAGCAACATCAAGCACGCGACCATCAAGGGCGCCGAAGTCAAAGGTCGTCTGAACCTCGATGCGTTCGGCGCGCCGCAGGGCCTCTACACCCAAGGCTCGATCGCCTATGCCTACGGTCGCAACAACGACAACGGCGAGCCACTCAACAGCGTCAATCCGCTGACTGGCGTATTCGGTCTGGGTTACGACCAGGACAACTACGGCGGCCTGCTGAGCTGGACCGTGGTGAAGAAAAAGGACCGCGTCGACGACAGCAACTTCAAGTCGCCGGATGGCGTCAGCAGCCAGTTCAAGACCCCGGGCTTCGGCATTCTCGATCTGGCCGGCTATTACAAAGTCACCGACGACGTCACCGTCAGCGGCGGCATCTACAACCTGACCGACAAGAAGTACTGGCTGTGGGATGACGTGCGCGGTTACGACAGCGTCGGCGAAGCCTCGGTGACGCAACCGGCCAACCTCGATCGCCTGACCCAGCCGGGCCGCAACTTCGCGATCAATCTGGTCTGGGACATCTGAACCGCACGGCCCTGCGACGCGCATTGATCAACGCGTCGCGGGGCTTTTTTTACGGTCTGGCAGCTGCCCGTTCGTCTCGTTATCAAGCGCCTCTTTTATCAAGGACACCCCCATGACCACTTCGGAAAAAGCCCTGCGTTCACAACGCCTGAACCAGATCACCCACGAGCCGCACAGCAAGCTCGACGCCCTGGTCAAGGCCCACGCGCCGTTCGAAACCCGCGCCAACTTCGCCCGCTTTGTGGTTGCGCAATACCTGTTCCAGTCGGAACTGGTCGATCTCTATAACAATGCCGAACTGACTGCCATCGTCCCGGATCTGCCGGCCCGTTGCCGCGCCGAAGCGGCCAAGGCTGACCTGGCGGATCTCGACACCGACATCCCGCCACCGGTGGCCGGTGCGCTGAAAAACCCGAGCAAAGCCCGTGCATTGGGCTGGATTTTCGTCTCCGAAGGTTCGAAGCTTGGCGCAGCGTTCCTGATCAAACGTGCGGTGGCGCTGGAGCTGAGCGAAACCTTTGGTGCCCGTCACCTGGGTGAACCGGAAGGCGGCCGTGCCGAAGGCTGGAAAAGCTTCGTGCGCACCCTCGATTCCCTGCAGTTCACGGCCGAAGAGGAAGCCGAAGTGGAACAAGGCGCGATCGACGCGTTCAACCGCTTCACCGTGCTGCTGGAACAGGCTTACGCCACCGAGGCCGAACCGGCCTGATACACAGCAAATTCCCCTTGTAGGAGTGAGCCTGCTCGCGATGGCGGTGTATCAGTCGACATTAATGTTGAATGACCGGATGCCATCGCGAGCAGGCTCACTCCTACAGGGGAACGGTGTAAGCCTGTAAGATTCCCGTCCCGCTTCAAAAGCAACCGCTGAGCCCATGCCGCAACCCGCCACCTCAAAACTCGCCCGTCTGTTGTTCGGCCTGCTGGCCTACGTCAGCCTCGGCATTGGCCTGATCGCCATCGTCGTGCCCGGCCTGCCGACCACCGAGTTCATCCTGCTCGCCGCCTGGGCCGCGACTCGCAGCTCGCCGCGCCTGAGCGCCTGGCTGGAAAACCATCGGCTGTTCGGGCCGATCCTGAGCAACTGGCGCAACGGCAAGATCATCGCGCGCAAAGCCAAGGTCAGCGCCACCATCAGCATGCTGCTGTGCGCGACGTTGATGCTGGTAATGCTCGATCACGGCTGGCCGGTGTATCTGGCGATTGCCGGGATGAGTCTGGGCAATCTGTGGATCTGGTCGCGTCCGGAAGCGCTCCCCTCCTCTTCCTGACCTCCCACTATGCTTTGTGGATGTGGCTTTTGTGGTGAGGGGATTTATCCCCGATTGGCTGCGCAGCAGCCACTAAATCAGGCATCCGCAGAGTTTCAGTTAAAACTGGTTGTCAGGTTTTGGGCCTGCTGCGCAGTCCATCGGGGATAAATCCCCTCACCACAAAGCCTCATCACCAACAGCTCCCCGGTGTTCATCAGGCTGAAACTTCCCTGTAATTAATCGCCTTTTCAGCACATTCCCCTGCGCAAACGTTTAGCGCTGACCGTTCGTCGGCAAGCGGCTCATGCCCTCTCGCTGCGCGCCGATGAGCAATGCATGGCGCTGAATGGATTTGGCGAACCGGGTAGTTCATCCCGTGGCCACCTGCTCATTCATTCACGAGATCGCCCCATGTTCGACTCTCTCTCCATTCGCCTGAAAATCGTCCTGCTCTCCGGCCTGTGCCTGCTGGGTGTGGTTGCGCTGATCGTCGGCATGAACATTTACCAGACCAACCAGAACGACGAACTGGTCAGCAACTCCAGCAACCAGTTGCTCACTGCCAGTGTGCAGAACCTGTTGCAGGCCAAAGCCGCCGAACAAGCAGTGCGGGTGCAGAAGACCTTTGGCGAAAGCCTGACGGTGATCACCGCGCTGGCCGATCAGATCAAGAACATGCGCCTGCTGGCCGCCAAGCGTTCACTGGACGCCGGGGCCCTGCGTGAAGAATTGAACCAGAGCCTGAAAACCGCGTTCGAGCGCAACGACAAGGTGCTCGGGATCTGGCTCGCCTTCGAACCCAACGGCCTCGACGGCAAGGACAGCGAGTTCGTCAACGACGCCGCGCGCCAGTCCAACGAAGCCGGGCGTTTTGCGAGCTACTGGAGCCGCGCTGCCGGCTCGGCGCTGAACACGATCATGGTCGAAGAAGACATGACCAAGACCACCCTCAGCGTCAGCGGCACGCCGTACAACAGCTGGTACACCTGCCCTCGTGACAACAAGCGTACTTGCCTGCTCGATCCGTATGCCGACACCGTGGGCGGCAAGGAAATGTTGATGACCACCATTTCCGTGCCGTTGATCGTCGACGGCAAGGCGATCGGCGTGGTCGGTGTCGACATCGCCCTCGATGCCCTGCAAGCAGCGGCGGTGGATTCCCAGCGCAACCTGTTCAACAACGCCGGGCACATGCTGATCGTATCCGGCAGCGGCGTATTGGCTGCCGACAGCTCGGACGCCGCCAAGGTCGGCAAAAAGATCGGCGACACCCTCGGCGCCGACGGCAAGGACGTGCTGCAACTGGTCAGCAGCGGCACGCCGAAGATTCTCGAACAGGGCGAGTTGATTCGCGCGGTGTACCCGGTGGATCCGATTGGCAACTCGCGGGCCTGGGGCGTGGTCATCGACCTGCCGAAACAGGTGCTGCTGGCCGACTCGGTGAAGCTGCAAGCGGTGCTCGACGACGCGCAGGAAACCGGCGTGATCACGGCGCTGGCGGTGGCTGTCGTCGCCGGGCTGATTGGCTTGTTGCTGATCTGGCTGACGGCTTCCGGCGTCACACGCCCGATCAACAGCGTCGCCGAGATGCTGAAGAACATCGCCAGCGGTGAAGGCGATCTGACCCAGCGCCTGAACTACAGCAAGAAGGATGAACTGGGCGAACTGGTGAACTGGTTCAACCGCTTCCTCGACAAGCTGCAACCGACCATCGCCCAGATCAAACAGAGCATCACTGAAGCGCGTGGCACTGCTGATCAGTCATCGGAAATCGCTCGCCAGACCAGCGAAGGCATGCAGGTGCAGTTCCGCGAAATCGATCAGGTCGCCACCGCCTCCAATGAAATGAGCGCCACTGCCCACGACGTCGCCAACAGCGCGTCGAACGCGGCCAACGCCGCCAAGGGCGCCGATCAGTCGGCCAGGGACGGCCTGTCGATCATCGAGCGCAGCACCCGCGACATCAATCAACTGGCCGACGAAGTCAGCAAAGCGGTGACCGAAGTCGAAGCACTGGCAGTCAACAGCGAGCAGATCGGCTCGGTGCTGGAAGTGATCCGCAGCATCGCCGAACAGACCAACCTGCTGGCGCTCAACGCCGCGATCGAAGCGGCCCGCGCCGGGGAAAGCGGCCGTGGTTTCGCGGTGGTGGCCGACGAGGTGCGCAACCTCGCCAAGCGCACTCAGGATTCGGTGGAAGAAATCCGCATCGTCATCGAGCGCATCCAGACCGGCACCCGTGGCGTGGTCGCGACCATGCATTCGAGCCAGACCCAGGCGCACAACAACGCCGGGCAGATCCGCCAGGCGGTGGATGCGCTGGGCAAGATCAGCGATGCGGTGACCGTGATCAGCGACATGAACCTGCAGATCGCCAGCGCCGCCGAACAGCAGAGCGCTGTGGCCGAAGAGGTCAACCGCAACGTCTCGGCGATTCGCACCGTGACTGAAACCCTGACCGAGCAAGCTACCGAGTCGGCGGCGATCAGCAGCCAGCTCAATGCCCTGGCGAGCCAGCAGATGAAGCTGATGGATCAGTTCCGCGTCTAGCAAACTGCAAAAATCCCTGTGGGAGCGAGCCTGCTCGCGAAGACGGCAGCACATTCAACATCAAAGTGACTGATCCACCGCTTTCGCGAGCAGGCTCGCTCCCACAGGGGTAAGTGTTCACCTGCCGGAATTTCATCTGGCCCGAGATTTTTTTGCACTATCATCGCCCTCTCTCCCGGAGGGCCTTCGATGACTGATTTACTCACGTCCATTCAAGCCGCACTCGGCTTGCCCCACACGCCGATTCCGTTCACCGCCAGTGGCGCCCTGCCCTCGGCGTTCGCCGTCAGCGACCTGGCCTGCGCCAGCATCGGCGCTGCCGGTCAGGCCGTCAGCGAACTGCTCCGGCAACAGACCGGGCACTTGCCCGCCGTGGAAGTCGATCGGCGTCTGGCGTCGTTCTGGTTTGCCACCTCGTTGCGGCCGATCGGCTGGGAGATCCCGCCGCTGTGGGATCCGATTGCCGGCGACTACGCAACCGAAGACGGCTGGATCCGCCTGCACACCAACGCCCCACATCACCGTGCTGCGGCTGAAAGCGTGCTCGGTGCCTGCGCCGATCGCGCTGCCATGGCGGCGAAAGTCGCGCAGTGGAACAGCGCCGATCTGGAACAAGCGGTGGTCGAAGCCAACGGCTGCGCCGCCGAAATGCGCAGTTGGGCGCAATGGCAGCAGCATCCGCAAGGGATGGCAGTGAATGCCGAGCCGCTGGTGCATTTCATCGATTCGCAGGATGAAAAGGCCAACGCGTGGCAAGGCTCCGTGGAGCAACCGCTGGCCGGGCTCAAGGTGCTCGACCTGACCCGCGTGCTCGCCGGCCCCACCGCCAGCCGTTTTCTCGCGGGCCTCGGTGCCAACGTGCTGCGCATCGATCCGCCGAGCTGGAACGAGCCGGGTGTCATTCCCGACATGACTCTTGGCAAACGCTGTGCGCGGCTGGACCTGCAGCAACCGGACGATCGTGCAGTGTTCAAAAACCTGTTGAAGGACGCCGATATCCTCATACATGGCTACCGTGCCGATGCCCTGGAACACCTCGGTTTCGGCGCCGAACGCCGCCGACAACTGGCGCCGGGGCTGATCGACGTCTGCCTCAATGCCTACGGCTGGAGCGGCCCGTGGCAGAACCGTCGTGGTTTCGACAGCCTGGTGCAGATGAGCAGCGGCATCGCCGAGGCCGGACAGCGCTGGAAACAGGCTGACAAGCCGACGCCGCTGCCAGTGCAGGCGCTGGATCACGCGACCGGGTATCTGATGGCGGCGAGTGCGATCACATTGCTCACTGAACGTTTGCGCAGCGGTCGCGGCGGTTCTGCACGCTTGTCACTGGCGCGCACCGCCAAGTTGCTGATCGAGCACGGACCGGGAACGAGCGAAGCGTTGCGCGCCGAGGCTAAACAGGATCAAGACTCACGGGTGGAGCAGACCCCATGGGGGCCGGCGCATCGCTTGCTGGCACCGGTGAAGATCAGCGGGACGCCGCTGCAGTGGGCGTTGCCGGCTACTGAATTGGGTTCGCATCGCGCGCAGTGGTGATGACCATTCGGGCCTCTTCGCGAGCAAGCCCGCTCCCACAGGGGAATGCATTTCAAATGTGGGAGCGGGCTTGCTCGCGAAGAGGCCCGCACTGACACCACCGATGCACAATCAATCCACCTACAACGACAACACTCCGCTGTACAAACCATACGCCGCCAGCCCCGCGCCGATCAGCACGCAGGCGAAAATACCTTTCTCGACAGGGGTGAACAGCGGCTCGCCCTGCTCATGCTTGGCCTTGGCGAACAGCACCACCCCCGGCGCATACAGCAGCGCCGACAGCAGCAAATACTTCACCCCGCCGGCATACAACAACCACACCGCGTAGCACAGGGCGATGCCGCCAATCAGCAGATCCTTGGTACGTTCGGCCGAGGCATGTTCGTAGGTTTCGCCACGTCCGCTGAGCAGCACCGCATACGCCGCCGACCACAGGTACGGCACCAGAATCATCGACGAAGCGAGGTAGATCAGGCTGGTGTAGGTGCCGGCGGAAAACAGTGTGATCAGCAGGAAAATCTGAATCATCACGTTGGTCAGCCACAGCGCATTGACCGGCACATGGTTGGCGTTTTCCTTTTTCAGGAACGCCGGCATGGTTTTGTCCCGGGCCGTGGCAAAGAGGATTTCCGCGCAGAGCAGCGCCCACGACAACAACGCGCCGAGCAAGGAAACCGCCAGACCGAGGCTGATCAGCAACGCGCCCCACGGCCCGACGATGTGCTCCAGCACCGCCGCCAGCGACGGGTTCTGCAAAGTCGCGAGTTCGGGCTGGCTCATGATCCCCAGCGACAGCACGTTGACCAGCACCAACAGCGCCAGCACACCGAGGAAGCCGATCACCGTGGCGCGCCCGACGTCGCTGCGTTTCTCCGCCCGCGCCGAATAGACGCTGGCGCCCTCGATGCCGATGAACACGAACACCGTCACCAGCATCATGTTGCGCACCTGATCCATCACCCCGCCGAAGCTCGGGTTGCTGCGGCCCCAGATGTCGCGGGTGAAAATGTCGGCCTTGAACGCCACGGCGGCAATCACGATGAACATGATCAACGGCACGATCTTGGCGACCGTGGTCACCTGATTGATGAACGCCGCCTCCTTGATCCCGCGCATCACCAGAAAATGCACCGCCCACAGCAGCACCGATGCGCAGCCGATGGCGATTGGCGTGTTGCCCTGGCCGAATACCGGGAAGAAGTAACCGAGGGTGCTGAACAGCAACACGAAATAACCGACGTTGCCCAGCCACGCGCTGATCCAGTAGCCCCAGGCGGACGAGAAACCCATGTAGTCGCCAAACCCGGCCTTGGCGTAGGCGTAGACGCCGGAGTCCAGTTCAGGCTTGCGGTTGGCCAGGGTCTGGAACACGAAGGCCAAGGTCAGCATGCCGATGGCGGTGATCCCCCAGCCGATCAGGATTGCCCCGGCATCGGCGCGGGCCGCCATGTTCTGCGGCAGGGAAAAAATCCCCCCGCCAATCATCGAACCCACCACCAGGGCGATCAACGCACCCAGTCGCAGCTTTTGCGTCGGTTGCGACATTCTTGTCTCCCTTCATTCATTTGTAACAACTATTAACTAAACGCCTGATACCAGACGACGTTTATCAGGTAATACCGAGAAACACTCGTTTATATATAGCGACTGACGCTAACGCCTAGCACGCTAAGACAGTTTTGTGCGCGAATCCTAATAAATCAATTCTGTACTGAAAACAGATGCTGAAAATTTGCCAAAAGCTGAAAAACAACTAGCGTGATAACTCTAAAGTAATAAGACCAATTCCCAACCACATCAGGCAAAAGCCTCTAGGACGGGCTTTCCAGGCGATAGCGTTATGCCTCCAGTTGTTTCATAAGTCATTCATTAACAATGGAATGTGGCCATGCACTGATCTATGTCAGCTGATTGAACAGACAACAGATCTACGCTGTGAACTCTTCTCTCCTGCAATGGAGTCATGCAATGTCTGAAGCTCCCGGAAAACTACGACTCGGTGCACTGGTTGCCTTGGTAGTCGGCTCAATGATTGGTGGCGGGATATTCTCTTTGCCACAAAACATGGCCGCCAGCGCCGACGTCGGCGCGGTATTGATTGGTTGGGCCATCACCGCTGTCGGCATGCTCACCCTCGCTTTTGTCTTTCAAACCCTCGCCAATCGCAAGCCTGACCTGGACGGCGGTGTCTACGCCTACGCCAAGGCCGGATTTGGCGACTACATGGGTTTCTCGTCCGCCTGGGGTTACTGGATCAGTGCCTGGCTGGGCAACGTTGGCTACTTTGTTCTGTTGTTCAGCACCCTCGGGTATTTCTTTCCGATTTTCGGCGAAGGCAACACGGTGGCCGCCGTCATCGGCGCCTCGGTGCTGCTATGGGCCGTGCACTTTCTGGTGCTGCGCGGGATCAAGGAAGCGGCGTTCATCAACCTCGTGACCACCGTTGCCAAGGTCGTGCCGCTGCTGCTGTTCGTGCTGATCGCGATCTTCGCCTTCAAACTGGACATCTTCACCGCTGACATCTGGGGCGTGAAAAACCCGGATCTGGGCAGCGTGATGAACCAGGTGCGCAACATGATGCTGGTTACCGTGTGGGTGTTCATCGGCATCGAGGGCGCGAGCATCTTCTCGGCGCGGGCGGAAAAACGCTCGGACGTCGGCAAGGCCACCGTCATCGGTTTCATCACCGTGCTGCTGTTCCTGGTGCTGGTCAACGTGCTGTCGCTGGGCATCATGACCCAGCCGGAACTGGCCAAACTGCAGAACCCGTCGATGGCCGCCGTGCTCGAACACGTGGTCGGTCACTGGGGCGCGGTGCTGATCAGCGTCGGCTTGATCATCTCGCTGCTGGGGGCGCTGCTGTCGTGGGTGCTGCTGTGTGCGGAGATCATGTTCGCCGCCGCCAAAGACCACACCATGCCAGAGTTCCTGCGCAAGGAAAACGCCAACCACGTACCGGTCAACGCCCTGTGGCTGACCAACGCGATGGTCCAGCTGTTCCTGATCATCACCCTGTTTTCGGCCAGCACTTACCTGTCGCTGATCTACCTCGCCACTTCGATGATTCTGGTGCCGTACCTGTGGTCGGCGGCCTATGCCCTGTTGCTGGCGGTGCGCGGCGAAAGCTACGAAGGCTTCGCGGCCGAACGACGCAAGGATCTGATTATCGGCGGCATCGCGCTGATCTACGCGGTGTGGCTGCTGTATGCCGGCGGGGTCAAGTATCTGCTGCTCTCGGCCCTGCTCTACGCACCCGGCGCGATCCTGTTCGCCAAGGCCAAGCTGGAACTCAAACAACCGATTTTCACTAACGTCGAGAAGCTGATTTTCGCCGCAGTGGTCGTGGGTGCCCTGGTGGCTGCCTACGGTCTCTACGACGGCTTCCTGACCTTGTAACCCTTGATTTGTAATCTGGAGGATCACTGCAATGACCACGGAAAAAGTTAAGTACGGCGTCCATTCCGAAGCCGGCAAACTGCGCAAAGTCATGGTTTGCTCCCCAGGTCTGGCCCATCAGCGGCTGACCCCGAACAACTGCGATGAACTGCTGTTCGATGATGTGCTGTGGGTGGCCCAGGCCAAGCGCGACCACTTCGACTTCGTCACCAAGATGCGCGAACGCGGGATCGACGTGCTGGAAATGCACAACCTGCTGACCGACATCGTCGCCATCCCGGAAGCGCTGGACTGGATTCTCGAGCGCAAGGTCACCGCCGACTCGGTGGGCCTGGGCCTGATCAGCGAAGTGAAATCCTGGCTGAAGAGCCTTGAGCCGCGACACATCGCCGAATACCTGATTGGTGGCGTATCCGCCGACGATCTGCCGGACAGCTTCGGTGGCAAGACCATCCAGATGTTCCGCGACTTCCTCGGCCACTCCAGCTTTATCCTGCCGCCGCTGCCGAACACCCAGTTCACCCGCGACACCACTTGCTGGATCTACGGTGGCGTGACGCTGAACCCGATGTACTGGCCGGCGCGTCGTCAGGAAACCCTGCTAACTACCGCCATCTACAAGTTCCACCCGCAGTTCACCAACGCCGATTTCGAAATCTGGTACGGCGACCCGGACAAGGATCACGGCAGCTCGACCCTCGAGGGCGGCGACGTGATGCCGATCGGCAACGGCGTGGTGTTGATCGGCATGGGCGAACGCTCGTCGCGTCAGGCCATCGGCCAACTGGCGCTGAACCTGTTCAAGAACAAAGCGGTGGAAAAAGTCATCGTCGCCGGCCTGCCGAAGTCCCGCGCCGCGATGCACCTGGACACCGTGTTCAGTTTCTGCGATCGCGACCTGGTGACGATTTTTCCGGAAGTGGTCAACCAGATCGTCGCCTTCACCCTGCGCCCTGACGAAAGCAAACAGGGCGGCATCGACATTCGCCGCGAAGAAGGCAGCTTCCTCGACACCGTGGCCAAAGCCCTCAACCTGCCGAAGCTGCGCGTGGTGGAAACCGGCGGCAACAGCTTCGCCGCCGAACGCGAGCAATGGGACGACGGCAATAACGTGGTGGCCGTGGAACCGGGCGTGGTCATCGGCTACGACCGCAACACCTACACCAACACCCTGCTGCGCAAGGCCGGCGTGGAGGTCATCACCATCAGCGCCGGCGAACTCGGTCGCGGGCGTGGCGGCGGCCACTGTATGACCTGCCCGATCATCCGCGACCCGATCGATTACTAAACCTCTGAGCCTTGGCCGCGACTTACAAAGCGCGGCCAGGGGGATAACCGACACCGAAGGAGATCCATCATGGCTTTTAACATTCACAACCGTAACTTGCTCAGCCTGGAACACCACACCCCACGTGAGCTGCGTTACCTGCTCGACCTGTCCCGCGATCTGAAACGCGCGAAATACACCGGCACCGAACAGCAACACCTGAAGGGCAACAACATCGCCCTGATCTTCGAAAAAACCTCGACCCGCACCCGTTGCGCGTTCGAAGTGGCGGCCTACGACCAAGGCGCCAATGTCACCTACATCGACCCGAACTCGTCGCAGATCGGCCACAAGGAAAGCATGAAAGACACGGCCCGCGTGCTGGGTCGCATGTACGACGCCATCGAATACCGTGGTTTCAAACAGGAAATCGTCGAAGAGCTGGCGAAGTTCGCCGGGGTGCCGGTGTTCAACGGCCTGACTGATGAATATCACCCAACGCAAATGATCGCCGACGTGCTGACCATGCGTGAACACGCCGACAAGCCGATCCACGAAATCAGCTACGCCTACCTCGGCGACGCGCGCAACAACATGGGCAACTCGCTGCTGCTGGTCGGCGCCAAGCTCGGCATGGACGTGCGCATCTGCGCGCCGAAGGCCCTGTGGCCGCACGACGATTTGGTCGATCGCTGCAAGAAATACGCGGAAGAATCCGGCGCGCGCATCACCCTGACCGAAGACCCGAAAGCCGCGGTCAAAGGCGTCGATTTCATCCACACCGACGTCTGGGTGTCGATGGGCGAGCCGGTTGAAGCCTGGGCCGAACGTATCCAGCAACTGCTGCCGTACCAGGTCAACAAAGAGCTGATGAAAGCCACCGGCAACCCGCGCACCAAGTTCATGCACTGCCTGCCGGCGTTTCACAACAGCGATACCAAGGTCGGCAAACAGATTGCCGAACAGTATCCGCACCTGGCCAACGGCATCGAAGTCACCGACGACGTGTTCGAGTCGCCCGCCTGCATCGCCTTCGAGCAAGCGGAAAACCGCATGCACACGATCAAGGCGATCCTGGTCTCGACCCTGGCTGATCTGTAACCGGAATAGCTCCCACTGAAAGAACCGGCTCCAAATGTGGGAGCGGGCTTGCTCGCGAAAGCGGTGTGTCATTCAACAGCCATGTCGACTGATCCGCCGCCTTCGGGAGCAAGCCCCCTCCCACATGGAATTCCGGTTCCGACAGGGAAACCGAGTCGTTTGCCATTTCTCTGCTGAAAGGATTGCACCATGCGTATCGTCGTAGCTCTGGGCGGTAACGCCCTGCTCCGTCGTGGCGAGCCGATGACCGCTGACAACCAGCGCGCCAACATCCGCATCGCCACCGAGCAAATCGCCAAGATCCATCCCGGCAATCAACTGGTCATCGCCCACGGCAATGGCCCGCAAGTCGGCCTGCTGTCGCTGCAGGCAGCGGCCTACACCTCCGTCACCCCTTACCCGCTGGACGTGCTCGGTGCCGAAACCGAAGGCATGATCGGCTACATCATCGAACAGGAACTGGGCAACCTGCTGGACTTCGAAGTGCCGTTCGCCACCCTGCTGACCCAGGTTGAAGTCGACGCCAAGGACCCGGCCTTCCAGAATCCAACCAAACCGATCGGCCCGGTCTACGACAAGGCTGAAGCGGAAAAACTCGCTGCTGAAAAAGGCTGGGCCATCGCTCCGGACGGCGACAAGTTCCGTCGTGTGGTGGCCAGCCCACGGCCAAAACGCATCTTCGAGATCCGTCCGATCAAGTGGCTGCTGGACAAGGGCAGCATCGTCATCTGCGCCGGTGGCGGCGGCATTCCGACCATGTACGACGAGCACCGCAACCTCAAGGGCATCGAGGCGGTAATCGACAAGGATCTGTGCTCGTCGCTGCTCGCCGAGCAACTGGAAGCTGACTTGCTGGTGATCGCCACCGACGTCAACGCGGCGTTCGTCGACTATGGCAAGCCGTCGCAGAAAGCCATCGCCGAAGCCCACCCGGATGAACTCGAACGCCTCGGTTTCGCCGCTGGCTCCATGGGGCCGAAGGTGCAGGCAGCCTGCGAATTCGCGCGCCATACTGGCAAGGTCGCGGTGATCGGTTCGCTCGCGGACATCGAAGCGATCGTCCAGGGCACTGCCGGCACACGCGTCAGCACGGCGAAGCCGGGCATCAGCTATCGATAATTAGAAACTCAAGGGCAGGCCCAGGGGGCTGCCCTTCTCCCATGCCTTGAAAGGAGAAACCCATGGCCCAGTTTGAACCCGGTCATTTGCATATTGAGCGGCACGCGCTGACTCCGGATGACGTCAGTTACAACGTGCACCTCGACTATGAAGTGTTCACCGATCCGCAGAAAGGCAAAGGCATACAGTTCACGATGCACGGCAACCTTCAGGGCAAGGACATGAAAGAGACCTTCTTCCTGCCCAAAGAGGAGGCCTACAACTTTGCCAACAATGTGACGAAAATCGCCGAGAAGTACGGCATTCCCAAGACCCACAGCCAGATCGGCTCGGTTCACAAGCATTACGACATGATGTTTGAAGACATCCGCAAGCAACTTGATATGAAGTCCGGCGACCCGGTCAATCTCGAGCACTTCGAATAACCTGGATTTTGCACATCCCCTGTAGGAGTGAGCCTGCTCGCGATAGCGGTGTATCAGTCAACATCGTTGTTTCTGACACACCGCTATCGCGAGCAGGCTCACTCCTACAAGGGATCCGTGTTGGCCTGAAATCCTGTGTCCGGTTTCACCATTAGCCCGCCCCAAGGCATACTTGCCCCCCTCCGCATTCCAGAACACTGAACCGCCCCCATGCGTATCCACGTCAGCTTCATCGACCGCGTCGGCATCACCCAGGAAGTCCTGGCTATCCTCGGTGGGCGCAATCTCAATCTGGATGCGGTGGAGATGATTCCGCCCAACGTCTACATCGATGCACCGACCTTGAGCCCGCAAGTGCTCGAAGAGCTCAAAGATGCGTTGTTTCGGGTGCGCGGTGTGGAGGCCGTGGTGGTGGTCGACATCCTCCCTGGTCAGCGCCGGCACCTGCAGCTCGATGCGTTGCTCGCGGCGATGACCGATCCGGTACTCGCCCTCGATAGCGCCGGCAAGGTGCTGCTGGCCAACCCGGCACTGATTGCGCTGTACGGGCGTGAACCGGCGGGGGAAAGTGTCTCTGAGCTGTTCAACGATCCCGGCCTGCTGGAAACCCTGCTCGAACAAGGCTTCCGCCTGCCGCTGCGCGAGATCACTGTCAATGGCCAGACCCTGCTGCTCGACGCCACACCGATCACCGACGCCGGCGCGCTGCTGACCCTTTATCAGCCAAACCGCATCGGTGAACAGCTCTCGGCATTGCACCATGACCACGCCGAAGGCTTCGATGCGCTGCTCGGCGAATCCCCGGCGATCCGTACGCTGAAGGCCCGCGCGCAACGAGTCGCAGCCCTCGACGCACCGCTGCTGATTCAAGGCGAAACCGGCACCGGTAAAGAACTGGTGGCCCGCGCTTGCCACGCGATCAGTGCGCGGCACAGTGCGCCGTTTCTCGCGCTGAACTGCGCGGCGCTGCCGGAAAACCTCGCCGAGAGCGAACTGTTCGGCTACGCCCCCGGTGCCTTTACCGGCGCGCAACGTGGCGGCAAACCGGGGCTGATGGAACTGGCCAACCAGGGCACGGTGTTTCTCGACGAGATCGGCGAGATGTCGCCGTACTTGCAGGCCAAGTTATTGCGCTTTCTGAATGACGGCAGCTTCCGTCGGGTCGGCGGTGATCGCGAAGTGAAGGTCAACGTGCGGATCCTCAGCGCGACCCACCGCGACCTGGAAAAAATGGTCAGCGAAGGCCTGTTCCGCGAAGACCTGTTCTACCGCCTCAACGTACTCAACGTTGAAGTGCCGCCGCTGCGTGAGCGTGGCCAGGACATTCTGCTGCTGGCGCGCTACTTCATGCAGCAGGCTTGTGCGCAGATTCAGCGTCCAGTCTGTCGCCTTGCGCCCGGTACCTATCCGGCGCTGCTTGGTAATCGTTGGCCGGGTAACGTGCGCCAGTTGCAGAACGTGATCTTCCGCGCCGCGGCGATCTGCGAAAGCAGCCTGGTCGATATTGGTGATCTCGACATCGCCGGCACCTCGGTGGCGCGGCAGACCGACAGCGACGTCGACAGCCTCGAACAAGCCGTCGAATCCTTCGAAAAATCGCTGCTGGAAAAACTCTACGTCAGCTACCCCTCGACCCGCCAACTGGCCAGCCGCCTGCAGACCTCGCACACGGCGATTGCCCATCGACTGCGCAAGTACGGCATTCCCAACAAACCGTAAGCCGCACGCGGTCAAAAATGTGGGAGCGGGCTTGCTCGCCAATGCGGTGGGCCATTCAACAGTGATGTCGACTGACCTGACGCTTTCGCGAGCAAGCCCGCTCCCACAGGGGGTTCATGTGACGGATTCGAAATCCGTTCAAAACCGACCTCCATCTGTACTGAAAGCGCTACAGCGGAACGATATCGATACACCCACCTCCAATCACCGCTGTGCAAGGCTTTGATCCGCTTCAGCTTTTCTCCCCGCCCCAAGCTGTAGCGATTTCGCTACAGAAGCCCCACACCCATCACAACCAGAAACACATAACCATTTGATTTATATATATAAATACAATCTGGCCGCGTTCTTGCTAAGTAACCGCTCATAAAATCAGGGCTTTCATGCCCAAGCCTTCCACCGCGTCCACCAGACGAGTCTGGCCCCCTTAGGAGTTTCCATGAGCGAGTTGCGTTTTACTGAAGATCACGAATGGCTGCGCACCGAAGCTGACGGCAGCGTTACTGTCGGCATCACCGCTTTCGCGCAGAACGCTTTGGGCGACGTGGTGTTCGTGCAACTGCCTGAGCTGCAGGCTTACGAAAAAGGCGCCGAAGCCGCCACCGTTGAATCGGTGAAAGCCGCCAGCGGCGTGTACATGCCGCTCGATGGTGAAGTTGTGGAAGTGAACCCGGCACTGGACGGCAGCCCGGAACTGGTCAACGAAGATCCGCTGGGCGAAGGCTGGTTCTTCCGCTTCCAGCCAAGCGACGCCGCCGCTGTCGGCAAACTGCTCGATCAAGACGCCTACGACCGCCTGATCAAAGCCCAAGCCGAAGCCTGAGGAGTAACGACATGACCCAAGTAAACCTCGGCACTGCCAACGAATTCATCGCCCGTCATATCGGCCCGCGCGCCGGTGACGAGCAAGCCATGCTCAACAGCCTCGGCTTCGACTCGCTCGAAGCGCTGAGCGCCAGCGTCATCCCGGAAAGCATCAAGGGCACCAGCGTGCTCGGCCTGGACGACGGCCTGAGCGAAGCCGATGCACTGGCGATGATCAAATCGATCGCCGGCAAAAACCAACTGTTCAAGACCTACATCGGCCAGGGCTACTACAACTGCCACACGCCGTCGCCAATCCTGCGCAACCTGCTGGAAAACCCGGCCTGGTACACCGCTTACACCCCGTACCAGCCGGAAATTTCCCAGGGCCGTCTCGAAGCGCTGCTGAACTTCCAGACCCTGATCAGCGACCTCACCGGCCTGCCGATCGCCAATGCCTCCTTGCTCGATGAAGCCACCGCCGCTGCCGAAGCCATGACCTTCTGCAAACGCCTGAGCAAGAACAAGGGCAGCCACCAGTTCTTCGCCTCGATCCACAGCCACCCGCAAACCCTCGACGTGCTGCGTACCCGTGCCGAGCCGCTGGGCATTGACGTGGTGGTTGGCGATGAGCGTGAACTGAGCGACGTCACGCCGTTTTTCGGAGCGCTGCTGCAATACCCGGCGAGCAACGGTGATGTGTTCGACTACCGCGAACTGACCGAGCGCTTCCACGCCGCCAACGCGCTGGTGGCGGTCGCTGCCGACCTGCTGGCCCTGACTTTGCTGACCGCCCCGGGCGAGTTCGGCGCCGACGTCGCCATCGGTTCCGCACAACGCTTCGGCGTACCGCTGGGCTTCGGTGGCCCGCACGCCGCTTACTTCTCCACCAAGGATGCGTTCAAGCGCGATATGCCGGGCCGTCTGGTCGGTGTTTCGGTTGACCGTTTCGGCAAACCGGCGCTGCGTCTGGCGATGCAGACCCGCGAGCAACACATCCGCCGCGAGAAGGCCACGTCGAACATCTGCACCGCGCAGGTGCTGCTGGCCAACATCGCCAGCATGTACGCCGTGTACCACGGCCCGAAAGGCCTGACCCAGATTGCCAACCGCGTGCATCACCTGACCGTGATTCTGGCCAAGGGCCTGAGCGCACTGGGCGCTAAAGTCGAGCAGACAAGCTTCTTCGACACCCTGACCGTAGCCACCGGCGCACACACCGCCGCGCTGCACGACAAGGCACACGCTGCACAGATCAACCTGCGGGTCATCGATGCCGAGCGTCTGGGCCTGTCGGTGGACGAAACCACCACGCAGGCTGACATCGAAACCCTATGGGGGCTGTTCGCCGACGGCAAGACCCTGCCGGACTTCGCTGCGCTGGGCGCGTCGGTGCAAAGCACCATCCCGGCGGCGCTTGTACGTCAGTCGCCGATCCTCAGCCACCCGGTGTTCAACCGTTATCACTCGGAAACCGAGCTGATGCGCTACCTGCGCAAACTGGCGGACAAGGACCTGGCACTGGATCGCACCATGATCCCGCTGGGCTCGTGCACCATGAAACTCAACGCCGCCAGCGAAATGATCCCGGTGACCTGGGCCGAATTCGGCGCCCTGCACCCGTTCGCTCCGGCTGCGCAGAGCGCCGGTTATCAGCAATTGACCGACGAACTGGAAGCGATGCTCTGCGCCGCCACCGGTTACGACGCGATCTCGCTGCAACCGAACGCCGGTTCGCAGGGTGAATACGCAGGCCTCTTGGCGATTCGCGCTTACCACCAGAGCCGTGGCGACGAGCGCCGCGATATCTGCCTGATCCCGTCGTCGGCCCACGGCACCAACCCGGCCACCGCCAACATGGCCGGCATGCGCGTGGTGGTGACCGCGTGCGATGCGCGTGGCAACGTCGATATCGAAGACCTGCGCGCCAAAGCCATCGAGCACCGCGAACACCTCGCGGCGCTGATGATCACCTACCCGTCGACCCACGGCGTGTTCGAAGAAGGCATCCGCGAAATCTGCGGGATCATTCATGACAACGGCGGCCAGGTGTACATCGACGGCGCCAACATGAACGCGATGGTCGGCCTCTGCGCACCGGGTAAATTCGGCGGCGACGTTTCGCACTTGAACCTGCACAAGACCTTCTGCATCCCACACGGCGGTGGCGGCCCGGGCGTCGGCCCGATTGGCGTCAAGTCGCACCTGACCCCGTTCCTGCCGGGTCACGGCCAAATGGCACGCAAGGAAGGCGCAGTCTGCGCAGCGCCGTTCGGCAGCGCGAGCATTCTGCCGATCACCTGGATGTACATTCGCATGATGGGCGGCGCCGGTCTCAAGCGTGCTTCGCAACTGGCGATCCTCAATGCCAACTACATTTCCCGTCGCCTCGAAGAGCACTATCCAGTGCTGTACACCGGCAGCAACGGGCTGGTGGCGCACGAATGCATCCTCGACCTGCGTCCACTGAAAGACAGCAGCGGCATCAGCGTCGATGACGTCGCCAAGCGTCTGATCGACTTCGGCTTCCACGCCCCGACCATGTCGTTCCCGGTCGCCGGCACGCTGATGATCGAGCCGACCGAAAGCGAATCCAAGGAAGAACTGGACCGCTTCTGCGACGCCATGATCCGCATCCGCGAAGAAATCCGCGCAGTGGAAAACGGCACGCTGGACAAGGACGACAACCCACTGAAGAACGCACCACACACAGCGGCGGAGCTGGTTGGCGAGTGGACCCACCCGTACAGCCGCGAGCAAGCGGTGTATCCGGTGGCGTCGTTGGTCGAAGGCAAATACTGGCCGCCGGTCGGTCGCGTCGACAACGTGTTCGGCGACCGCAACCTGGTCTGCGCCTGCCCGTCGATCGAAAGCTACGCTTAAGCGATGGAGGGGCAGGTTTATCTGCCCCTTTCTCCAGAACACCACAAATCCCTGTGGGAGCTGGCTTGCCAGCGATGAGGGTGGATCAGTCTCCATCTCTGTTGCCTGACACATCGCCATCGCTGGCAAGCCAGCTCCCACAAGGAACGCATCAAGCCTGATATTGCGCCAATTCCTATAACAAGAAACCGGAGAACAACTCATGTCGTTAAGCGTGTTCGACCTGTTCAAGATTGGCATCGGCCCTTCCAGCTCCCACACCGTCGGCCCGATGCGTGCCGCTGCGCGCTTCGCCGAAGGCCTGCGCCGCGATGACCTGTTGTTGGCCACCAGCACCGTCAAAGTCGAGCTGTACGGCTCGCTCGGTGCTACCGGCAAGGGACACGGCAGCGACAAAGCCGTGCTGCTCGGCCTTGAAGGTGAACACCCGGACACCGTCGATACCGAAACCGTCGCCGCGCGCCTGCAGGAAATTCGCGGCAATGGCCGGCTGAGTCTGCTCGGCGAACACAGCATTGTGTTCAATGAGAAAGAACACCTGGCGATGATCCGCAAGCCGTTGGCCTACCACCCCAACGGCATGATCTTTCGTGCCTTCGATGCTGCCGGTATTCAGATTCGCAGCCGCGAGTACTACTCGGTCGGTGGCGGCTTTGTGGTCGATGAAGATGCGGCTGGTGCCGACCGCATCGTCGAAGACGCGACACCGCTGACCTTCCCGTTCAAAAGTGCCAAGGACCTGCTCGGCCATTGCGCCACCTACGGCCTGTCCATCAGCCAGGTGATGCTGACCAATGAAAGTGCCTGGCGCCCTGAAGCGGAAACCCGCGCTGGTCTGCTGAAAATCTGGCAAGTGATGCAGGACTGCGTCGCCGCTGGCTGTCGCAACGAAGGCATTCTGCCGGGCGGGCTGAAGGTCAAACGCCGGGCGGCGGCGCTGCATCGGCAATTGTGCAAGAACCCGGAATCGGCGTTGCGCGATCCGCTGTCGGTGCTCGACTGGGTCAACCTTTATGCACTGGCGGTCAACGAAGAAAACGCCAACGGTGGTCGTGTAGTCACCGCGCCGACCAACGGCGCGGCGGGCATCATCCCGGCGGTGCTGCATTACTACATGCGCTTTATCCCGGGTGCGAACGATGACGGCGTGGTGCGCTTTCTGCTGACCGCCGCCGCGATCGGCATTCTGTACAAGGAAAACGCCTCGATCTCCGGCGCCGAAGTCGGCTGTCAGGGCGAGGTCGGCGTGGCTTGCTCGATGGCCGCCGGCGCGTTGTGTGAAGTGCTCGGCGGCAGCGTGCAGCAAGTCGAGAACGCGGCGGAAATCGGCATGGAACACAACCTCGGCCTGACCTGCGACCCGATTGGCGGGCTGGTGCAGGTGCCGTGTATCGAGCGCAACGCCATGGGTTCGGTGAAAGCGATCAACGCGGTGCGCATGGCCATGCGCGGCGACGGGCAACACTTCGTCTCCCTCGACAAAGTCATCCGCACCATGCGCCAGACCGGCGCCGACATGAAAAGCAAATACAAAGAGACCGCCCGCGGCGGTCTGGCAGTCAACATCATCGAATGCTGATTTATGTCCTCTCCTTTTGGTAGAGGACCGCACTTAGCCCCCTCTCCCTCCGGGAGAGGGCTGGGGTGAGGGGCTTTTGATCTTGATCTAAATCTAGCCCCATGCCCCCAAACTCAAACTTTCAAGGAGCCACGCATGTCCACCGAACAACTGTCGAAAACCCCGCTGCACGCTCTGCACATCGAACTCGGCGCCCGCATGGTGCCGTTCGCCGGCTACGACATGCCGGTGCAATACCCGCTGGGCGTGATGAAAGAACACCAGCACACCCGCGAGCAGGCCGGGCTGTTCGATGTCTCGCACATGGGCCAGATCCGCCTGACCGGCGCCAATGCCGCCAAGGCACTGGAAACCCTGGTACCGGTGGACATCATCGACCTGCCAGTGGGCATGCAGCGCTATGCGATGTTCACCAACGAGAGCGGCGGCATTCTCGATGATCTGATGGTCGCCAATCTGGGCAACGACGAGCTGTTCCTGGTGGTCAACGCCGCGTGCAAGGATCAGGATCTGGCGCATCTGCAAAAACACATTGGCGATCAGTGCACCATTACGGAGCTGTTCGAAGCGCGCGCGCTGCTGGCGTTGCAAGGCCCGGCTGCAGTCACCGTGCTGGCGCGTCTTGCGCCAGAGGTGGCGAAGATGACGTTCATGCAGTTCAATCGCGTGCAACTGCTGGGCGTGGATTGCTTCGTCAGCCGTTCGGGCTACACCGGTGAAGACGGTTTCGAAATCTCGGTGCCCGCCGCCGATGCAGAAAAACTCGCCCGCGCCCTGCTGGCCGAACCGGAAGTTCAGGCCATCGGCCTCGGCGCCCGCGACTCACTGCGCCTGGAAGCCGGCCTGTGCCTGTACGGGCACGACATGAACACCGAGACCACGCCGATCGAAGCCAGCCTGTTGTGGGCAATCTCCAAGCCACGCCGTGCCGACGGCGCGCGGGCCGGTGGTTTCCCGGGGGCAGAGACAGTTTTTGCTCAGCAGCAGAATGGCGTCGCGCGCAAACGCGTCGGTCTGCTGCCACAGGAACGTACGCCGGTGCGTGAAGGCGCAGAAATCGTCAACGACGCGGGCGAAATCATCGGCAGCGTGTGCAGCGGCGGCTTCGGTCCGACCTTGGGCGGGCCGTTGGCGATGGGTTACCTCGACAGCGCTTATGTCACCCTGGATACGCCAGTCTGGGCCATCGTTCGTGGGAAAAAGGTGCAAATGCTTGTAAGCAAAATGCCATTTGTTCCACAACGCTACTATCGTGGTTGATTGACTGTTTCTATAAGTAACGCGATTGCGTTATGCGTGCACTAATGTGTAACGCAATCGCCACAAAAAAGTGCATTTTCTAACATTTGATTCGATTATGAACTTTACTTATAACGTTCGAAAACTTTTGAACAAGCTAATCGTCTAAGCCGCACTAGTAGACTGACTAACTGCCAGCCGGGACAGTAAAACCGGGGCCTTCGCGGGGCTTGTTTTTTCTCCCGTAGTTGGCGTAGAGTTTGTCCACTGTGTTTGCATGGGTCAGCTTGGAATCGTGACCTGGGCAGTAGCCTACAAGTTAGCTACATCCCGCTCGACGTCTTCTTACTCTCCTGCAACCAGCCCCAGTACTCTTTCATGAGAAAGAGGCTGTCATCAATTTATGCGTCAAAGGAAATAAGAAATGTCCCAACGTCAGAGCGGTACCGTCAAGTGGTTTAACGACGAGAAAGGTTTTGGTTTTATCACTCCAGAAAGCGGTCCGGATCTGTTCGTGCATTTCCGCGCTATTCAGGGCAACGGCTTCAAGAGCCTGAAAGAAGGCCAGAAAGTGACCTTCGTTGCTGTGCAAGGCCAGAAAGGCATGCAGGCTGATGAAGTACAAGCAGAAGGTTAATCTTCTGTAACGAAAAAGCCCCTGATATTGATATCAGGGGCTTTTTTGTGCGCGCGAATCCGTAAAATGGCGCTTCATTTTGCGTCCAGAGGCTGCCATGTCGAAGAACCTGCTCACTCCCCAGGGCGACTTTCCTGCTGTTGGCCTCGGCCGGCGCCTGGCCGCGATGTTCTATGACTTCCTGTTGTGCACTGCCCTGCTGATCGTCACCGGATTCGTCTACAAGTTGATCCAGGCAGCGATCATCGGTGAAGAACGCCTGCGTGTGCTGACCGACGCCGGAAAAATGGATGGCGATCCGCTGTATTCCACAGTGTTGCTGTTGGTGCTGTTTGCGTTCTTCGCCAAGTTCTGGACCCACGGCGGGCAGACACTGGGCATGCAGGTATGGGGCATCCGCGTACAGAACGCCGATGGCAGCGCGATCAGCCTGTGGCAGGCGCTGCTGCGCTTCATGGTATCGATCGCTTCGTGGCTGTGCGCAGGGCTTGGATTCTTCTGGTCGCTGTACGACAAGCAGAAGCGCACCTGGCACGACATCTACTCCGATACCCGCGTGGTGCGGATTCCGAAGAAGAGCAAATAACTTCCTGACACCAGATACCAATGTGGGAGCGGGCTTGCTCGCGAAGGCGGTGTATCAGTCACCTTTTGCATCGACTGATACACCGCCTTCGCGAGCAAGCCCGCTCCCACAGTTTTTTGTCTGGCAGAAAGAGCTTAGGCGTTACCCGCCAGCTTCAGCCGCGCCGCCTGGGTGAAATCCAGCATGCGCTTCAACGGACGGATCGCCTGCGGAATCAGCGCCGGATCGACAAAGATCTCGTTCGTCCCTTCCTTCAGGCTCTTGAGCGTGCGCTCAAGGGTGTTCATGGCCATCCACGGGCAATGTGCGCAACTGCGGCACGCCGCGCCGTTACCGGCGGTTGGCGCCTCGATGAAGACCTTGTCCGGGCACAGCTGCTGCATCTTGTAGAAGATGCCACGGTCGGTGGCGACGATCAGGGTCTCGTTCGGCAGGCTTTGCGCGGCTGCGATCAACTGACTGGTGGAACCTACTGCGTCCGCCAGTTCGATCACCGAGGTCGGCGACTCCGGATGCACCAGAATCGCGGCGTCCGGGTACAGCGCCTTCATGTCTTCGAGCTGCTTGGACTTGAACTCTTCGTGGACGATGCAGGCACCGTCCCACAGCAGCATGTCAGCGCCGGTCTTGCGCTGGATGTAAGTGCCCAGGTGCTTGTCCGGGCCCCAGATGATGGTCTCGCCGTTGTCCATCAGGCTTTCGACGATCTCCAGCGCGCAGCTCGACGTCACCACCCAGTCAGCCCGGGCTTTGACCGCGGCCGAGGTGTTGGCGTACACCACCACCGTGCGTTCCGGGTGCTGATCGCAGAACGCCGAGAACTCGTCCACCGGGCAACCGAGGTCCAGCGAGCAGGTCGCGTCCAGGGTCGGCATCAGCACGCGTTTTTCCGGGTTGAGGATCTTCGCGGTCTCGCCCATGAACTTTACGCCGGCGACCACCACGGTCTTGGCCGGGTGAGCATTGCCGAAGCGCGCCATTTCGAGGGAGTCAGACACACAGCCGCCGGTTTCTTCGGCCAGGGCCTGAATCACCGGATCGCAATAGAAGTGGGCCACCAGCACCGCGTCCTGAGCCTTGAGCTCGGCGGCGATGGCGGAACGGTAGTAGGCCTCTTCCTCGGCAGTCAGCGGTTTGGGCTGTTTGGCATCGAGGTGGGCTTGAACCAGAAGGCGTTCGGAAATCTGCGTCATGTTCGCAAGACCTGCAGGCGCTTTCGCGCGAAAGTCGAGTATACACCCGGCTCCGGACCACTTGAGGGTACCGCCGGGAGAGTGAGTATTATCAGGCACGGACAGCGTTGAAGCTGCGCAAGGCTACAGAATATCCCGTTGATACAAAAGATGATTCTGACCTGTGTCAGCGCAGGCAACGATCAAGGGAGAGGTGCCTGAATCGCAGGCAAAAAAAAACCCGGAAATCCTCACTTTCGTGGGCCTTCCGGATTTTCTAAACCGCCAAATATGGTGGGTCGTGTGGGATTCGAACCTACGACCAATTGGTTAAAAGCCAACTGCTCTACCAACTGAGCTAACGACCCGCTGTGTGGTGGCGCGTATAATACTGATTTTTAAGGACTATTCAACACCTTTTTGAAAAAAATCAAAAATAAGGTGTTGGATCGCTTACACCGGCCGCTGCGAAGCCTTCTGCACGCAGGCGGCAGCTGTCGCATTTGCCGCACGCGCGGCCTTCATCGTCCGCCTGATAGCAGGAAACTGTCAGGCCGTAATCCACGCCCAGCTTCACGCCCGCCTGGACGATCTGCGCCTTGCTCAGGTTCTGCAGCGGTGCCTGGATGCGGAAACCGTTGCCTTCCACACCCGCCTTGGTCGCCAGGTTGGCCATGCGCTCGAACGACTCGATGAACTCCGGACGGCAATCCGGGTAACCGGAATAGTCCACCGCGTTGACCCCGATAAAGATGTCACGGGCGCCAAGCACTTCAGCCCAGCCCAGTGCCAGCGACAGGAACACCGTGTTGCGCGCCGGTACGTAGGTCACCGGGATGCCCTCGCCCAGCTCTTCCGGGATGTCGATGCTGGTGTCGGTCAGCGCCGAGCCGCCCATGCCGTTCAGGTTCAGGCCGATCACTTTGTGCTCGACCACACCCAGATCGCGAGCGACGCGCGCGGCGGCATGCAGCTCTGCATGGGAGCGCTGGCCGTAATCGAAACTCATGGTGTAGCAGGCGAAACCTTCGGCTCGGGCCATCGCCACGACCGTGGCCGAATCCAGACCGCCCGACAGTAAAATCACTGCACGCTGTTCGGTGGTGTTCAGTTGTTCAGTCATCTCAGCGCCCCGGCTCGTCATTCCAAAGATACTTGTGCAGCTGTAATTGCAGACGCACCGGCAGGTTGTCTGCCACCACCCAGTCCGCCAGATCCCTGGCATTGAGGTCATGATGACTTGGGGAAAACAGCACTTCACCCGCACGTTGATCGAGACCGTACTGGATCAGTTTGGAAACCGCCCAGTCATAGTCGTCCCGCGAACAGATGACAAACTTCACCTGATCGTTGGGCGTCAACAGTTCGATGTTTTCGTAGCGGTTGCGGTGCGCCTCTTTGGAGTCCGGTGTCTTCAAGTCGACCACGCGACTGACGCGCGAATCTACCGCCGAGATATCGAGTGCACCACTGGTTTCCAGTGACACTTCGTAACCGGCATCACACAATTGCTTGAGCAACGGGATGGCATTGGGCTGCGCCAGCGGTTCACCGCCGGTCACACAGACGTAGCGCGGGCGAAACCCGGCCACTTGTTCGAGGATATCGTCGAGGGTGCGGATCGTACCGCCGCTGAACGCATAGGCGCTGTCGCAGTATTGGCAACGCAATGGGCAACCGGTCAGGCGCACAAAAACCGTGGGCAGCCCGGCAGTCCGCGTTTCCCCCTGCAACGAGTAGAAAACTTCGGTAATTCTCAATGTGTCTTGCATAGTCGCCACGGGCGTAACAGCTAAACAGGCTGTCCGCCTCCGTCAGGCACTTCAGACAACCCCGCCAACGCGTAGATCACCAGAAGCGTGTTTCAGAAAAAGGGCGTGAATTCTAACGAAAAAACCCGCGACAAGCGCGGGTTTCTTCCAAACGGGTCAAACACACTTACATGCGTTGCAGATCGCGTTGGGCCAACTGAGCAGCGGAGGTCCCCGGGTATTGGGAAACCACCTGTTGCAGAATGCCTTTGACCTTTTCGGTGTGACCGAGGCGGCGCTCTACATCAGCCAGCTTGTAGAGCGAATCCGGCACTTTGGCGTGCTTGGGATAGAGCTGCGACACCTTGGCGAAAGCCTGACCTGCACCTTGCAGATCGCCCTTGGCCAGGTTCACTTCGCCCAACCAGTACTGGGCATTGCCCGCGTATTGGCTGTTCGGGTATTTACGCAGGAATGCCGAGAAAGCCTGGCTGGCCTTGTCGAAATCCTTGGCTTTGATCAGGTCGAAAGCGGCATCGTAATACAGCTTTTCCTTGGCCGGATCACCCGGTTCGCTACTTGCAGCAGGTGCCTGGGCAGCAGCCCCGGCGCCAGCGGCAGCACCGGCAGCAGCACTTGCATCGCCACCGGCAGAAGAATTCTCAGGAGTCGCGGCAGGTGCAACACCGGATCCTATGCGCCGATCAAGATCCTGGTATCGCTCCAGGGATTCCTGTTTCATGCGCGCAACCTGATTCTGCAGTTCTTCGATCACACCTTGCTGGCGCGATATCTGATCCTGCATCTGTTGCAGTTGGTTGAACAGCATGCCCTGTGCCGAGGCAGGGGCCGAAGCCGCTCCCCCGGCATAGGCGCCGTTCGTACCGTAACCCGCAGGCGGATAACTGCTCCCGCTATTGTTATAACCGGAGTTGTCATCGACCACAGGAACCGCAGCCCACGCCGCAAGCGGCGCGAGGCTGAGAGCCAGAACAGTTACAGCACGACGGCACGTTCGCATATCGAATTACTTACGCAGTTCGACGCGACGGTTTTGAGCCCAGGACTGCTCGTCGTTGCCGGTAGCAACTGGACGCTCTTCGCCGTAGGAAACCAGTTCCAGCTGAGCTGGGGAAACACCTTGCAGTACCAGGTAGCGCTGAACGGCTTTCGCACGACGCTCGCCCAGTGCCATGTTGTACTCACGAGTACCACGTTCGTCGGTGTTGCCTTCCAGAACAACGCGAGCGCCGTTTGCTTTCAGGTCTTTGGCGTGAACGTCCAGAGCGCGCATGGCTTCTGGCTTCAGGTCCGAGCTGTCGTATTCGAAGTAGAAGGTGGTGATTGCGCGCAGAGCAGCTTCTTCGCTCAGGGAACCGTCAACGGCACCAGTGTTTGCGCCGTAACCAGCGTTTGGATCAACAGCGCCTTCACCGGCGTTGTCGCCGCCTTTGGACGAGCAACCTACAGCTACAGCCATGGCCAGAGCCAGCGCAGCAAATTTACCAAACTTCAGCATTTCCATCGTGAAACTCCTAATGAACCCCAGTGTGTTAAGTAAAACGTAAAGCGCCGCGTCAGTTCAGGTAAGGGGACCAGGACGGTTCTCTGACTTCGCCTTGTGCGGTAGGAAGCGGGAGCCTCACGCGTCCATTAATGGACACGAGCATCAAGACTCCCCGGCCCTGCTGGCGGGTGGCGTAGATTACCATGGTGCCGTTGGGCGCAACAGTAGGTGACTCGTCCAGAGTGCTATCAGTGAGGATCTTTACACTACCTCGCTGCAAATCCTGGGCCGCCACCTTGAAATTGGTGAAACCATCCTGGCGATGGATCATCACCAGAGTCTTTTCATCAGCCGAAAGCTTCGGGTTGGCGTTGTAGTTGCCAATGAAGGTCACACGCTCGGCACCACCGCCGCTGGCGCTGGTTTTGTAGATCTGCGGCTTGCCGCCACGGTCCGAGGTGAAGTAGATGGTCGAACCATCCTTGCCCCAGTACGGTTCGGTGTTGATGCCAGGACCTGCCGTCACACGAGTGATCTGACGCGAACCCAGGTTCATCACATAGATATCCGGGTTGCCGTCTTTCGACAGTACGAAAGCCAGGCGATTGCCATCCGGCGACCAGGCTGGCGCGCCGTTCAGGCCTTCGAAGTTGGTGATCTGCTCACGGCGACCGGTGTCGATGTTCTGCATGAAGATCCGTGGACGCTTCTGCTCGAACGACACGTAGGCGATGCGCTTGCCATCCGGGGCGAAACGCGGCGACAGGATCGGCTCGCGCGATTGCAGCAGAGTCACGGCACGGGCACCGTCGTAGTCCGAACGCTGCAGGGTGTAGCGAGTGTTCTTCTCGGAGAAACGCTCGGCTGTCACGTACAGCAGACGGGTCGAAAACGCACCTTTGATACCGGTGAGTTTTTCGAACGACTGGTCAGAGATGAAGTGCGCCATGTCACGCAGTTGCTCGGTGGTACCGGAAACACTGCCGTCAGCCACTTTCTGCTCGGTGGCCACGTTGAACAGTGCCCATTGCACCTGCAGACGACCGCCCGCAGGAGCAATGCTGCCGACCATCATGTATTGAGCACCCACCGCCTTCCAGTCACGGAAGATGATTTCGCTCGGCTGGCTTGGCTGGCTGATCATGTTTTGCTTTGGAATCGGCGAGTAGTAGCCCGAGTTCCGCAAATCGTTACCAATGATTTCAGCCATGTCGTCCGGCAGCACGGCACCGCCCTGCATGCCGAACGGTACGACGGCGATCGGGGTGGCCCGATCGCTGCCGCTGGTGACCAGAATGTTCTTTTCATCAGCCATCGCGATCCCTGCCATGCAGCAGATCACGACCAGCATTCCTCGAAGAAGGTTTCTCACAAGGCTAGATCCTCAGGTGTGAATGTCATCTTGAATGAACGATACGGAGCGAAATCGCTCGGCTTCATTCCCTGCATTTCTGTCAAACGTCCAATATTCTTCACTGCCGCGACTGCCGACGCATCGAACGGACCATCGCCACTGGACTTGATCACGCTGACCGTGGTCACCGTACCGTCCGGCAACATGCCGATTCGCAATTCGACTGTCATGCCTTTGCGTGCCGAAGGCGGACGCGCCCAACCTTCCGCTGCTCGCGCACGAATCAGGTCATCGAAACTGCCCGCGACTTCGTCACCCTGTTCATCGGCCATGGCCTGCTCACGCTGTGGCGTGTCGGAAAGCAAATCTGCCAGGGCCTGAGCCTTTTTCTCTTCGGCGGATTTACGTGCCGCTTCCTGCGATTTCTTCTTCGCAGCATCGGCAGCAGCTTTCTTCTTCGCTTCGTCGGCGACTTTCTTCTTCGCCTCTTCAGCTTCAGCTTTTTTCTTGGCGTCTTCGGCGGCTTTCTTCTTCGCGTCTTCGACGATCTTCTTCTTGGCTTCTTCAGCGGCCGCTTTCTTGGCCTCTTCTTCAGCCGCCTTCTTGGCTTCTTCTTCGGCTTTCTTCTTGGCTATATCAGCCAATTGTTTCTCTTCTGCCTTCTTGGCCTCGGCTTTCTTCGCATCGTCGGCTTTCTTGGCTTCATCAGCCTTTTTCGCCTCGTCCGCTTTCTTCGCCTCGTCGGCCTTCTTGGCTTCCTCGGCCTTTTGAGCCGCTTCTTCTTTCTTTTGTTCCGCAGCCTTCACCGCTTCCTGCTCGACCTTTTTCTGTTCCATCTGCTCGACTTCGGTCTGGCGCGCGGCGGATTTCTTCGCCTCACCCGCAATCTTCTGATTGGTCTGGGTGGTTGCCTGACTTTTCGATTTCAGCTGGTACAGGGTCGCCTGGACAATCGGCTTGGCCGGCGGCAACTCGGGCGTGAAGGCGAAACTGACGAACAGCATGCCGAACACCAGCACGTGCAGGACAATCGCCAGAACACTGGGCCAGAAGTAGCTTTCCGAGGCGGACGGCTCTCGCTGTTGCTGCATCAGGGGGCCTCGGTAATCAAACCAACATTACCGACCCCGGCTTTCTGCAACCCGCCCATGGCACCCATCACGGCGCCGTAGTCGACCGACTTGTCGCCTCGGATAAAGACCTGGGTACGCTTGCCGCCTTCGGTGCCGGCGCGAATGATCTTGGTCACCGCGTCAGTCATCTGCGGCAGGGTCATTGCCCTGTCCTGCTGCTTTTCGGTATCGACTTCGCTGCCAAGGTTCCAGTAGTAGGTCTTGTCAGCCTTGATCGAAATGGTCAGCACCTGAGTGTTGTTGTCCTGCGGCAAGGCTTCGCTGGAAACCTTGGGCAGATCCACTTTCACGCCCTGATTGAGCATCGGCGCGGTCACCATGAAGATAACCAGCAGCACCAGCATCACGTCGATGTATGGCACCACGTTCATCTCGGCGACCGGCTTGCGCTTGTTTCGGGCTCGAGCGATTAAAGCCATCGGGAAATACCTGCTTATTCTTCGCTGGTGTGCACTTTGCGGTGCAGGATCGCCTGGAACTCATCGGCGAAGGTGTAGTAGCGGCTCAGCAAGGTTTCGCTGCGGGCAGAGAAACGGTTGTAAGCGATAACGGCCGGGATCGCGGCGAACAGGCCGATCGCGGTGGCGATCAGGGCTTCGGCGATACCCGGGGCCACGGTGGCCAGGGTCGCCTGCTGGGCGCTGGCCAGACCGCGGAAGGAGTTCATGATGCCCCACACGGTACCGAACAGACCGATGTACGGGCTGACCGAACCAACGGTGGCGAGGAACGGCAGGCTCTGCTCCAGCTTCTCTTCCTCACGGGAGATGGCAACGCGCATGGCGCGGGCCACACCTTCCATCACTGCTTCAGGGTCGACGCCTGGCTGCTGACGCAGACGGGAGAACTCCTTGAAACCGGCACGGAAGATCTGCTCCACGCCCGAATCCGGATCAGGGTTGCTGCCGGCCTGACGGTACAGCTTGGACAGATCGATACCCGACCAGAAGCGCTCTTCGAAGCTCTCCAGGGCGCGTCGACCGGCACGCAGCAGATTGCTGCGCTGAAAGATCATGATCCATGAGGTCACCGATGCGGCCACCAGGGTCAACATTACCAACTGCACCACGATGCTGGCATTGCTGACCAGGCTCCACATGGAGGAATGGTCGACGACGTTAGCTTCCACGCTTTATCTCCTGCTTTGAGTGTGTACCCGTGCCGCCCGCGTCGGCAAAGGCCGCACGCAAGGATTCGGGCATGGCCCGGGGTTTCAAACTGTCGGTGCGCACGCAGGCCACCAGAAACTGCCCTTCACAGAGCAGCACATTATCCGTGGCCCGCCTGACCTGCTGTTTAAAGCGCAGGCTGGCACGGTTCAATTCGATTACATCAGCGCTTACCAGCAGTTCGTCGTCCAGTCGCGCCGGCGCGTGGTAGCGCGCTTCGCTGGAATGCACGACAAACAACAGGTCCTCCCCGGCCAGTTCCGACTGGGCAAAGCCCAGCGTCCGGAGCCGCTCGGTTCGAGCCCGTTCCATAAACTTGAGGTAATTAACGTAATACACGATGCCGCCCGCATCGGTGTCCTCGTAATAAACGCGACAACGATGTGCGAACGGCTCAAGCCCGTTTTGCGCGCGCATACTCTAGTGCTTACTCCTCGGGTTGCCAATCCGGCCAGGCAACTGTTTTTTCAGTGTTTAAGGCTTTACCGCAAAAGTACCGTCCTGTGACAGTACAAACGCTGAATAAATCGCCAAAAAATGTGTATCAATCGTCCACGGCATCGAGAAACTCGTCTGCCACGGGCATTTCACCCATTCGTGACGGAATGTTTAAACCGAAATGCAGGTATGCATGCCGTGTCACCACCCTGCCCCGTGGCGTACGCATGATGTAACCCTGTTGAATCAGGTACGGCTCCAGCACATCTTCGATGGTATGGCGCTCTTCACTGATCGCCGCCGCCAGACTGTCGATACCCACCGGGCCGCCATCGAACTTCTCGATCATGGTCAGCAGCAGGCGCCGGTCCTGATGGTCGAAACCGTGTTCATCGACGTCCAGCAGGTTCAACGCCAGATCGGCCACCGACTTGGTGATATGGCCCTTGGCGCGCACTTCGGCAAAATCGCGCACCCGACGCAGCAGACGATTGGCGATTCGCGGCGTACCACGGGCACGACGAGCGATTTCGAAAGAACCCTCCGGATCCAGCGGCAGACCGAGAATCGCCGCCGACCGACTGACAATCGTCGCCAGATCCGCTGTGCTGTAGAACTCAAGACGCTGGACGATACCGAAGCGGTCACGCAACGGGTTGGTCAGCATGCCGGCACGGGTGGTGGCGCCAACGAGGGTGAACGGTGGCAGATCAAGCTTGATCGAGCGCGCTGCCGGCCCTTCACCGATCATGATGTCGAGCTGGAAGTCTTCCATGGCCGGGTACAGCACTTCTTCGACAATTGGCGACAGGCGATGGATTTCGTCGATGAACAACACGTCGTGTGGCTCAAGATTGGTCAGCAGTGCCGCCAGATCTCCCGGACGCTCAAGCACCGGGCCCGACGTGCTCTTGATCGACACGCCCATTTCCTGGGCAATGATGTTGGCCAGCGTGGTTTTACCCAGACCCGGCGGGCCGAAGATCAACGTGTGATCCAGCGATTCACTGCGACCACGCGCCGCCTGGATGAACAGTTCCATCTGCTCGCGCACGGTCGGCTGGCCAATGTAGTCGGCCAGACTGACCGGGCGAATGGCCCGATCCTGGACTTCTTCGCGCTCGCGCGGGCTGTGCGCGGCGGCGATCAGACGATCAGCTTCAATCACTTAAATCATTCCCTTCAGGGCGCGGCGGATCAGGTCTTCACTGCTCAAATTCTTGTCCTTGATGGCGGTAATCGCCTTGCTCGCTTCCTGCGGCTTGTAGCCCAGGGAAATCAGCGCGCTGACCGCATCGTTTTCAGCGGTGTTGACCGGCGCCGGGCCGTCCGGCTGATTCGGCACCAGGGCGAACATGGCCGGCGAGGTTTCCCAGGCCTTGAAGCGATCCTTCAGTTCAACCAGCAGGCGCTCAGCGGTTTTCTTGCCGACCCCCGGGACCTTGGTCAGCGCCGAGGTGTCCTGGGATTGCACGCAGCGAATCAGTTCATCGACTTCCAGGCTCGACATCAAGGCCAGGGCCAGTTTCGGCCCGACACCATTGAGACGGATCAACTCGCGAAAAAAGTCTCGCTCACGCTTGCCGGCGAAACCATAGAGTAACTGCGCGTCTTCGCGTACGACCAAATGGGTGTGCAGCGTCAGCGGTTCACCGACCGACGGCAAGCGATAAAGGGTGGTCATGGGCACTTCCAGCTCATACCCGAGGCCGTTTACATCCAGAATCAGGTGCGGCGGCTGTTTCTCAGCCAGGGTGCCGCGCAAGCGTCCAATCACGTTTCAGATCCTTGAGCGTTGGCCAGCCGTGGGCTGGCGACAGATGGAAGGCGGGAATCGGGCCGACGACCCAGGCGCGAAATCCGCATTCCGCAAAAATGATTGCTGATGCTATCAGAGACGCAGGCGCCCGCCACGACTGCGTGCGGTACCCAGGCCATGCGGCAGCAGGCTGGAACGGGTGTGCGCGTGACAAATCGCGATGGCCAGGGCATCCGAGGCATCGATCTGCGGTTTGCTGGTCAGCTTGAGCATGTGCATGACCATCATCTGCACCTGCTCTTTATTGGCGGCGCCGGTGCCGACCACGGCTTGCTTGACCTGGGTGGCGGTGTACTCGGCAATCTCCAGGCACTCTTCAGCGCCAGCCACAATGGCGGCACCGCGAGCCTGCCCGAGTTTGAGAGCCGAATCGGCGTTTTTCGCCATGAACACTTTTTCGATGCCCATGGTCACCGGGCCATAGGTCTGAATGATTTCACGCACGCCGCGATAAACGATTTGCAGCCGCTCATGCAACTCACCGGCGCCGGTACGGATGCAGCCCGAGGCCACATAGATGCAGCCGCCGCGGCCGGTATCGCGAACAATCCCGTAACCGGTGATGCGCGAGCCGGGGTCGATACCCAGAATTAAAGTCATAACGCCTGCGGAGTCGGTAAAAACAAGAAATTCAAAACAGCGAATAACCAATGTGGGAGCGGGCTTGCTCGCGAAGGCGGTGTGTCATTCAGCATTGATGCTTGCTGATACGCCGCCTTCGCGAGCAAGCCCGCTCCCACATTGAAGCCTAGTCGCTCTTAACCGAGCTGAGCGGCCACATCTTCGGGAATGTCTGCGTTGGAGTAGACGTTCTGCACGTCATCCAGATCCTCGAGCATGTCGATCAGCTTGAGCACCTTCTCCGCGCCTTCCAGATCCAGTTCGGCGCTGGTGGTCGGCTGCATGACGATTTCTGCGTCGTCACCCTTGAACCCGGCCGCTTCCAACGCGTTACGCACCGCGTAGAAGCTGGTGAACGAGGTGAACACGTCGATCGAGCCGTCTTCATGGCTGACCACGTCGTCGGCATCGGCTTCCAGCGCCGCTTCGGTCAGCGCGTCTTCATCGACGCCCGGGGCGAAGCTGATCTGCCCTTTGCGTTCGAACAGGTACGCAACCGAACCGTCGGTACCAAGGTTGCCGCCACATTTGCTGAACGCATGGCGCACGGCAGCTGCGGTACGGTTGCGGTTGTCGGTCATGCACTCGACCATCACCGCCACGCCGCCCGGGCCGTAACCTTCGTAGGTCAGCTCTTCAACGTTGTCCGCTTCGGTCGCACCGGCGCCACGCGCAACGGCGCGGTCGATGATGTCGCGGCTCATGTTCGCACCGAGGGCCTTGTCCAGGGCCAGGCGCAGACGCGGGTTGGAACCCGGATCGCCGCCGCCCTGACGGGCCGCAACGGTCAGCTCACGGATCCACTTGGTGAAGATCTTGCCTCTCTTGGCATCCTGACGTTCTTTGCGGTGCTTGATGTTCGCCCACTTGGAATGACCTGCCATAACTCGCTCCGAATTCTCTTGAAACGTTGCCCGCCCTGCTCACGCAGTGGCCAGCAAACAAAAAATCTCGACCTGCTCTCTATAGAAAGAAAAAAGGCGCATCCGAAGATGCGCCTTCAGGCCCGTCTTACTCAGCCTTTGGCGTTTCGCGCAAACGAATGTGCAGCTCGCGCAGCGCCTTGGCATCCACCACACCCGGCGCTTGCGTCATGACGTCCGCAGCACTCTGGGTTTTCGGGAAAGCAATCACTTCACGGATCGACTGGGCGCCGGTCATCAGCATCACCAGACGGTCCAGACCGAAGGCCAGACCACCGTGCGGCGGTGCACCGTACTTCAGCGCGTCGAGCAGGAAGCCGAACTTCTCTTCCTGTTCCGCTTCGTTGATACCCAGCAGGCGGAACACCGCTTGTTGCATTTCCTTGCGGTGGATACGGATCGAACCGCCACCCAGCTCGGTACCGTTCAGCACCATGTCGTAGGCGCGGGACAGAGCGCCGGCCGGATTGGCTTCCAGCTCTTCAGGGGAGCACTTCGGTGCGGTGAACGGGTGGTGCAGCGCCGAGAAGCTGCCGTCGTCGTTTTCTTCGAACATCGGGAAGTCGACGACCCACATTGGCGCCCACTTGCAGGTCAGCAGATCGAGGTCGTGGCCGAGCTTGATACGCAGCGCACCCAGGGCTTCGCTGACGATCTTGGCCTTGTCGGCACCGAAGAACACGATGTCGCCGTCAACCGCGCCGACGCGATCGAGGATCACGTTGAGGTTGGCTTCAGGGATGTTTTTCACGATCGGCGATTGCAGACCTTCAACACCGGCAGCGCGCTCGTTGACCTTGATGTAGGCCAGGCCCTTGGCACCGTAGATGCCGACGAACTTGGTGTAGTCGTCGATCTGCTTGCGCGGCATACTCGCCCCGCCTGGAACGCGCAGTGCAGCGATACGGCATTTCGGATCGTTGGCCGGGCCGCTGAACACCTTGAACTCGACTTCTTTGAGTTGGTCGGCAACGTCGACCAGTTCCAGCGGGTTACGCAGGTCCGGCTTGTCGGAACCGTAACGACGCATGGCTTCTTCAAAGGTCATGTGCGGGAATTCGCCGAATTCCAGATCCAGCACTTCCTTGAACAGGTTGCGGATCATGCCTTCGGTCAGGCCCATGATGTCTTTTTCGTCGAGGAAGCTGGTCTCGATGTCGATCTGAGTGAACTCAGGCTGACGGTCGGCACGCAGGTCTTCGTCGCGGAAGCATTTGGCGATCTGGTAGTAACGGTCGAAACCGGCAACCATCAGCAGTTGCTTGAATAGCTGAGGCGATTGCGGCAGCGCGAAGAACGAACCGGCGTGAGTACGGCTCGGCACCAGGTAGTCGCGGGCGCCTTCCGGGGTAGCGCGGGTCAGAATCGGCGTTTCCACGTCGAGGAAGCCGTTCTCGTCGAGGAAACGACGGATGCTGGTGGTCATGCGCGAACGCAGACGCAGCTTCTCGGCCATTTCCGGACGACGCAGGTCCAGGAAGCGATAGCGCAGGCGGGTTTCTTCGCCGACGTCGGAGTATTCGTTGAGCGGGAACGGCGGGGTTTCCGACTCGTTCAGCACTTCCAGCTCGTAGCCCAGCACTTCGATCATGCCCGACGCCATGTTGGCGTTGGTCGCACCGGCCGGACGCAGACGCACCTTGCCGGTGATCTTCACGACGTATTCGCTGCGCACGCGATCGGCGGCGGCGAAGCTCTCGGCGCGATCCGGATCGAACACCACCTGCGCCAGACCATCACGATCACGGATATCGAGGAAAATCACCCCGCCGTGGTCGCGACGACGGTGAACCCATCCGCAAAGGGTAATTTCCTGGCCTTCCAGGCTTTCGTTCAGTTGGCCGCAATAATGGCTGCGCATCATGGTAGTGGTTTCGCTTCTCGTAATTCGAAATTCGGTGGAGATCCCGTCGCACTCAAGCACTGCGAAATCTCACGCGTGTCGTTCGACCTGGGCCTGAACCCTAGTCAGATTTGTCGCCACCGGCCAGATTCTTCTTGGCTCCGGTCTTGAAATCGGTTTCGTACCAACCGCTGCCGCTGAGGCGAAAACCCGGCATGGACAGCTGTTTCTTGAGCTCTGGCGCCTGACAGGCAGGGCAGTCGACCAGCGGTGCCTCGCTGATCTTTTGAATGGCTTCCAACTGATGACCACAGGAAGCACATTGATAATCGTACATCGGCATGGGGGTGTCTCGGCGATCAGATTGCCACCGCGTGCAGGGCTTTGCGGCGAAAGAGCGGGATTATATCCATTAAATGCGGGCTGTGCAGCCGTAAGACTGCACAGCCCGCCACGTCATTTCAAGTATTGCCCGTTCAGGGCATGAAGGCCGCCGGTGTATCCCGCAGGCCATTCATCACGCACACCACCCGTACCAGACCACTGAAGTTTTTCACCCCGCCGTGGCGCAGGTGCACTTCGCGGTCCACATGTGACAGCAGCGTGCTGACCGAACAGCCGTTGTGCCCGGCCATGTCACCAAGAATGTTCCAGTAAACCTGCTCGAGCCTCAAGCAAGTGGCAAAGCCGTTCAAACGCACTGATCTGGCCAGCGGCCGGATCAGCTCAAAATCGAAATCGCTGACAAACGGATCGACCTTCATTTCCCGTTGCGAACCGACGTGCTCGCATCGCCTGTCTCCACCTACCATATCGCTGACACTCCTTTGTCATCGCTGCTTTTATAAAGACAACATCCTGTGCCTTCATAAAAACGCAGACGCAAAGTCAGCGCCAGATGACTAGTTGCCCAGCAGCGTAGGATAAGCCGACATCTTCAGTAAGATTTGAAACAGTATGCGGACATCCACACCCTGCGGACGTCCGCGCACCGGACTATCAGGCCTCGAGCAACGCGCGCAACATCCACGCGGTCTTCTCATGCACCTGCATGCGCTGGGTCAGCAAGTCGGCCGTCGGCTCGTCGCTGACCTTGTCCAACAGCGGGAAGATGCCGCGAGCGGTGCGAGTGACCGCTTCCTGGCCGTCGACCAACTGCTTGATCATGTCCTCGGCACTTGGCACCCCGACTTCTTCTTTAATAGAGGAGAGACGCGCGTAAGTCGCGTAGGCACCCGGCGCAGGAAAACCCAGAGCGCGGATACGCTCGGCGATCAGATCCACCGCCAGCGCCAGCTCGTTGTATTGTTCTTCGAACATCAGATGCAGGGTCCTGAACATGGGACCGGTGACGTTCCAGTGGAAGTTATGGGTTTTCAGATACAGCACGTAGGTGTCCGACAGCAGCCGCGACAGCCCCTCGACGATGGACTTGCGGTCTTCTTCACTGATACCGATATCGATTGCCATGTTTACCCCCTAAGGCGATTGAATTCATCCAACAGGTGCAGACCCACTCTAGCAAGGCAGCCGCCACCTCGCAGCCGACAATCTTCACTCGCCATGCGACAAATCGACCGGGCACGTGCCGCTGGCCGGGGTAATTTGAGTAGCTGCAGGCTTTGCTGTTAAATAGGCAGTGTGTCGCTACGCCCCATTTTTCGGGGGTGTCGCGCATAGGCTGATGCCGGGCACGTGTCCAACGCCTCTTTATTGTTCCGAAGCGAACCGTGCGCCTTCAGCTCTTCCTTGTGAGCCGTCATAACGTGAGCCAATCAAAATGTTGAAAATCGTCCACCTGCTAATGGGCGCAGCGGCCTTGCTGCTGTCGTTCATACCTAGCTTGAAATCCGAAGCCGTTCCTTACCTGCAACAACCCGATGCACTTTACCTGGCCTTTTTCGGCCTGCTGAATCTGGTCATCGCTCCAGTGATTCCTTACTGGAACAAAGGCCCGCGCCAGCATCTGCAAAATCTGGTCAGCGCTCTTCTCGTGCTGACTGTCGTCCTGCAAACCCTGACCCTGATCGCACCGATGCCAGTCATCGCCGGTCAACCGGCGGTGTTGTTCAGCCTGGTGATCGCTCTGGTTGCCGTGGTCCTGCATCTGGCCATCAGCTTCTACAAGTCTTCACCGGCCGCTGCACCGACTACCTATGACATGAGCAACCGCGATACCGGTACCGTCAAGTGGTTCAACACCTCCAAAGGCTTCGGCTTTATCTCCCGGGATTCCGGCGATGATATTTTCGTGCACTTTCGTGCAATCCGTGGCGAAGGCCACCGCGTACTGGTCGAAGGCCAGCGCGTGGAGTTCTCGGTGATGAATCGGGACAAAGGCCTGCAAGCCGAGGACGTGATCGCCGCCCTGCCGCGTCGCTGATCCAAGGCAATAAAAAACCGCGAACAGCCAGGCTGCTCGCGGTTTTTTTTACGCCTGCATAAAGGTGTTGGCATCAGTAATGCGGTGGTGGCGCCTCTTCCTCGAAAGAATCGAACTGCCCGACCATCTCCTCCTGACGCTTGAGCAACGCCGCCATTTGCAACTGCAGGCGCTCGATCACCCGCTGCTGCGCCACCAGTTCGTCGTTCAACGCCTGAATGGTGTCATCCTGAAAAGCCAGACGGCTTTCCAGATCGGTGACGCGTTCTTCAAGGTTCATGGTTCAACCCTCCAGAAACGTGAAGTGTTCGGTCAGCACCAGACGCAGCCGCTCACGAATGCTCGCGACCTGCTCGGCGCTGTAGGGTTTGGCCGGGTGTTTGCCCCAGACCGGCGCCGGCCATGCCGCGTCGTCACGCTTGCGCACGATCACATGCATATGCAACTGGCTGACAACGTTGCCCAGCGTCGCGACGTTCAGCTTGTCGGCATCGAACAAGTCCTTGAGCAACTCGGCCAGCGCCGTGGTTTCCTGCCACAACTGCTGCTGGTCGGCGACATCCAACTGAAACAACTCGCTGATATCGTCGCGACGAGGCACCAGGATGAACCACGGGTAATTGGCGTCGTTGGACAGCAGCAGCCGGCAGAGCGGGAAATCGCCGATGGTCAGGGTGTCCTGTTGAAGTCGTGAATCTAAAGCAAACACTGCGTGCACTCCCGGCTGATCTACACAATTCAGCTTAGCGGCCCTCCAGACAGGCATGGCGCCAAGCGACAGGCAGGCAGCATACCTGCGAATGCGCCGGGCTTCACGATGAGCGTGCCAGGACAGACATTGCTCAACGCTCCTGCATGCGACATTTTCGGGCGGCACGCACCATGACGGAACCGACTGCGCGGTGCAGCACAATGAAATGACCAGAAAAGCCCAAAGCGTTCATCCCCTGCTCCCGCTCAAACTGTATGAATCCGGAACAACTGGAAAAATTTTTGCACCAAAACCGCACAGCGCGTCTACGCTCAGTGCGTCGGGCATCCGCCGAATACTCACCGGCGGGGTGAACCGGTAACGTTTTTCGTTGTCGCGCGCACGAACCTGCTCGACAACACCAAGCGAGGGATGGCGTCAAGCCCTGATAAAGAAGGGCTTGAGGCCCAGTATTTATGAGGTTTTTACAGCGAGTGACGAGTGTTCAGAAAAATAACCGCATAGAGAAAGCGGTTTGTGCACGCTTGTTGCATTCGTACCCATATGGACTATAAGCGCACCACGGGAAGTGGGAGCCTTAGGCCCAACAAAAACAGTGGCAGGGTTGCCCGATGGAGATTCAAGTGTTTTGCCAGGGACTCTTTTTTAGCGATGCAAAAGGCTAGAAAAACAGCGAGAAAGTTGTCGATCCGATTGCATCGGTACTGTGAATTTGCGACATCTACAAAGCCATCTGCGACAGCGTCGTAAAGAAGGTGAAAGGTTGGATTAGCAAGTATCGCCAACATTGTCGGCGTGATATAAGTTTGCGCCGACACAAAAAGAAAGAGCCGCCCAGATAATAAAACAGGTGGGACGGCAGTACTCTTCTAAAAACCAAAGGAGCAAATCACGATGCGCGTGATGAAGTGGAGCATGATCGCCCTGGCTGTTGCAGCAGGCACCTCGCAGTTCGCAATGGCATCTTCGCAGGATGACGCCAAAGGGTTCCTGGAAGACCAGAGTCTGAAACTGAAGACTCGTATGGAATACATGAACCGCGATTACAAAAATGGTGCCGGTAACGTTGCAAAGAAAGACGGCACCCCGGGTTTTGAAAGCGGCTATCGCCAGGACACCGGTGTCAGCCAACTGCTGACCTACGAATCGGGCTTCACTCAAGGCACCGTAGGTTTCGGTCTCGACGCCATGGCCATGGGTTCGGTCAAGCTGGACGGTGGCTCGGGTCGTCGTGGTAACGGCCTGTTCGCGATTGATAGCGACGGCAACGAAGAGAAATCCCAAGGCAAGATCGGCGGCGCTGTCAAATTCCGCGTTTCCGACACTGTGCTGAAATACGGTCAGCAATTCGTTGCCAGCCCGGTCTTCGCCACTGACGACAGCCGTCTGTTGCCAGAAGTGGCTACCGGTACCTTGATCACTTCCAAAGAGATCAAAGGCCTGGAACTGAGCGCAGGTCGCTTCACCGCCCTGAGCAAGCAAACCGGCATGGGCCGCGACAGCATCGGCGGTCTGCCTGATGAGAACGGCAACGGTGGCAAGGGCCTGACCAGCATCAACATCTTCGGCGCCAGCTATGCTTTCACCGACAACTTCACCGGTGCATTTGCCGCTTCGGATGCCGACCAGTACTTCAAGAAGCAATACATCAATCTGAACTACACCCTGCCTATCGCCGAAGACCAGTCGCTGAACTTCGACTTCAACGGTTATAAAACCGAAGGCGAGAAGCGTGGCAACCTGGTCAGCGCCATTGGCGACGAAACCCCTGACAACGACACCCGTGGCGTAGACAACAAACTGTGGTCCCTGGCAGCAGCCTACAGCCTCGGCGCGCACAAGTTCACCATCGCTCACCAGCGCTCCAGCGGCGACAATGCCTACTACTATGGCGTTGACGGCAACAGCACCATCTTCGTTGCCAACTCCATTCAGATCTCCGACTTCGTGGGCCGTGAAGAACGCTCCTGGCAAGCTCGTTACGACCTGAACATGAAGACCTATGGCGTTCCTGGCCTGAGCTTCATGACCCGCTACGTGAAGGGTGACAACATCAAGACCAACGGTCTGGGTGAAGGTAAAGAGAACGAGTGGAACGCCGAGTCCAAGTACGTGATCCAGGAAGGTCCAGCCAAGGATCTGTCGTTCCGTCTGCGTTACGCCATGTACCGTTCGAACGGCGCTTACAGCGGCTACGCGTCTGACAACAACGACACCCGTCTGATCGTCGAGTACCCACTGAACATCCTCTAATCGGGATATACAGCTGAGGTACTGTAGAGCTTTGCTCTAACAAGAACCGCTCACCTGACTCAGGTGAGCGGTTTTTTTATGAATCAAGTTTGCCCTGCCTTCCTGTTTCTGACCGTACAAACAATAGTAGCTAGCTACTTATTAGCCAACGAACATCTAGATCAGACATAAAAAACCCAAGAGTGCGGACAGCTCTTGGGTTAGTCCACTCATTAACTGACCGCAAGGCCAAGTATCAGTGGTATTACTGAACAGCCGATTCCTGAACTACTCGAATAACCCGCTGTGGAAACGGAATATCAATACCGGCAGTTTTCAAACGGTCACGGGACTGTTCGTTAAACATGAACATCACGTCCCAATAGTCTGCAGTTTTAACCCACACACGCAGGGAAACAGTGATCGAACTGTCACCCAACGTCGAAATGACCGCTTGTGGCGCAGGGTCCTGCAATACGCGCTCATCCTTGGCCAGATCCAGCAGCACCTGACGGGCCTTTTGCAGATCAGCTTCGTAATCCACACCCACGTCAAACACCACTTTGCGGGTTGGTTGACGGTTGGTGTTGGTGATGATGCCGTTCGACAGATTGCCGTTCGGGACGATGATGGTCTTGTTGTCACCGGTACGCAGCACGGTGTGGAAAATCTGGATGCTGTCGACCGTACCCGCCACACCTTGCGCTTCGATCCAGTCACCGATACGGAACGGACGGAACAGCAGAATCAACACGCCGCCGGCGAAATTCGCCAGGCTGCCCTGCAACGCCAGACCGATGGCCAGGCCGGCAGCACCAATCGCGGCCACGAACGAGGTGGTTTCCACGCCGATCATCGAGGCCACGCTGACGATCAGCAGCACCTTGAGAATGATGTTCGCCAGACTGCTGATGAAGCCTTGCAGCGCCAGGTCGGCATTACGCAGGGCCAGCAGACCGCCGAGTTTTTGCGTGACCTTGTTGATCAGCCACCAGCCAATGGCCAGGGTAATCACCGCCAGCAGCACGCGGCTGCCGTATTCCATGATCATCGGAATCCACGCCTGGGACGCCTTGACCAGGTTGTCTACCTCAGCATTCAAATCCATCTTCCATCTCCTGATTTCCGGCCATTCGGCACGCGAAAGATAAGCGGCAGAAACCCGCCGGGGTGCACATAAATCAAATGTGGGAGCGAGCCTACTCGCGAAGGCGGTGTGTCATTCAGCCAGGAGGTTGACTGACACGCCGCCTTCGCGAGCAGGCTCGCTCCCACAAATCTTCTGACCGAGCTTAGTCGCGGAAGTTGTTGAACTGCAGTGGCATGCCGAATTCCTTGGCGCGCAGAGCCGCGATGGCTTCCTGCAGGTCATCGCGCTTCTTGCCGGTCACCCGCACCTGCTCGCCCTGAATGGCGGCCTGCACCTTGAGCTTGGCGTCCTTGATGTGAGCGACGATTTTCTTCGCCAACTCCTTGTCGATGCCTTCTTTGAGAATGGCGTCCTGCTTCATCAGCTTGCCCGAGGCGTAAGCGTCTTTGACTTCAAGGCACTGCACATCAATCTTGCGCTTGGTCAGAGCCAGCTTGAGGATCTCGATCATCGCTTCCAGCTGGAACCCGGCTTCAGCGGTCAGATTGACGGTCAGGTCCTTTTCCTTGAACTCGAAGCTGCCTTTGCCTTTCAGGTCATAGCGACGATCAAGTTCCTTCACGGCGTTCTCGACCGCGTTGGTCAGCTCGTGTTTGTCCAGTTCGGATACCACGTCGAACGACGGCATGTAATCTCTCCAATAAAAAGGCGCGCTCGATAAGGAGGGAGCGCGCTTGGCTTGCGGTTAAAATCCGGCTCATTATAACGGGTCTTTTCCCACCGATACGGCGAGCCTTGCATGCCAGTACCTTACCGAGTGAAAAACTGATGTCCACCCCTTGGCACGTTCTTGGCGCCGGCAGCCTCGGCACCCTGTGGGCCACGCGTCTGGCGCGGGCCGGTCTGCCGGTGCGGCTGATCGTGCGGGATGCCGAGCGTTTGCGCAGCTATCAGGTGGCCGGCGGCCTGACGCTGGTCGAACACGGCGCAGCCACTACCTATGCCGTCCCCGCGCAAACGGCGGACGACCCGGAGCCGATCCGCCGCCTGCTGGTCGCCTGCAAGGCCTATGACGCCGAAAGCGCCGTCGCCCGCCTCGCCCCGCGCCTGAGCGCAGATGCCGAGCTGATCCTGCTGCAGAACGGCCTCGGCAGTCAGGACGCCGTCGCAGCGGTGGTTCCGCAGGCACGCTGCATCAGCGCCTCCAGCACCGAAGGCGCGTTCCGCGACGGCGACTGGCGCGTGGTGTTTGCCGGCCACGGTTTCACCTGGCTGGGTGATGCCGGCCATCCGGTGGCGCCGATCTGGCTGGACGACCTGCAAGCGGCGAACATTCCCCACGAATGGAGCACCGACATCCTCACCCGGCTGTGGCGCAAACTGGCGCTCAATTGCGCGATCAATCCGCTGACCGTGCTCCACGATTGCCGTAACGGCGGGCTGGAACAGCATCAATGCGAAGTCGCCACGCTGTGCAACGAGCTGGCCGAATTACTGGAGCACTGCGGTCAACCGGCCGCAGCGGTCAATCTGCAACAGGAAGTCGAGCGGGTGATTCACGCCACCGCAGCCAATTACTCGTCGATGTATCAGGACGTGGCGAACCAGCGCCGCACCGAAATCAGTTACCTGCTGGGCCACGCCTGCAAAGTCGCCACCCGTCACCAGTTGAACCTGCCACACCTCAATCAATTGCAGCAGCGTCTGATCGCTCATCTGCACAGCCTTGGATTGCCCAGCGACTGAGCAGCGGCTACGCTGGCCACTTGTTCCTTTGCTGCGATAAACCTGATGCCATTGCGCCAGCGCCTTGAAAACCTGCCGGTCGGCCAGAAACTGCTGGCCGCCCTGCTGGTGTTGTTGACCACCGTCCTGCTGGTCGCCAACCTGACCTTTATCAGCGCCGCCTATTACATCTCTCAGGAAAGCATGGCGCCGCAAGCTTTGCAGACCATCGGCCGGCTGATCTCCAACCCGAGCCTGGTCGCACAAGCCCTCGAGTCGCCCCAGAGCGCCGAACGCCTGCTCAAGGAACTCGACAGCTATTCGCCACTGCGCGCCGCCGCGTTGTATGACGGCAAGGGTGACCGCATCGCCCAGGTGCAGCGTGGCGACAAGCTCAATCTGCCGGAACGCTATCGACACGTCGAAGCCTGGCAGCTCACCGAGTTTCGCAGCAATCAGTTGATCACCCTGCCCCGCCCCGGCACCGCGCCCGGGCACTTGCTGCTGGTCGCCAGCAGTGAACTGCCGATGGCGTTCTACACCGGCACCCTGACTGCCAGTCTCGGCATCCTGATTTTCAGTGTGCTGCTGTGGCTGGTGATTGCGCGGCAGATCAAACGCCTGATCACCCGCCCGATCCATGAGCTGGAAGAACTGTCGCGTCAGGTCACTCGCGAAGAGAACTATGCCCTGCGCGCCTCACGCGGCAACCACGATGAAATCGGCAGCCTCGCCGAGGCGTTCAACACCATGCTCTCGCGCATCGAAGCCCGCGAACAGCAGCTCAAACGGGCCCGCGATGACTCGCAGGCCGCCTACGATCAGGCCCAGGGCCTGGCCGAAGAAACCCGCCACACCAACCGAAAACTGGAGCTGGAAGTCCAGGTTCGGAGCAAGATCGAGAAGAAGCTCACCGGATTCCAGAACTACCTCAACAGCATCATCGACTCCATGCCCTCGGCGCTGATTGCTCTCGACGAGCAACTCTACGTGACCCAGTGGAACCAGGAGGCCAGCGCCCTCTCCGGGACGCGCCTGGATGAGGCGCTGAACCAACCGATCTTCCTCGCCTTCGAACCGCTCAAGCCGTTTCTGCCACAACTGAAGCAAACGGTCGAAGAACACACCGTGGCGAAGATCGAGCGGGTGACCTGGTTCAAGGACGACGAGCCCAAGCACTACGCCCTGACCTTCTACCCACTGATGGGCGGTGCAGGGCGCGGTGTGGTGATCCGTATCGACGACATCACCCAGCGCCTGTCGCTGGAAGAAATGATGGTGCAGTCGGAGAAGATGCTCTCGGTCGGTGGCCTCGCCGCCGGCATGGCCCATGAGATCAACAACCCGCTGGGCGCGATCCTGCACAACGTGCAGAACATTCGGCGGCGGCTGTCGGCAGATCTGCCAAAAAACCTCGAAACCGCTGAACATCTCGGCATCGAACTGGACACGGTCAACCGTTACCTGCAGAGCCGCGAAGTGCCGAAACTGCTCGACGGCATCCAGCAGGCCGGCGCGCGGGCGGCAAAAATCGTCACGCACATGCTCAGTTTCAGCCGCCGCAGCACTAGGCAAATGGCCCCCTGCGATCTGCCGGCGCTGATTGATCAGGCGGTGGAAATTGCCGGTAACGACTTCGATCTGGCGATCGGTTTCGACTTCAAGGGCCAGGCGATCATCCGCCAGTTCGACCCGGCGCTCGGCCCGGTGCCGGGCACCGCCAACGAACTGGAACAAGTGCTGCTCAACCTGCTGAAAAACGCCGCGCAAGCCATTCACCAGCGCGAAGACGACAGCGAGCCGGGGCGGATCATTTTGCGCACCAAACTGAACCCGCCATGGGCCGAGATTCAGGTCGAGGACAACGGCATCGGCATGAGCGAAAACGTGCGCAAACGCACCTTCGAGCCGTTCTTCACCACCAAGGAAATCGGCCAGGGCACAGGGCTGGGGCTGTCGGTGTCGTACTTCATCATCACCAACAACCACAAAGGGCAGATGGAAGTGCAATCGGCGCCGGGCCAGGGCACCTGCTTCACGTTGCGCCTGCCACTGACCCAACCGGCGGCCATCGCCGCCGAAACCAATCAACTACCGAGGTAACCCATGGGCTTTCGCTTGTCGAAGATCTACACCCGCACCGGCGACACTGGCGAAACCGGCCTGGGCGATGGCCGCCGCGTGCCCAAGGATCACCCGCGCATCGAAGCGATTGGCGAAGTCGATACGCTGAACAGTCAGGTCGGTGTGCTGCTGGCCGGGTTGATCGCCGAACGTGAGGCATTCCCGGGATTGAATGAACTGATCGACGTGCTCGCGCCTTGTCAGCATCGTCTGTTTGATCTTGGCGGTGAGCTGGCGATGCCGGAATATCAGGCGCTGAACACGGCAGAAATCGAGCGCCTGGAAGCGGCGATTGATGTGTGGAACGAGGAATTGGGGCCGCTGGAGAATTTCATTCTGCCGGGCGGTTCGATGCTGATTGCCCAGGCCCATGTGTGCCGCAGTCTGGCGCGCAGTGCCGAGCGGCGTTGTCAGCATTTGAACGCGATCGAGCCGTTGGCCGGGGTTGGTTTGGCGTATATCAATCGGCTGTCGGATCTGTTGTTTGTGGCCGCAAGGTTGATTGCGCGGCGGCAGGGGATTGCGGAGATCTTGTGGCAACCGGCGGCGAAACCTTCAGATATCTAGCGCCTGTAAGGACGCCTTCGCGAGCAAGCCCGCTCCCACAGTTGATTGCATTCATCCAGTTGGAATGCAGTCAAATGTGGGAGCGGGCTTGCTCGCGAAGAGGCCATCAGCCTCACAACATAATCAAGCTTCTGGCCAGAACGCGCGAATCCCCGCCACACCCTGCGCGCCAACACCCCAGGCCCTCTCACGTTCCGCCGGGCCAACCCCACCCAACAGAAACACCGGTTTGCTGAAGCCCTCGATCAACGTCGAAGCCTGCTCCCAGCCCAACGGCTGCGCATCCGGATGGGTCAAGGTTGGTTGAACCGGCGACAAGGTGACGAAATCCACACCCATCTGCTCGGCCAGCGCCAGTTCTTCAGCGTTATGGCAGGACGCCGCCAACCAGCGCTCAGCTGGCAGCGGTCGCCCTGCTGCGGCGTATTTGCGCAGTTGCGCGGCGGTGATGTGCCAACCGGCAGACGGGAAATCGCCCAGCCATTCGAACGGCCCCTTGATCATCAACTGCGCCTTGCCGGCACACAGACCGGCTGCATCTACCGCCAGATCGCGGTATTTGGGGTCATAGCCGTTCGGCGCGCGCAGCTGGATCAGTTTGATCCCGCCGGCAATCGCCTTCTGAATGCCGCGCAGCAAGGCCGGGGCCTCCAGATCTTCCGGCGTGATCAGGTATTCGCCGGGCAGGCGCGCCGCGGCCACGATCGGCTGATTGGCCGCCGGGAACTCGTAGTTCAGCAGATCCTTGGCGGTCACCCAGGCCAGTGGCTGACCTTCGGCACCGTGTGGTTCACCGCTGAAGCTCGACACTTCCCAGACATCCAGCAATACCTGCTTGTCGGGGTAATCATGGCGGACCTTGATCAGTGGACGAGCGGCGCCAACGACAATGCCCAGCTCTTCGTGCAGCTCGCGCGCCAAGGCGCTTTCGACCGATTCGTCAGCCTCGACCTTGCCGCCGGGAAATTCCCACAAGCCGCCCTGATGCTGGGTATCGGCACGACGGGCGATGAGGATTTTGCCGCTGTCGTCACGAATGACGGCAGCCGCGACGTGTACTCGTTTCACGGATTCAACTCCTCCAGTCCAGCCTCTTGCCACGCCTTGAAGGCGGGCCATTGGTAGACGGTTTCAACATAGGCCTGATCAACCGCCGGCAACTGCACCTGGTAAGTCCGCAGGCGCACGGCAATCGGGGCGAAGAACGCGTCAGCCAGGCTCACCCGGCCAAACAGATACGGCCCAGGCTCCGTGGCGGCAGCACGGCATTCAGCCCACAGCGCGAGCATGCGTTCGATATCGACCCTCACCTCTGGCGGCACCGGGTTGAGCGGTGCGTCGTGGCTCAGGTTGAACGGCATGTGATTGCGCATGGCGAAAAAGCCACTGTGCATCTGCGCGCAGGCGGATCGCGCCTGGGCACGGGCGAACAGGTCGGTTGGCCAGAGCTGTTCGGACGGGAACTGCTCGGCCAGGTATTCGGCGATCGCCAAAGAGTCGGCGATGGTGCCGCGAGAGGTTTGCAGCAATGGCACCTTGGCGGTCGGCGAATGCTTGAGCAGACGCTCGCGGGTGTCGGGCTTGCCGAGTTTGATCAATTCTTCGCTGTAGGGAGCGCCGGTCAGTTCCAGCGCCAGAGCGGCGCGCAAGGACCAGGAAGAAAGCAGTTTGTCGCCGATGATCAGGTGCAGGGACATGGTGTGGCGCCTTTTCGTCAGTGGAAAGCTTCAAGACTTAGAGTGACTGGGCCCGCGAAGAGGCCGGCACATTCAACATTGATGTTGCCTGACACAACGCCATCGCGAGCAGGCTCGCTCCCACATTGGATCGTGTTGTCACAAATCCCCCTGTGGGAGCGAGCCTGCTCGCGAAAGAAGCGACCCGGTCTTGGATCAGGTGCGGTACTCGGCGTTGATCTTCACGTATTCATGCGACAGGTCGGTGGTCCAGATGGTTTCGCTGCAATTACCGCGACCCAGTTCGATACGGATGGTGATCTCTTCCTGCTGCATCACCGCCGAACCCTGTGCCTCAGTGTAGGTCGCTGCGCGTGCGCCACGGCTGGCGATGCACACGTCGCCGAGGAACACGTCGATCTTGCTCACATCCAGATCCGGCACGCCGGCACGGCCGACAGCCGCCAGAATACGGCCCCAGTTCGGGTCGGAGGCGAACAGCGCGGTCTTGATCAGCGGCGAGTGGGCCACGGTGTAACCGACGTCGAGGCATTCCTGATGATTGCCGCCGCCGTTGACTTCAACAGTCACGAACTTGGTCGCGCCTTCGCCGTCACGCACGATGGCCTGGGCCACGTCCATGCACACTTCGAACACAGCCTGTTTCAGCTTGTTGAACAGCTCGCCTTCGGCGCGAGTGATTTCCGGCAGTGCAGCCTTGCCGGTGGCAATCAGCATGCAGCAGTCGTTGGTCGAAGTGTCGCCGTCGATGGTGATGCGGTTGAACGACTTGTTCGCGCCGTCGAGCATCAGGTTGTGCAGTACGTCGCGGGAGACTTTGGCATCGGTGGCGATGTAGCCGAGCATGGTCGCCATGTTCGGGCGAATCATGCCTGCACCTTTGCTGATGCCGGTGACAGTAATGGTCACGCCATCATGCTCGAACTGGCGGCTGGCACCCTTGGGCAGGGTGTCGGTGGTCATGATGCCAGTGGCGGCGGCTTCCCAGTTGTTTTCCGACAGATCATCCAGTGCGGCCTGCAGCGCGCCTTCGATCTTCTCGACCGGCAGCGGCTCACCGATCACGCCGGTGGAGTACGGCAGGATCTGGCTGGCATCGACACCGGTCAGCTCGGCCAGTTTCGCCGTGGTGCGCTCGGCAGCCGCCAGACCCGGCTCACCGGTGCCGGCGTTGGCGTTACCGGTGTTGGTCAGCAGGTAACGCACGTCGTTGTGCACACGTTTTTTCGCCAGGATTACTGGCGCGGCGCAAAAGGCGTTCAACGTGAACACACCGGCCACGGTCGAACCTTCGGCGCAGCGCATCACTACCACATCCTTGCGCCCCGGGCGCTTGATGCCGGCCGAGGCAATACCGAGTTCAAAACCGGCAACCGGGTGCAACGTTGGCAAAGGACCAAGACCAACAGCCATGAATGCGCTCCTTACTCAATGATGTCAGCACCGCTCACAGGGATGGCGGTGGTGTAAATGGCAAAACGCCGCGACGGCAGGAGCCGGTCGCGGCGCGGGTATTTCAGCGATTGAAACGGGGGTTACTGGATCTGCCCGTGGCAATGCTTGAATTTCTTGCCCGAACCGCAGTAGCAAAGTTCGTTGCGACCCAGCTTCTGCTCGTTGCGCACCGGCGCGGTGGCGAGGGCGACATCGACCTCTTCACCCAATACTTCCGGCTGCTCCAGACCAGGGGCCTCGGCGTGTTCGAACTGCATGCGCGCGGCCAGTGCTTCGGCTTCCTCACGCAGGCGTTGCTCTTCGGCTTCCGGATCTTCGCGGCGCACCTGAACGTGCGACAGCACACGAATCGAGTCGCGCTTGATCGAATCCAGCAGCTCGGAGAACAGCGTGAACGACTCGCGCTTGTATTCCTGCTTCGGGTTCTTCTGGGCGTAGCCACGCAGGTGGATGCCGTGACGCAGGTGATCCATGGTCGACAGGTGATCTTTCCACAGGTCGTCCAGCACGCGCAGAACGATTTGTTTCTCGAACGAGCGCAGTGCTTCCGCACCGGCCTGATCTTCTTTCTCGTTGTACGCCGCCATCAGCTCGACCATCAGCTTCTCGCGCAGGGTCTCTTCGTACAGGTGATCGTCTTCGTCGAGCCATTGCTGGATCGGCAGTTTCACCCCGAAGTCGCTGGCAATCGACGCTTCCAGACCGGCCACGTCCCACTGCTCTGGCAGCGATTGCGGTGGAATGTGCGCGCTGACGGTGGCGTTGAGCACGTCCTGACGGAAGTCGGCGATGGTTTCACCGATGTTGTCGGCGGCCAGCAACGTGTTACGCATGTGATAGATCACTTTACGCTGTTCGTTGTTGACGTCGTCGAACTCGAGCAGTTGTTTACGGATGTCGAAGTTGCGACCTTCCACCTTGCGCTGCGCCTTCTCGATCGCGTTGGTCACCATGCGGTGCTCGATCGCTTCGCCCGGCTGCATGCCCAGGGCTTTCATGAAGTTCTTCACCCGGTCAGAGGCGAAGATGCGCATCAGGCTGTCTTCCAGCGACAGGTAGAAGCGGCTGGAACCGGCATCACCCTGACGCCCGGCACGGCCACGCAACTGGTTGTCGATACGACGGGATTCGTGACGCTCAGAGGCGATCACCTGCAGACCGCCGGACTCCAGCACTTGCTGGTGACGCTTCTGCCAGTCAGCCTTGATCTGGGCGATCTGCTCGGGGCTCGGGTTTTCCAGCGCCGCGACTTCCACTTCCCAGTTACCGCCCAGCAGGATGTCGGTACCACGACCGGCCATGTTGGTGGCGATGGTCAGGGCGCCCGGACGACCGGCTTGCGCGATGATCTCGGCTTCTTTTTCGTGGAACTTGGCGTTCAGCACCTTGTGTTCGATGCCTTCCTTGTTGAGCAGGTTGGACACATGCTCGGAAGTTTCGATGGTCGCGGTGCCCACCAGGATCGGACGGCCCTGGGCCATGCCTTCCTTGATGTCATTGATGATCGCCGCGTATTTCTCTTCGGCGGTCAGGAACACCAGGTCGTTGAAATCTTTACGCGCCAACGGCTTGTTCGGCGGAATCACCATGACCTGCAAGCCATAGATCTGGTGGAATTCGAACGCTTCGGTGTCGGCGGTACCGGTCATGCCGGACAGCTTGGTGTAGAGACGGAAGTAGTTCTGGAACGTGGTCGAAGCCAGAGTCTGGCTCTCGGCCTGGATGTTCAGACCTTCCTTGGCTTCGATGGCCTGGTGCAGGCCTTCGGACAGACGACGACCCGGCATGGTGCGGCCGGTGTGTTCGTCGACCAGTACGACCTGGCCGTCCTGCACGATGTATTCGACGTTGCGATGGAACAGCTTGTGCGCACGCAGACCCGAATAGACGTGGGTCAGCAGGCCCAGGTTATGCGCCGAGTACAGGCTCTCGCCTTCAGCCAGCAGGCCGACGCCGGTGAGCATTTCTTCGATGTACTGGTGACCGGCTTCGTTGAGTTCGACCTGACGGGTCTTCTCGTCGATGGTGTAGTGACCGGCCTTGGTGACCTGGCCTTCGACTTCTTCGACGTGCAGTTCCAGCTGCGGGATCAGTTTGTTGATCTCCATGTACAGCTTGGAACTGTCCTCGGCCTGACCGGAAATGATCAGCGGGGTACGGGCTTCGTCGATGAGGATGGAGTCGACTTCGTCGATCACGGCAAAATTGAGTTCGCGCTGGAATTTCTCTTCCATGCTGAACGCCATGTTGTCGCGCAGGTAGTCGAACCCGAATTCGTTGTTGGTACCGTAGGTGATGTCGGCAGCGTAGGCGGCGCGCTTCTCTTCCGGCGGCTGGAACGGCGTCACGACGCCGACGGTCAGGCCGAGGAATTCATACAGCGGGCGCATCCAGTTGGCGTCACGGCGGGCCAGGTAGTCGTTCACGGTCACAACGTGCACGCCCTTGCCGGACAGCGCGTTGAGGTAAACGCCCAGGGTCGCTACGAGGGTTTTACCCTCACCGGTACGCATTTCGGCAATCATGCCTTCATGCAGGGTCATGCCGCCGATCAACTGGACGTCGAAGTGGCGCATGCCCATGACGCGCTTGCCGGCTTCACGGGCGACCGCGAAGGCTTCAGGCAACAGCTTGTCGAGGGATTCCCCTTTGGCGATACGGGCCTTGAACTCATTGGTCTTGGCGCGCAATTGATCGTCCGAAAGGGCCACCATTTGCTCTTCGAAGGCATTGACGAGCTGCACCGTCTTGAGCATGCGTTTGACTTCACGCTCGTTCTTGCTTCCAAAAAGTTTCTTTAACAAAGGCGCAAACATATCGGCAGGATCTTCCACACTAAAGGGATGGAGGGCGGCCCCGTGAGTCGCCCGTGCAGCCCTCATGGCCGCATGCGAACGAGCATTCTACCCGGAAACGGTGGTGAGGAAAGTGGCGATATTCCACGATGCTGGCACTGCGCTTTGACGGGGCTCACTTAAAATAAGGGCGTTTTGCTCAACTTCAACCCATCAAGGCAAGAAGTTAGTTGTTGATTTAATGGGTAAAGCAGGGACAAAAGCAATGGGCGAGTGGTTCCGTTGCTTTCTGCTAACATGGCGCTTCTGTTACTTCAGGTGTTCGATCATGGCATTTCGCCCCCTTACAGCCAGAGCGCCCGCCGTTCTGCTACGCGAAGCCAAGCCGCTCAAAGCCATTCTTGGTCATGCCCAACGCCTCGCTCATCTGCAACGCCTGCTTGAAAGCCAGCTGCAACCTGCCGCCCGCGCACATTGTCATGTGGCCAAGTGGCGTGAAGGCGAACTGTCGCTGGTGGTCACCGACGGCCATTGGGCGACACGCCTGCGCTACCAGCAAAAACGCCTGCAACGGCAATTGCAGCTGTTCGAAGAGTTCGCCAACCTGACGCGAATCAAATTCAGCGTGCGACCACCGATCGTCCAGCCTGGGGCTGTCGGGCACACGATGGACCTGTCGAGCAATGCAGCGGCGACCATTCAGTCCACGGCGGACGGGATCAGCGATCCGGGACTGCGCGCGGCGCTTGAGCGTCTGGCGGCGCACGCAAAGACAAAACCTGATATCAATTCAAAAAACTGACACTTATCCGATGTGAGAGCGGGCTTGCTCGCGAAGGCGTCCTTTCAGTCAACATTATTGTTGACTGGCAGACCGTTTTCGCGAGCAAGCCCGCTCCCACAGTTTGGATCAACGCCGTTTGCTGCCACCGAGCAACGACCCCATCAAGCCGCGCACCAGTTGTTTACCCAGATTATTGGCCGCCTGACGCATGGCTGACTTCAACGCCTGCCCCGCCGCCGTGCCCAGAAACTCTCCGGCACGATCAGCCAGGCTCGGCTCTTCGGCTGCCGGCTTACCCGCTGGCGCATCCGCCTCCGGCGCCAGATCCTTGCGGCCCATCAGGATTTCATATGCCGACTCACGATCGATCGGTTTGTCATATCGGCCCTTGAACGGCGACCCGGCGATCAGCATCGTGCGTTCGGTTTCGCTCAACGGTCCGATCCGCGACTGTGGCGGCGCCACCAGCACCCGCTGGACCGTCTCCGGCGTGCCTTTTTCCTGCAACGTCCCGACCAGTGCTTCACCGATGCCCAGCTCGGTCAGTACCGACAAGGTGTCGAACGCCGGATTCGGCCGGAAGCCATCGGCTACCGCTCGCAGGGATTTCTGTTCCTTGGCAGTGAACGCACGCAAGCCGTGCTGAATCCGCAGGCCAAGTTGCGCGAGCACGTCATCCGGCAGGTCGCCCGGCGACTGGGTGACGAAATACACGCCGACACCTTTCGAGCGGATCAGCCGCACCACCTGTTCCAGACGCTCCTGCAACGCCTTGGGCGTATCGCCGAACAACAAATGCGCTTCATCGAAGAACAGCGCCAGCAGCGGTTTGTCGGCATCGCCGCGCTCCGGCAATTGCTCGAACAGCTCGGCCAGCAGCCACAGCAGGAACGTCGCGTAGACCTTCGGTGCCTCATGCACCAGACGGCTGGCATCGAGCAAATGAATCCGCCCACGACCATCGGCGGCCGGTTGCAGAATGTCTTCCAGTTGCAGCGCCGGTTCGCCGAACAAGGCTTCAGCGCCCTGCTGCTCCAGGGTCGCCAGCCGACGCAACAGTGCCTGGCTGGAACCGGTGGTCATCAGCGCGGCGTCTTCGCCCAACAGTTGCGGGTTGTCCTTGAGGTGATTGAGCAGCGCCTTGAGGTCTTTCAGATCCAGCAGCAACAGGCCTTCGCGGTCGGCCACTTTAAACGCCGCGTACAGCGCCGACTGCTGGCTGTCGGTCAGCTCCAGCAGGCTGCCGATCAGCAGCGGGCCCATTTCACTCAAAGTCGTGCGCAACGGATGACCGGACTCCCCGTGAATATCCCACAGCGTCACCGGATAAGCCTGCGGTTTGTGGTCGAGCCAGGGCATCCCGGCGATGCGCTCGGCGACTTTGCCCTGCGGATTGCCGGCGGCGCCCAGGCCGCACAGGTCGCCCTTGATGTCGGCGGCGAACACCGCGACCCCGGCGTCACTGAATGCTTCGGCAAGGCGTTGCAAAGTCACGGTCTTGCCGGTCCCGGTCGCACCGGCGATCAGCCCGTGGCGGTTAGCCAGGCGCATGGCCTGAGCAATCGGTTGCCCCGCCAGATCGGCGCCGATAACGAGTTGCGATGTGTCAGGCATTTTGTCACCTATGGTTAATCTTTAATCCGCTGTGGCCGATAGATAAGGGCGAGAACCTGACTGAAAAGTCGGTCGGACATTTCCCTAAGGAGAGTCGGAAATATCAGTTTGTTTCACCCTTGCCCATTTTGCGCGTCTTTATAAAAGCACGCCCAGGACATTAAGACCTTAGCGGAACCCCAAGCCATGAACAAAAACCTGCGCTTCAGCCATAAAATTTTGCTTGCCGCCGCCCTCATCGTCATCGCCGCTTTCGCCTCGTTCACGCTGTACAACGACTGGCTGCAACGCAACGCGATCCGCGATGACCTGAACAACTATCTCAACGAGATGGGCGAAGTCACCGCCGATAACATCCAGACCTGGCTCAACGGGCGCATTCTGCTGGTCGAGAATGCCGCCCAGAATATTGCCATCAATCCGGACCCGGCCAACGTCGCCAGCCTGCTGGAACAGAAATCCCTGACCTCGACGTTCATGGCCACTTACCTGGGCGATGCCACCGGTCACTTCACCATCCGTCCGGACGTGAAGATGCCGGACGGTTTCGATCCTCGGGTGCGCCCTTGGTATAAAGGGGCCGAGAGCAGCAGCGCGTCGACCCTGACCGAACCGTACATCGACGCCGCCACCGGCCAGTTGATCATCTCCATCGCCACCGCCTCGAAAAAGGCCGGTCAGAGCGTTGGCGTGGTGGGCGGTGACCTGAGCCTGCAAACCCTGGTCGACACCCTCACCGCCCGGGACTTCTCCGGCATGGGCTACGCCTTCCTGGTCAGCGCCGACGGCAAGATCCTGGTGCACCCGGACAAGGCACTGGTGATGAAATCACTGAAAGAAGCCTATCCGCAGGACACTCCGCGCATCAGCAGCGACTTCAGTGAAATCACCGTCGATGGCAAGACCCGCATCGTCAGCTTCGCGCCGATCAAAGGCCTGCCGTCAGTCAACTGGTACATCGGGCTGTCGGTGGACAAGGACAAAGCCTTCTCGATGCTCAGTGAGTTCCGCACCTCGGCGGTGATTGCCACGGTGATTGCGGTGGTGATCATCATCGCGTTGCTGGGCATGCTGATTCGCCTGCTGATCCAGCCGCTGCACGTCATGACCCGCGCCATGGAAGACATCGCCGACGGTGAGGGTGACCTGACCAAGCGCCTGACCATCGTCAATAACGATGAGTTTGGCGTGCTGGGTACCGCATTCAACCGTTTCGTCGAGCGTATTCACGGCTCGATCCGCGAAGTATCGTCGGCCACCGGCCAGGTCAACGAGGTTGCGCTGCGCGTGGTCGCGGCGTCCAACTCCTCGATGTACAACTCCGACCAGCAGGCTTCGCGCACCAGCAGCGTCGCCGCGGCGATCAATCAACTGGGCGCCGCCGCCCAGGAAATCGCCCGCAACGCCGCGCAAGCCTCGAACCAGGCCAGTGACGCCCGCGGCCTCGCCGAAGACGGCCAGCAAGTGGTGGATCGCAGCATCAAGGCGATGAATCAACTGTCGAGCATGCTCAGCGCCTCCAGCAGCAACATCGAGTCGCTGAACAGCAAAACCGTGAACATCGGGCAGATCCTCGAAGTGATCACCAGCATCTCCCAGCAGACCAATCTGCTGGCGCTCAATGCCGCCATCGAAGCGGCGCGTGCCGGTGAGGCCGGACGCGGTTTTGCCGTGGTCGCCGACGAAGTGCGCAACCTGGCGCACCGCACTCAGGAATCGGCGCAGCAGGTGCAAACCATGATCGAGGAGCTGCAGGTCGGCGCCCGTGAATCGGTGAGCACCATGAGCGACAGCCAGCGCCACAGCCAGGACAGCGTGGAAATCGCCAACCTCGCCGGCGAACGCCTCAACAGCGTGACCCAGCGTATCGGCGAAATCGACGGAATGAACCAGTCGGTGGCAACAGCGACCGAGGAGCAGACCGCGGTGGTGGAATCCATCAACGTCGACATCACCGAGATCAATACGCTGAACCAGGAAGGCGTCGAGAACCTGCAGGCGACGTTGCGAGCCTGTTCGGATCTGGAGCAGCAGGCTTCGCGCCTGAAGCAGCTGGTCGGCAGTTTCCGCATCTAAATCGCTGCCACGGGCCTCTTCGCGAGCAGGCTCGCTCCCACATCGGATCTGTGTCGTTTGCAGATACCTGTGGGAGCGGGCTTGCTCGCGAAGGCATCCTGACAAACACCACAACACCTCCCTGACACTCCCACCGCGCAGATCGCCGACATCCCCCCTGTTCTCCCACATTGGCTCTGTGTCATCTGCAGATCCCTGTGGGAGCGGGCTTGCTCGCGAAGGCATCCTGACAAACACCACAACACCTCCCTGACACTCCCACCGCGCAGATCGCCGACATCCCCTCATGTTCTCCCACATGGGATCTGTGTCGTTTGCAGATCCCCGTGGGAGCGGGCTTGCTCGCGAGGGCGTCCTGTCAAACACCACAACACCTCCCTGACACTCCCACCGCGCAATCCCGACCGAACATCTATTCTGGATAAAGGTCAACCAAGGGAGTGCAACGCAGCGGAGGGTTGATCACCGTGCATATCGCCGACATCACCATGTTCTACGCCCCGGCCAGCGGCGGCGTACGCACCTATCTGGATGCCAAGCATCGCCGGTTGGGGGGCAAAACGGGCATTCGTCATAGTCTGCTGATTCCCGGCGCACATTTCGGTGAAAACGACGGTATCTACACCGTGCCCGCACCCGCCCTACCCTTCGGCAAAGGCTATCGCTTCCCGCTGCGCCTCGCGCCGTGGCGCAATGTCCTGCAGGGTTTGCAGCCGGATCTGATCGAAGTCGGCGACCCGTACCTCACCGCATGGGCGGCGCTGGATGCGCGACGGCAACTGGACGTGCCGGTGATCGGCTTTTATCACTCGGACCTGCCGCTACTGGTCGGCAATCGCATGGGCCATTGGGTCACGCCGAACGTCGAGGCGTACGTCACCAAGCTCTATGGCAACTTCGATCGAGTGCTGGCGCCCAGCCAGGTGATGGCCGACAAGCTCACCGGTTTGGGGGTGCGCAATGTATTCGTGCAGCCATTGGGCGTGGATCTGCAAACCTTTCACCCTGACGCCCGCGACAACGGCCTGCGCGCCGAACTGGGAATTGCCGAAGACACGCGCCTGCTGATCTTTGCCGGGCGCGGTTCCAAAGAGAAGAACCTGCCGGTGCTGCTCAAATGCATGCAGCGCCTCGGCCCACGCTATCACCTGCTGCTGGTCGGTTCTTCGATGCCGGCCGCCGTCCCGGACAACGTCAGCGTGATCGACGCCTTCTGCCCGGCGCCCACCGTCGCCCGCTTGATGGCGAGCGCCGATGCCCTGATCCATGCCGGTGACCAGGAAACCTTCGGCCTGGTGATCCTCGAAGCCATGGCCTGCGGGATTCCGGTGGTCGCGGTGGCGGCCGGGGCGTTTGAAGAGATCGTCGCCGACGACTGCGGCTTGCTCTGTGCACCGAACAACCCACAAGCCATGGCCAATGCCGTGCGCGAGCTGTTCAGTCGCGGCTGCGTGAAACTCGGCCAACAGGCGCGGCAACACGTCGAACGGCGTTATTCCTGGGACAGCGTGGTCGACAGCCTGCTCGGCCATTACCACGCGGTGCTCGGTCACTCGCTGCCAAGGGTGGCCAATGGCTGATTCCTTGAATGACCGCGCAGTGCTACTGGTGCTGCACGACGTGGCACCGTCAACGTGGGCGGATTATCGGCCATTTGTCGAGGCGGTCGACGCAATGGGCGGCGTGCCGATGACCTGGCTGGTCGTTCCGGATTTCCATGGCCACGACGCGCTTGAGGATCATCCCGCGTTTTGCCGAATGCTCGGCGAGCGGCTGGCCCGTGGCGATGAACTGGCCTTGCACGGCTATCACCATGACGACCGCGAGCCAGCGCCAGCCACACCCCGCGACTGGTTCATGCGCCGAATCTATACCCACGAAGGGGAGTTTTATCGCCTGTCCCGCGAAGCCGCCCTGGCGCGACTGCGCGACGGCATCGAACTGTTCCGGCGCAATGACTGGCCGTTGCACGGCTTCGTCGCCCCGGCCTGGTTGATGAGCGAGGGCACGCGCCAGGCCCTTCGCGAAACACCATTGAGCTACACCAGCGACCCGCAACATCTTTATCAATTACCGGATTTCACCGCCATCAACGCCCCGGGTCTGGTGTGGAGTGCGCGCAGCGCCTGGCGCCGGGGTCTGTCAAAACTCGTCAGCGAGCAACGCCAACAGCAGTGGCGCGACGCCGCGGTGATTCGTCTAGGCTTGCACCCGGTAGACATGCGCCACGCCTTCGCGCGTGATTACTGGCTGCAAACCCTTGAACGGCTGCTGGCAGAAGGACGCACGCCCATGAACAAAATCGACTGGTTCACCCGGCAACGCAGGCGAATGGAGCGCGCTGCATGAGTCGCGGCATTGTGCTGTTGATCGGCCTGCTCGCCGCCGTGCTGATTCCCGTGCTGCTCGGCGGCGGCGAGATCGGTGCGCGGCTGCAGAATTTTCCGCTGCACTGGCTGCTGATCATGTTCGGCATGATCCTGCTCTGCTGGGGCATCAACACCCTGCGTTTGCGCCTGCTGCTGGGTGATCAGCGCGAACGGGTCACGCCGCTGAAAAGCCTCGGCGTGGTCATGGCCGCCGAGTTTGCCTATTGCGCCACCCCCGGCGGCAGTGGCGGGCCGCTGACGATCATGGCCTTGCTGGCGCGCTGCGGCGTGCGCCCGGCCCGGGGCAGCGCGGTGTTTGCCATGGATCAGCTGAGTGATCTGCTGTTCTTTCTCTGCGCCCTGAGCGGCATCCTGATTTACGCGTTGTTTCAGCATCTCAGTGATCGCCTGGAGTGGTTGCTGATGGTCAGCGCCGTGTCGCTGTTCGGTGGGCTGTTCAGTTGCGTGCTGCTGGCGCGCTACCACCGCCGCCTGATCCTTGTGAGTGGACGCCTGCTTGCCCGCCTCAACGTGCAACCGGCCACGCGTCGGCGCTGGGCGCGCAAGCTGCTGCATTTTCTCGACGCGTTTATCGACACCCTCAAGTTGCCGTGGCAAACCCTGGTCAAGGTGTTCGCCCTGACCTGCATGCACTGGCTGCTGCGCTACAGCGTGTTGTATCTGGCCCTGCGCGGACTGGGCGCCGATCTGCAGTGGGCCTGGAGTTTTCTGGTGCAGATGCTATCGCTGGGGGCTGGTCAAATGAGTCTGTTGCCCGGTGGTGCGGGCGCCGCAGAGCTGACCTCGGCGGCGCTGCTGGCGCCGATGGTCGGCAAATCCACTGCGGCGGCAGCGATTCTGATCTGGCGGGTGGTGACGTTCTATTTCTATCTGGTGGTGGGCGGCCCGGTGTTTCTATTGATGCTCGGGCGGCCGCTGCTCAAGAAGCTGTTGAAGATCAGGCAGGCTTCTCAGGTTCGTCCGCCTGCTCCTTGAGCTGCTCCCACAGCTCGGCGGCGCCGGGAAACTCGGTGCCGTCTTCCGGGCTCAGGTCATCCGGGTCGTAGCGGCTCAAACAGCCCTCCCCCAGGGTGGCAGGCGCTTTCGAAGTGGCTTTGTCCAATGGGTCGCTCACGGGCAGTTCCTCAAGGGCTGAAACGAAAAAAGGGCCTGGGACGATTGAACGCCCAGGCCCTTCTTTATTCAAGTACGCGCAGGTTCGATCAGAACACCACGGTCTTGTTGCCGTGCACCAGCACACGGTCTTCGAGGTGATAACGCAAGCCTCGGGCCAACACCATCTTCTCGACGTCACGGCCGAAACGCACCATGTCTTCGATGCTGTCGCTGTGGCTGACACGCACCACGTCCTGCTCGATGATCGGACCGGCGTCCAGCTCTTCGGTCACGTAGTGGCAAGTCGCGCCGATCAGCTTCACGCCGCGCAGCGACGCCTGATGGTACGGCTTGGCGCCGACGAACGACGGCAGGAAGCTGTGGTGAATGTTGATCACCTTGTGCGCGTATTCGCGGCACAGGGCCGGCGGCAGGATCTGCATGTAGCGCGCCAGCACCACCACTTCGGCATCGTGCTGTTTGACCAGACGCGAGACTTCGGCGAACGCCGGCTCCTTGTCCTGCGGATTGACCGGGACATGGTAATAAGGAATGCCGTGCCACTCGACCATGCTGCGCAGGTCATTGTGGTTGGAAATCACGCAGGAGATTTCGCAATCGAGCTCGTCGCTGTGCCAGCGGTGCAGCAAGTCGGCCAGGCAGTGGGATTCGCGGCTGGCCATCAGCACCACGCGTTTCTTCTGCTCGGTGTCGGTGATGCGCCAGTCCATCGAGAACTCTTCGGCGATCGGCGCAAACTTCTCGCGCAGCACTTCAATACCGAACGGCAGCGAATCGGCGCGGATCTCGTGACGCATGAAGAACCAGCCGTTCTGATTATCCGAGTGGTGGCTCGCTTCGGTGATCCAGCCGTTGTGGGATGCCAGAAAGTTACTGACTTTGGCAACGATGCCAACGCGGTCAGGGCAGGAAATCACCAACCGAAAGGTGCGCATGGGGGGAAAACTCCAGAACTTCGCAAAGGCGGCCATTCTAGCGACTGTGCGCGGAAACTGCAGTATTGATGACCACATGTCCGCAGGCAGGCCCGATTAGCGACGCCTGACGCCACGCGCGGCGAAACGATAGTCCTGCAGTGAAGCTGTTCAGCCAGATAATTGTGAATATTCGTGATGACTGCATCACATTATTTAAATGACCATTCAATTTACCGGTTATTCCTTGCAACTAATTCAAATAAAAAAACCGGTTAAATGTTTACTTGATGAAACAGCCTGACTATTATTGCGGCACTGTCCCCTGCCATTCAACACATCTGCATAAGGTAGTTACCATGTCCTTGATCAACGAATATCGCGCCACCGAAGAAGCAATCAAAGAGCTGCAAGCGCGTTTGAAGAACCTGTCGCAAGACGACAAACTGCAAGCCGAGCTGGAATTCGAAGGCAAACTGCGCACCCTGATGGGCGAATACTCCAAGTCCCTGCGCGACATCATCGCCCTGCTGGATCCGGAATCGAAAACCAAAGGCACCCGTGGCGCCGCAGTAAAAACTACCGGCACCAAGCGCGCGCGCAAAGTTAAACAATACAAAAACCCGCATAACGGCGAAGTCATCGAAACCAAAGGTGGCAACCACAAGACTCTGAAAGAGTGGAAAGCCAAGTGGGGCGGTGACGTGGTTGAAGGCTGGGCTACCCTGCTGGGCTAAGCCGCAACGCCTGTCGCAGACTGATTCTGCGGCCCATGAAAAACGCCAGCATACGCTGGCGTTTTTTTATGCCCGGCATTTCATGGGCACACTATGTTCGATTTCAAAGATTCAAACGTTTGCGCAATGCCTGGACATAATTCTGCCACTCATTGAGCACTTGATTCTGTATCGGCGTAGCACTAAGCGCCCATTGCTGCACGGCCTCGGCAAAAGATTGCAGGGTATTAGGCGCGCCCATTTGCGGCTCGGACAAACGCTGCTGACAGAATATTCTCCAGCGTTCTTGCTCCTCGAAATTCAACGTGTCGGGAAAGTTGCGTGCGCGATATCGAAAGAGTAATTCCGGCAGACGTTCATCATCGAACGGCCAGTGCTCTTGCGCTAATTGCGCCGGATCCGCCGTTCTCACTTGCTCGCATAGACGCCGATCACGATCACCGATAAATCCATCGTACAACTGCTGTTCCGGATCTTCGCTGGGCGTGAAGTCTTCGCTGGCGTAAATCGCTGCGACTTTATCTTTCCAAACTTGTTGTGCGTCACTTAGCCGCAGTGCACGTGCCTGATACAGCGCCATGTCCAGGCCCAGACGCTGCTGATCGTCGGCACGCAACACCGACAACGGCGCCACCACCGGGCAGCGATTGATGTGAATCAGTTTCAGCGGCACCGGCAGTTCACCCTCGGCGAGGTCGTCGCGGCGGGTGTACAGGCGCCGGCGCAGGGTTTCGGCGTCCAGGTCCAGCAAGCCTTGCGGATCAAGGTGCAGGTCACAGACGATCAGCGCATTGCGATTACGCGGATGCCAAGCCAATGGCAGCACCACACCGACATAGTGCCGCGCCGCCGAGAAGCGTCCGGAGATATGCACCAGCGGTTGCAGCAGGCGAATCTGATCCATGACCTTCTGTTTGCTGCGCAATTGAAACAGCCAGTCATACAACTTCGGCTGTTTCTCGCGGATCAACCGCGCCAGCGCAATGGTGGCGCGCACGTCCGAGAGCGCTTCGTGCGCATGCCCATGGTCGATGTGGTTGGCCGCTGTCAGGCGTTCGAGCTTGAGGGTGACCTTGCCTTCGTCGTCGGTCGGCCAGACCAGGCCATCCGGGCGCAACGCATACGCGGCGCGCACCACATCGATCAGGTCCCAGCGACTGTTGCCGCCCTGCCACTCGCGGGCATACGGGTCGAAGAAGTTGCGGTACAGGCTGTAGCGGGTCATCTCGTCGTCGAAACGCAAGGTGTTGTAACCCGCACCGCAAGTGCCGGGCGCCGCCAGTTGCGCGTGTACGCGGGTCATGAAGTCGGCTTCGCTCAAACCCTGTTCGGCGAGACAGCTCGGGGTGATACCGGTAATGGCGCACGCCGCCGGGTGCGGCAGGATGTCTTCGCTGGGCTGGCAGTAGAGGTTAACCGGTTCGTCGATTTCATTGAGGTCGTGGTCGGTGCGAATCCCGGCGACCTGCAGCGGACGGTCGTTGCGCGGATTGATGCCGGTGGTCTCGTAGTCGTACCAGAAGATTGAAGTCACGGGCGGTTCCTGAACTGAAGATCGGCAAAGTCTAGGCGTTGAACCGGGGTCGCGGCCAGCGCTGTGTCATTCAACCAGCGTGCGCCACACGCGGTGCAATACATAGTTATGTCGTTTTCCCCCAAGAGGCTGCTAGCATCGGACGGACTTCGCATCCCGATCCGGCCCCATCAGGTAGCCCATGCTCGAGAACACAGCACTGCCACGGAAAGCACCGCTGAACCCGCCACTCGATACCCGCTATCAAGTGGAAACCCCGGAGGGCATCGACCTGCCGTTGCGCCCGGCCGGTCTGATGGTGCGCAGCCTCGCTTTCGGCATCGACCTGGGCATTCGCGGGGCCATCCTCGGCGTGCTGTTTCTGCTGCTGGCGTTTCTCGGCCAGCTCGGCATGGGCCTGGGTTCGCTGCTGCTGTTTGCCGTCAGCTGGTGGTACATGGTGCTGTTCGAAGTGCTGCATCAGGGCTGCTCGCCGGGCAAGCAATGGATGGGCCTGCGGGTGATCCACGATGACGGCACACCGATCGGCTGGTCGGCCTCGCTGCTGCGCAACCTGCTGCGTTTTGTCGATCTGCTGCCGTTCGGTTATTTCCTCGGCGCCATCAGTTGCCTGCAACACCCGACCTTCAAGCGCCTGGGCGACATCGCAGCCGGCACGCTGGTGGTCTACAGCGAACGCGCCCTGCTCCGCCCGCAATTACCTGACGCCCAGCCACGCAGCTCGCCCGTGCCGCTCAACCTCGGCGAACAACGCGCCTTGCTCGCCTTCGCCGAACGTCAGGCTGAACTGTCGCCGGCGCGGGTCAATGAGCTGGCCGCGCTGCTCGCCCAACCGCTGCACATCTCGGCGCCCAAAGCGGTCAGCGAACTCAATGGCATCGCCCGCGGCTTGTTGGGTCCGGCATGAAGCAGAGTCTTTTCGAAGCTCGTCACAAGGCCGAATGGGAGCGCTTCACCCTGGCCCTCGAACGCCTCGAACATGGCAAGGACACTTCGCAGGCAGCCAGTTTCCCCAAGGATTATCGACGCCTCTGCCAGCATCTGGCGCTGGCACAGGCGCGTGGCTACAGCAGTTTTCTGATCGACTCGCTGCAACAACTGGTGTTGCGCGGCCACCAGCAGCTGTATCGGCACCGCAGTCGATTCGGCGCCAACCTGCTGGGTTTCATCCTCGCTGACTTTCCTCGACTGGTGCGTGCCGAATGGCCGTTTGTGCTGGCCGCTGGTCTGGTGTTTTTCGGCAGCCTGATCGGCTTTGCCTTGCTGGTGTATGCCTTTCCCGAACTGATCTACAACCTGATCCCCGCCGAACAGGTGCGCGACATGCAGAGCATGTACGACCCGGTGGCCGGGCACCTCGGGCGCTCGGCCGAACGGGCGGCCAGCGAAGACTGGGTGATGTTCGGCTATTACGTGATGCACAACATTGGCATCGCCTTTCAGACTTTCGCCAGCGGTTTGCTGATGGGCGTCGGTAGCGCGTTCTTCCTGTTCTATAACGGCTTGATCATCGGCGCGGTGGCCGGGCACCTGACCGAAATCGGTTTTGGCCAGACATTCTGGTCGTTCGTGATCGGCCACGGCGCCTTCGAGCTGAGCGCCATTGCCCTGGCGGGCGCGGCGGGGCTAAAGCTCGGCTGGGCAGTGATCGCACCGGGGCGGCTGACCCGTGGTGAAGCGCTGGTGCAGGCGGCGCGCAAAAGCGTGCTGCTGGTGTGTGGGGTCATGCTGTTCCTGCTGATCGCAGCATTCATCGAAGCGTATTGGTCGTCGAAGACCGGGGTCACACCGCCGATCAAATATGCGGTCGGTGCCGCGTTGTGGCTCGCAGTGGCGGCCTATCTGCTGTTCGCCGGAAGGACACGCCATGCGCCTGAGTGATGCCACCGTGGCGATCCGCCCGCGCAGCACCTGGGAAGCCATGGACCTGGGCGTGCTCATGAGCCAGCAGCATCGACGCCTGCTGATGACCAGTTGGGCCATCGTCACCCTGCCGCTGTTCGCGGTGCTGACGTTGTTGCTATGGGATTCGCCGTCGCTGGCGGTATTCATTTTCTGGTGGCTGAAACCGGCGTACGAACGCCTGCCGCTGTACATCCTGTCCAAAGCCCTGTTCGGCGAAACACCGACACTGAAACAGGCCCTGCGCGAATTTCCTCGACTGCTAAAACCACAATGGCTGGCCAGCCTGACCTGGCGCCGGCTGAGCCTGAGTCGCAGCTTCCTGCTGCCGGTGGTGCAACTCGAAGGCCTCGACGGCACCGCTCGCCAGCAACGCTTGCAAGTGTTGCTGCAACGCAATGCCGGCGCCGCGCAATGGCTGACGATCATCGGCATGCATCTGGAGACCGCACTGTGGATCGGCCTGATGGTGCTGTTCTACATGCTGCTGCCGCAGCAGATTGAAACCGACTGGGACTGGCAATCACTGATCCTCGATGCCGATCACCACTGGCGTTGGCTGGAGCACCTGACCAACGCCTTCTACGCGCTGGTGCTGGTGGTCTGGGAACCGATTTATGTCGCCTGCGGTTTCAGCCTGTATCTGAACCGGCGCACCGCACTGGAAGCGTGGGACATCGAGTTGGTGTTCCGCCGTTTGCGCCAACGCCTGAACAGCAGCGCTCTGGGTTTGCTGTTGGCGGTCTGTCTTTTGCTGCCGGCGGTGCCACCCGTATGGGCTGCAGCCGATCCCGCCAGCGCACCGGAGGCACCCCGCCTGTTGCACCAACCGCTGACCAGTCAGGCTGCGCACGACAGCATCAAGGCGCTGCTCGAACAACCACCGTTCAAGAACAAGGAAAGCGTGACCCGCTATCGCTTTGGCGACGATCCGGCAGCCCCGGCCGAAGCCAAACCCGGTGAGGCGCCGCAATGGCTGAAAACCCTGCTCGGCTGGCTGGACAGTCAGCGCTTCAATGCGCTGGCCGGCCTGATTGAAGTGTTGCTGTGGGGAGCGTTGATCGCCGCTGTGGGCTGGCTGATCTGGCGCTATCGCGAGTTCCTGCGCACCTTCGTCAGCCGTCGGCCGAAGCTGCCCGCCCGCATCAGGCCACCTGCACCGCAGCAAGCATTTGGCCTGGACCTGAGCCCGCAAACCCTGCCTGACGACATCGCCGCCAGCGCCGAACAACTCTGGCAGACCCAGCCGCGCGCGGCGCTGGGCTTGCTCTATCGCGGGTTGCTCAGCCGTCTGCTGCACGATTTTGCCCTGACCTTGAAACCCGCCGACACCGAGCATCAAGTGCTATTGCGGGTCGAGCAACTGCAGCGCCCTGAACTGCTGGCGTTCAGTCGCAGCCTGACACAGCACTGGCAGAACATGGCCTACGGGCACCGCGTACCGGCGGCACATCTGCAACAGGAACTATGTGACGGCTGGCGTGCCCTGTTCGGCTCGGGAGCGCGCGCTTGAACCGGCGCAACGCGTGGCTGCTCGGCGGGCTGATCGTCGCCCTGCTCGCGGCGTTGAGCGTTTATCTGTACCTCAAGGCGCGGCCCTATCAGGAAGTGATCGATCACGGCCCCTCGCCCCAGGCGCAGGCCAATCCTTATCTGGCGGCAGAACTGTTTTTGCGCGAGCGCGGCCTCAACGTCAGCCACGCCGAAACGCTGGCGGTGCTGCCCGAGATCGATCCGCGTCGGCACACCCTGCTGTTGTTCGGCGAGCGCTCGCGCATGACCCCGCGTCAGGTCGATCAGGTGTTGAACTGGGCCCGCGCCGGTGGGCGCCTGGTGTTCGTGGCCGAAGCGCTGTGGGACAAGCAGGCCAGACAAAGCGATGATCTGTTGCTGGATCGGGTGCAGTTGCACCAGTCCCTGAGCAAGGATCTCAAGGAGCCGCCGGCGGAGCTGGCCGATGATCCGTACCCGAATCTGACCAAACTCTATCTGGAAGACGAGGACGCGCCCGCCTACGCCGGTTTCGACACCGCGTTTCATCTGGACGATCCGAACAATCTCGCCCAGGCCTGGGCCAACAGCGCCAAGGCCACGCACATGATGCAGCTGCCGTACGGCCTCGGCTCGATCACCGTGGTCACCGATGCCGAACTGTGGAAAACCCCGGCCATCAGCAAGCATGACAACGCATGGCTGCTCTGGTACCTGAGCGCCGACACCGACGTCACGCTGATTTTCAACACCGCACACGATGGTCTGCTGACCTTGCTCTGGCGTTACTTCCCGCAAGCCATCGTCGCCCTGCTGGCACTGATCGGCCTCGGCCTGTGGCACGTTGCTGTGCGCCATGGACCACTGCAGGCACCCGCCCCGAGTGGCCGCCGGCAGTTGCAGGAACACCTGCGCGCCAGTGCCGACTTCATCCTGCGCCAAAACGGTCAGCACACGCTGTTGCAAGCTTTGCAACAGGACGTGCTGCGCCGCGCCCGCCGCCGCTATCCCGGCTTCGACCAATTGAACGTGGCCGAGCAATGGCTGGTGCTGTCGCGCCTGACCCGCCAGCCAACCCGCGCCATCAGTCAGGCCCTCAGCCCGGTGCCGAAACAGCGCATGAGCAGCGCTGATTTCAGTCGCCAGGTGGCCCACCTGCAAACCTTGAGGAACACGCTATGAGTGAACAGATCGAGCCCGGCAGCGCCAGCCACGCCGCCCAGCAACGCCAGCGTGCCAGCCAGTTGGCGCAAGCGCTGCGCGGCGAATTGCAGAAGGCCCTGATCGGCCAGAACAGCGTGATCGACGATGTGCTGACCGCGCTGATCGCCGGCGGTCACGTGCTGCTTGAGGGCGTTCCGGGGCTGGGCAAGACCTTGCTGGTGCGGGCGCTGGCGCGCTGCTTCGGCGGCGAGTTCGCGCGCATCCAGTTCACCCCGGACCTGATGCCCAGCGACGTCACCGGCCACGCGGTGTACGACCTGCACACCGAGCAGTTCAAGCTGCGCAAGGGGCCGCTGTTCACCAACCTGCTGCTGGCCGACGAGATCAACCGCGCACCGGCGAAAACCCAGGCGGCGTTGCTCGAAGCGATGCAGGAGCGCCAGGTCACCCTCGAAGGTCGGGCGCTGCCGATCGCCCAGCCGTTCATGGTGCTCGCCACCCAGAATCCGATCGAGCAGGAAGGCACTTATCCACTGCCGGAGGCCGAACTTGACCGCTTCATGCTCAAAGTGCGCATGGACTACCCGGAGGCCGAGCAAGAGCTGAACATGGTGCGTCAGGTCAGCCGCTCGACCCGCGCCGACATGCTCGACGTGCAGCCGTTGCGCACGGTCCTGCAAGCCAAGGACGTGCAGGCCTTGCAACGCATCGCCAGTGACCTGCCGATCGACGATCAGGTGCTCGATTACGCGGTGCGACTGGCGCGCAGCACCCGCTCCTGGCCCGGCCTGACCCTCGGCGCCGGGCCGCGTGCCTCGATTGCGCTGGTGCGCTGCGCCCGCGCCCGTGCGTTGCTGCGCGGCGGCGAGTTCGTGATTCCCGATGACATCAAGGGTTGCGCGCTCTCGGTGCTGCGCCATCGGGTGCGAGTGGCGCCGGAGCTGGACATCGAAGGTCTGCAGGTCGATCAGGTGCTGCAACAATTGCTCGACCAAGTGCCGGCGCCGCGCCTGTGAAACCGTCACGCCTGCTGCTGATCTGGCTCGCGATTCTGCTGGCCGTCGGCACGCTGCTGGGCACGCTGCAAGCCCTCGACATCGACGTGCCCGCCACGCTGTTGTCGATCAACTGGGGCTTGCTCCTGGCCCTGCTGGTGCTGGCGATCATCGATGCGCTGCGCCTGAACAACCTGCCCTCGCCGCGCATCCAGCGGCAGATGCCCGGCAGCCTGGCACTCGGCCGTTGGAGCGAGGTGCGGCTGCAGCTCAGCCATGACTTCAATGAGCCGGTCGCGGTGGAGATTTTCGACCACGTGCCACAGGGCCTGAGCTTCGAAAACCTGCCGCTGGCGATTGAACTGCAACCCGGGCAATTCAGCGCGGTCGGCTACCGTCTGCGCCCGCTCAAGCGCGGGCACTTCAGCTTCGAACAGTGCGAGATCAACCTGCCCAGCCCGTTCGGTCTGTGGACAGGCAAACGCCTGCTCGCCGTGAGCGGCGAGATCCGCGTCTACCCGGACTTCGCAAAGCTCTACGGTGGGCAGTTGCTGGCGGTGGACAACTGGCTCAGTCAGCTCGGTGTGCGCCAGCGCCAGCGTCGTGGGCAGGGTCAGGAGTTTCATCAGTTGCGCGAATTTCGCGAGGGCGACAGCCTGCGCCAGATCGACTGGAAAGCCACCGCCCGTCAGCGCACGCCGATTGCCCGCGAGTATGAAGACGAGCGTGATCAACAGATCATGTTCATGCTCGATTGCGGGCGGCAAATGCGCAGCCAGGATGGCGAGCTGTCGCATTTCGACCATGCGCTGAATGCGTGTCTGCTGCTCAGTCATGTGGCGCTGCGCCAGGGCGATGCGGTGGGATTGAGTACATTTGCAGACGATCAACCGCGATATCTAGCTCCGGTAAAAGGCAGCGGGCAACTCAACGTCCTGCTCAACACGGTCTACGATCTGGCGAGTAGCCAACGTCCGGCGGACTATCAGGCAGCCATTCGGCAACTACTAACACGTCAGAAACGACGGGCACTGGTCATCCTTATGACCAACCTGCAGGATGAGGACCATGGCGAACTGACCAACGCAGTCCAACACCTGAGCCGCCAGCATCAAGTGTTAGTGGTCAGCCTGCGCGAAGAAACGCTCGACCAAATGCGCCAAGACTCGGTACAAACCCTTCCTGAAGCATTGGCCTATTGCGGCGCAGTGGATTACCTAAACGCTAGGGCCGAACTGAATGAGCGCCTGATGGCTCATGGCACACCTGTGCTGGATGTCCCTACCAGTAAGCTAAACACTGAACTAGTGTCAATTTACTTAAGCTGGAAGAAAGCTGGAGCCCTATAGACATTGTAGATTTCACGCCGGCGGGGTGTTTCAAATTGGCAAGCGGGTGTAGATTTCTTAATAAGAAATACCGCTGCTAAAAGGGCTTTTCCATTGATCGGTATCTCACTCCACTTATTTAAAGGAGTGCCAGTTCGCTCCTTGAAGCGGCCCATCCCGCGCTATCGGATTGCCCGCTAAATTTTCCCATGCAGCCATGCTCGAAGCCTCTCGAACGGAGTCGAAAAATGCCCACTAAATATTCATTATCTGATGTGTTGGAAAGGATTTATCAGAATCAGCTTGGGCTGGAGGCAGCCCTAATGGAGCTAACACTCCAGGTCGAAGAGAGGGGGTTTACCGAGATCGGAGAAAACGTCCGCTCTGCGCTTTTTGTCATTGGAGAAAATGCCGGCTATATCAAGCAGGGCTTGGCGAAACTCAGAGCAAAGGAAACGGACTAGGCCTCAAAAACTCAATGAATTTTGTCGACCGCTTTGGTGTTATCCACAGGGTGATTATCGAAGCGATTTGACGATTCAAAAACCTTCCAACACCCCACCTAAAATCCCCCCGTCTCATATCGAAATGAAACAGATTGATGCGTACGGGTACACATATCCGTCATCCGAATGAAGTCTTTCCCCAAACCTAGGAATTTAGGCTACACGACGTGGCGCCTTTGCCTACGAACACACCAGAATGCTCTGTCTTGTACGCATTGGTGAGGCTCCGTAACTTGATCTTGGCCGCTGAATCAGCGGTCGAAATTAATTGTCCGGGGCAATGTCGAGGCAGTAGCTTCAGTCAGGCTAGTAACATTTTAGCTGTTAGCAGGACGTCTCTAGGTGAGCCGAACAGCTCACCTCCCCCCGGCCGAATAACCTCTTCATAGCAGTTTCCGTTCTCGTTCACCCGAACTGGAAGCCAAGCAAAAAGGATATAAAGCCATGAACAGTGCAACATCAAATACTCCAGAATCTGACACGACTTCCAGCTGTCTCCCCCCTGATACAGAGAGGTTTCAGGAAGCCGCAGAACGCGCCCTCGACCACTACCTCAAACCAAAATCGCCCTCACGCAATTCCGTGGATCGCGGCATGCAGATGTTCGTTGTCGCCCCCGACCTCAACCCCGAAGCCATCGCCATCCAGACCTACGAAACCTTTTCGTCGGTGAGCATTCTGCTGCTGGATCTGGCGGACAGCCTGGAAGACAAACCACGGCATCTGGCGATGGCGATCTATCAGTTGAGCGAGATGGGTTTGTTGCTGGCGGAGAAGACACTGGACAGTGAGCGGGCGATTGCCTTGAAGGCTTGAAGATCAAAAGATCGCCGCCTGCGGCAGCTCCTGCAGGAAAATTGCATTTCCACTGTAGGAGCTGCCGCAGGCGGCGATCTTTGGTTTTGGCTGTATCAGGCAGACGCCGGCAGGGGCTGAAAACTGAAGTACTGCTTCAACGCTTGCACCAGTTGCGCATATTCCGGCGGCGGGCGTTGCAGGCTGAAGCCGGCGTCGTAGTGCATCGGGGTCGCGTCTTCATGGCACCACAGGCAGCACGCCGTCAGGTCGATGACCTGCTGGCAACCATCGCCGAGCGGAATTTTGAGACGCAGACTGAAATCGACACCGGTCATCATCGGTAACTGGCTGATGAGCATCAGCCCGTCTTCGGACACATTGCCCAGAAAACCGATGGGTTTGTCGGTGACGCTGTTGAACACCCTGAGGAAGTACGGCAACTGGTGCCGTTCGATTCGTCGGTCGGTAAACATGCGAGGTACGCCACGCAAGGCTCCATCACAGAGCCGCACCTTTGCTTCGGAACACGCCTGTGTCACAGACACGCTCTCCCCGCTTCCGGTGGCATGGTCGCCAATACGCCATCGCCTCAACATCGACCAGTCGCAGGTGTTGCCCCATGTTTAGAGGCCAGACTCTAAACCGGATCACTGGACTATAGCTCAACCTGTACAGTCAGCCAGCGTTTGTATGACATCCGGCATCAGAAGCGTTGCGCACTCGGCACCGCCGCCGCACTGCGAGTCGGGTAATGTCCCAGGCTCTGCAGGGTTTCCAGGCGGGCGCGGGCGCGGAAGGCGTATTCGCTGTTGGGGTACGAGGCGATGATGAACTGGTAGGTCTGCGCCGCGTCGATGTACATTTTTTGCCGTTCCAGGCACTGGCCGCGCATCATCGACACTTCCGGCCACACATACGGACGGGCCCGGCTGGCGCGTTCGACCTTGGACAGTTCGAGCATCACCTGCTCGCAATTGCCCCGGTCGTAGGCGCTGTAGGCGTTGTTCAAATGATGGTTCATCGACCAACGGGTGCAGCCCGTGACGGCGAGGACGCTGAGGGCAAGGGCGGCAATGGGCAACAATCGCATGGGGAGGTTCTCCTGTCTTGAGCTCTGTATCGACCCCTGGTCGTAAATCTTCAGGCGCGTTTGTCCCAAAGTTGCCACGTTCAATAAAGAAAACAATAAGTAGTGCAAACGAACAATGACTACACCCCAAGAGCATAGTAGCCTCTGCTAGCGCTTGAACTCAGGAGTCTTTGCATGTCCGTCCGTCGTACCAAAATCGTCGCTACCCTTGGCCCGGCCAGTAACTCGCCGGAAGTTCTCGAACAGCTGATTCTGGCTGGTCTGGACGTCGCCCGTCTGAACTTCTCCCACGGCACCCCCGACGAGCACAAGGCTCGCGCGAAGCTGGTGCGTGACCTCGCCGCCAAGCACGGCCGTTTCGTCGCCCTGCTGGGTGACCTGCAAGGCCCGAAAATCCGTATCGCCAAATTCGCCAACAAGCGCATCGAGCTGAAGATCGGTGACAAGTTCACCTTCTCCACCAGCCATCCGCTGACCGAAGGCAACCAGCAAGTGGTCGGCATCGACTACCCGGATCTGGTGAAAGACTGCGGCGTGGGCGACGAGCTGCTGCTCGACGACGGCCGCGTGGTGATGCGCGTCGAAACCGCCACCGCTACCGAGCTGCACTGCGTGGTGACCATCGGCGGCCCGCTGTCCGACCACAAAGGCATCAACCGTCGCGGTGGCGGCCTGACCGCGCCGGCCCTGACTGAAAAAGACAAGGCCGACATCAAGCTCGCCGCCGAAATGGAAGTCGACTACCTCGCCGTGTCCTTCCCGCGTGACGCGGCTGACATGAACTACGCCCGTCAACTGCGCGACGAAGCCGGCGGCACTGCCTGGCTGGTGGCGAAGATCGAACGCGCCGAAGCCGTGGCCGACGACGAAACCCTCGACGGTTTGATCAAGGCTTCCGACGCAGTGATGGTTGCCCGTGGCGACCTCGGTGTGGAAATCGGCGACGCCGAGCTGGTGGGCATTCAGAAGAAGATCATTCTGCACGCACGCCGCCACAACAAAGCGGTGATCGTTGCGACCCAGATGATGGAGTCGATGATCCAGAACCCAATGCCGACCCGCGCCGAAGTGTCCGACGTGGCCAACGCCGTGCTCGACTACACCGACGCCGTGATGCTCTCGGCCGAATCAGCTGCCGGCCTGTACCCGCTGGAAGCCGTTCAGGCGATGGCGCGCATCTGCGTCGGCGCTGAAAAGCACCCGACCAGCAAGACGTCCAGCCACCGTATCGGCAAGGAATTCGAGCGCTGCGACGAAAGCATCGCCCTGGCAACCATGTACACCGCCAACCACTTCCCGGGCGTGAAAGCGATCATCGCCCTGACTGAAAGCGGCTACACCCCGCTGATCATGTCGCGTATCCGTTCCTCGGTGCCGATCTACGCCTTCACCCCGCACCGCGAAGCCCAGGCCCGCGCGGCGATGTTCCGTGGCGTGTACACCGTTCCGTTCGACCCGGCTTCGCTGGCCCCGAACGAAGTCAGCCAGAAAGCGATCGACGAGCTGGTCAAGCGCGGCGTTGTGGAAAAAGGCGACTGGGTCATCCTGACCAAGGGCGACAGCTACCACACCACCGGTGGCACCAACGGCATGAAGATCCTGCACGTGGGTGACCCGCAGGTCTGAATGACTGTTCGCTGAAAAACAAAAGCTCCGGCATGTGAGTGTCGGGGCTTTTCGTTTTCTGCTCCGCAAGGTGTTGCGCCTATTCAGGCCTCATCGCTGGCAAGCCCAGTCAGCGAAGCTTTCAATGCCGTTTGATAAACCCGGTCAACGCCGCCAGCGCCTCCGGCGAGCGCAACCGCTGGGTGAACAATGCGCCCTCCTCCTTGATCACCTGACGGATCAGTTCGCGGTCCGGCGCTTTCATCAGTTGTTTGCTGATACGCACCGCCTCCGGCGGCAGTTCGTCGAAACGCAACGCCATCTCCCGCGCCTTGTTCAGTGCCGCTTCGCCGCTGCCCAACGCCTCGCTGGCAATGCCCCACTGCGCCGCCTGTTCACCGGTAAAACCTTCGCCGAGCAACAACAACTCCGCCGCTTTGGCTTGGCCAAGCAAACGCGGCAGGATCAGGCTGGAGCCGAACTCCGGACACAAACCGAGATTGACGAACGGCATGCGCAAGCGAGCATCGCGGGCGACGTAAACCAGATCGCAGTGCAGCAGCAACGTGGTGCCGATGCCCACCGCTGCGCCGGCCACAGCGGCGATCACCGGTTTGCGGCATTCGAGCAGGTTGAGCATGAAGTGGAACACCGGGCTGTCGAGGTCGCTCGGCGGTTGCTGGATGAAGTCGGCGATGTCGTTGCCGGCGGTGAAGCAATCGGCGCTACCGGTGATCAGCACGGCGTTGATGTCAGGATCGTTGTCGGCCAGCCTCAAGGCCTCGGCGAGGTGGCTGTACATCGCGCGGGTCAGGGCGTTTTTCTTGTCCGGGCGATTGAGGCGCAGGGTGAGCAAACCGCGTTCGCGTTCGAGCAGGATGGCTTCGGTCATCAGCGTTACTCAACATTTAAAAGGGCTGACAAAGTTCTTTTGGTGAGGCAAAACTTCTGTGGTGAGGGGATTTATCCCCGATTGAGTGCGCAGCACTCACAAAATCCCGGGGCCGCTGCGCAGCCCATCGGGGATATATCCCCTCGCCACAGGAGTTCACCTTCACACGAGATTCAGCGCTTAACTGCGGGACAGAAACACATCGGCCAGCAGTTGATTGCGCGGCAGTCCGGCCAGGTACAGACGCTTGGCAAACGCATCGACGCTGGCAGTCGAGCCGCAGACTAAGGCCAGGGTTTGCCGGGAAACAAGGCGCAGTTGCGCCAAAGCGGCGGCTGACTCGGCCGCCGTCCACAGCTCGATGCTGAGGTTTTCGCGCTGCGCGGCAAGCGCCGCCAGGGGTTTGGCCAGATAGTGCTCGCGCGCGTCATGGGCCTGGTGAATGACGCGGATGGCGCCTTGATGATCCTGGCGCAAAGCTTCGCGCAGCACGCCGAACAACGGGGCCAGCCCGGTGCCGGCCGCCAGCAGCCACAGCGGGCGCGAGTGCCAGTCCGGGTCGTAATGCAACGCGCCGCCGCGCAGTTCGCCGAGGCGGATCGGGTCGCCGATCTGCAGGCGCCGCGCCGCATCGCTGAATTCGCCGGGCTGGCGACAGTCGAGGTGGAACTCGAGAAAGCGGTCTTCTTGCGGCAGGCTCGCCAGCGAATAGGGTCTGGCGATGTGGTTGATCCACAGCACCAGATGTTGCCCGGCGCTGTAGCGCAGCGGTCGCTGCGGGGTCAGGCGCAAACGCAGGACGTTATCGCTGAGCCAGTCCAGCGCCTCGACCACCGCCGGGCGCCCGTCGGTGACGGGGTCGAAGGTGTGTACCTGCAAATCTTCCGTGACCTGACACTGACAAGCCAGCCGCCAGCCTTGCTGGCGCTGTTCGGCGCTCAAGGCATCCGGGCGACTGTCGGCGGGCAAGCCCCTCACGCACTGCACCAGACAGGCATGGCAACTGCCGGCGCGGCAGCTGTAAGGCACCGCGACGCCGTGCTGATTCAGCGCGTCGAGCAAATTGCTGCCCGCCGCCACCGGCCATTGCCGGTCACCGACGCGAAGTCCAGGCATCCACATTCTCCCATGCCGCTGCACAACGATTGCGCCCGTCGCGCTTGGCCCGGTACAGCGCCTGATCGGCACGCTGCAAGGCATCGTCGAGATCATCGCCCAGTTCCAGCAAGGTCATGCCTGCCGACAGACTCAGGCTGCGCACATTCAGGCCCACCAGTTCGACGTCGGTGAAGGCGATGCGCAGACGTTCACAACAGGCCGTCAGGCGTTCGGCATCGCAGTCGGGCAGCAACACCACGAATTCCTCGCCACCGTAACGCGCCAGCACGTCGCCGTCACGCAGGCAGGCACCTGCCACGCCGGCGAACGCCTGCAACACCTGATCGCCCGCGGCATGGCCGTGCAGGTCGTTGATACGTTTGAAGTGGTCGAGGTCGATCAGCGCCAGACCATGCACCACGCCCGGTTCCATCTCCGCCAGCTCCCGTGAGGCCAGACGCAGAAAATGCCGGCGATTGAACAGTCCTGTCAGTTCATCGGTGGCCACCAGATCTTCGAGTTGGCGCATCATCCCGCGCAGGGTGTCCTGATGCGCCTGCAAGGCAAACCGGCGCTGGCGCATGCGCTGCCGTGAAACCTGGACGAAGCGTGCATAAATCACCAGCCAGGCCAGGACCATCGCCAGAATGCACACCTGCAACGCCGCCAGGGCCGGATCCGGCAGACGGAAGTGGTAGCCGTCCCAGAGGGTGATCGCACAGAAACTGAAGAACACCAGCAGCGCGCAACGAATGAACGCGCGCCGGGTTAAATGAAACAGGCCGAACAGCAGGATCAGCACGTAGAACACCAGAAACGCGCCGCGTGCTTCGTCCAGATGAGCGATCAGCCAGGTCTGCCAGCCGAGCCCGAGCAGCACTTGCGCTTCGGTCAGGCTGGGGTCGGCAAAGCGCTGGTTGCGCCCGGACCAGAACAGCGTAAACAACGTCGCCTGGCAGATCACCACCAGCGCGCTGCCGATCGCCACGCTGTTCAATGATTGCGGGTAATGCCCGGTGAAAAACGCCAGCCACAGCAGCAGCAAAGCCAATCCATAGGTGGCTGCGGCGAGGGCAAAGCGCTTGAGCAAAAGACGTTGAATGGCGTTATGGGTCAATCGTTGACTCACCGTGCGATAGGAGGCTGACCGAGTGTCCTACTCTACAGACCGGATGCCACTTTAGAGGGGCGGTCGATAAATGACCACCGATTTTCGGGCTCGAAAATTGACGTCAAAAGTGTGGCCTCAAAAGCCCCTCACCCTAGCCCTCTCCC